>WQYW01000109.1 GCA_009781045.1 Alphaproteobacteria bacterium
ACAAGAGATCCAAACAGCCACCTACTTCAACGCACTCACGCGCCCCCTTGGGGGAACGGAACCGAATCGCAGCATGAACAAAACGGAATCGTGGGGAATTTACCCACAGATTTAATCGCACCCAATTCGGACTGAAGGAACTCCCCCCGCGCGAAGCACGCCCGCGATATCGTTGTCGGTCCGCTGTAGCTGTTCGTCCCCTTCAGCAAGGTCGCACCCGAAAGCACGTCAACGATGCCGGCACCCGATATGGATGGGCTGAATTCATAGTTTCCGCTGCTCTCGCTGTGATTAAACACGATGCGGCCCCGCCGCCGTGACCGAACGCCACCGTCGGCGCATCAAGGGCACCCGGGGCAGCCGTTGCCGGGGCACCGGAGGCAGCCCCGATATTGAAGCGTGCCGCTGCTGCCGCTGAGTTCGGCGATGACCACACCGCTCGCGGCCGACACCGTTGCGGAATCGGCAATCGTCAGCGTGCCTATGCCGTCCAGGCCGACAATCACGGACCCCGAATTGGTCCAACGCGATCCGGTGCCGCTCACGGCCACTTCTCCGGTGCCAATCCCCCAGGTCGCACCATAGGAAGAGCCGCCGATATAGCCGGTGACACCAGAGACCACTCCACCTTCAGAAATCCTCAGCGTGCCATGAGTGAAGTAGCCGACATAGATATCCTCTGCATTGTGCCACGCGCCGCCCCGCTCACCGTCACCACACCGGTTCCAGGCCCGCGGTCAAAGCTCCAGTACCCAATATAGGCGGACTCGCTCGACATCGCCGCGTGATCCGAGATCTCCACCCGGTCCGCTATTGGTGTCACCGACAAACAGCTCCCCCCCCGGTGATCCATTGCGAGCCTTGCCCGCTGACGCGCACCACGGCCGTGCCGCTCAGGGAGTCCGGACCCCCGACACAGCTTTCCCCACTGCCCTCGACCCAGCCGCCACCGCTGATTTCCAGCGTCCCTCCGGACCCGACATAGAGCCCTCCGCTATAGCCACGCCCGACATCTCCGAGGTACCACAGCGATCCGGTGCCGCTCACGGTCACGAGGCCTGTGTTGTCAAGGCCGATAACCCCGACTCCGCCGATACCGGGCGCCGACGTGGTGACCACGCCGCCGTTGCTGATGTCGAGCCTGCCGCTCCCTGCGGAACCTATTTCCACGCGATAGCCGCTGTGCCACTCAGCTCCACTGCCACTCACCGTCACCCGTCCGGAACTCCCGGCCCGATTGCCGATATAGCTGCTGAAATTCCCAAGAACCGTCACCGCTCCGGCGACGCCGGTATCAGGCGTGCCATTGCTGCTATTGCCCACGATCAGATCGTGGTCTGTGACAGCCCATGGCGAAGTTTGCCTCCGGGTAGAGCCGGAACATAGCCGGGATTATTGGGAATTGGGATCATTGAGCCCGACATCTCCGCCGATGACGACGCTCTGCGCCAGCACCGGGGTTGCACTCCAAAAGGCAATCAGCGACATCCGTACGAGAGCCACAAACAGGCATCCGCGATCGCGCCCCGCCCCGCCAGTTGCACCAGTCCCGATCAAAGGCTCCAGCGCTCCACACCGGACTACGGCCAAACCCGATGCCAGCCCCTTGGGCATTTCTCTCCCGTGTCCGCGTACTTACCGTACGACAAATTGTTACGACACCAGAACGAAACCTGCGAAAGTCCACAGGCACCGGTCCGCATCGTTTGTTTCCTCCAGATACCACCCTCCCTGTTGAACGCAACCGTGCCGATCAGATGTCCACCGCTACAAGCATCGCCTTTCTGACATTGTCGGGGAAACGGTCCGTGGCACGTGGCTGCGGCGCGGAAACGGTCTGAGCTGAGATTTGGGATGACTCTCATTATTGAACGCAGCCGATCACATACCAAATACAGCCCTACAGAGCCGGAACCGCAGCAAACAGGCTTCCCGCAAGCTCGTCCCTCGGAACATTCCGGCTGACCCGTCTTCTGCGTAGCGCGCAGATCCGCCTGCGCGCTATCTGCAGCAGGAAGCGCAAAGCGGATCCTCACCAGAGCGGCGAAGATGAAAATTGCCGCTTTAGGCTCTGCGCGCTGCCGAACCGGACCCGGCAAGGGGGGAACGACGGCGCGTCCGCAGATCCGATCCTGAAAGCCGCGCTCCGATCTTCTCTCTCGAGACGAAATGCCGGATTACCAGAAGACGGTGACGCCAGCCCGACCGCCCCAGCTGTGGCCGGCTGTCTCGGTTACCGAGACGTTGTAGTCAGCGACCGTGAACAGCGCCACATTGCGCCGGATCGGCGCTGAAATTCCGACGGCGAACGCAGCCCAGCGCCCGCCGAGATCGCTGCCCAGCGTCACCTGGTTTTGACCCTGCAGGTTCGAGAAGGTGGTATGGGCCTGCGCTCCGAAGTCGCTCCACAGGCTGGCCCGCGCCCAGGCCGTCAACGCGCGGCCCTCCTCAAGCAGCCAGTTGCGCGACAGACGCCCGGAGACGCGCCCATAGACGGCGTCACTGTCGCTGAAAGCGATCTGGCCGAACTTGTCGGCACCATCGCCAAAGCCCAGATGCTGGTAGACCAGCTGCGCCTGCGGCTCGAGGACAAAGCCATGTCCCAGCGCCACCGGATAGCCGCCCTCCAGCGAGACGACCACGCCGGTTCCGCCTGCTTTGAGCGTCTGGGGCTCGTCGCTGTTCGATGTCGCCTGGATATTCGTATAGCGCGTGGCCTGCAGTGCCGCATCAACATACCAGCCATGCGCTCCGATATGGCTGTAGTAACCGCCAAACGAGGCAGCATCCATCGACACCCGTCCCGCCTGGCCGCCGTTCCCGAAATCAATCACTGCCGCCACATCCGCTCGGGCGCTCCCGGCCCCGACATGGAATCCGGCCACATCCTGCGATCCGTCAGCGTTCTCCCGGCGCATCAGATCGATGCCGGCCTGGATGCCCCCGAAGGAAAAGCTGTAGGAGGGACCATGCTGATCAAACGCGGCGCTGCGTTCGCCCACGCTGCCGTTGAAACCCATCCCTGTACTGCCGGTGTCTCCAAACAGACGACCCCAGATGGCCTGTTGCAGGTCTGAAGTGGTGCCAGCGCCGGCGCCCAATTGGCCGCCTCTGCGCTCGTCAAAGCTTCCCAGCATGCCGAGCCCGAAGCGGCTCGCGAGCGCCGCAATGGCTGTATCGACCACCACCTCGGGTCGGTAAAGCGCCACCCTGGACCCGCCCCCACCGCCACCACCGCATTCGAGCAAGCCGGCTGCATTGGGCAAAGCACAGTTCAATTGCGAGTGCAGATACCAGTTGCCGTCGTCGGCATCCGCGCCCTGCCCGCCCTTGAGCAACAGATACTGATAGGCACCGGCCGCGACACGATTGGCCAGCGCAAAGGTCCCTGTTGAGGCAGGCGCACCATTCGTCACCTCGATCAGCTGGATGCCGTTCCCCGTGGTCAGCGCTCCGCCCCCGCCGGCATTTGTCACCACAATCTTGCTCGCGCCGGAGGTCGTGCCACCCACCACCATGCGGTCGGTTGCCGCGCCGTCGCCCTCCAGAACCGTGTTGAAACGAAGCGTCCCGCCCTTGCCGACATAATCATTGGCGACCGCCAGCGTCCTGAAGCTCGACGGCGTGCGATCCAGGGGGGCCGCAAACCCAACCGTGCTGGCGTCATTGGTCAGATTGGTGACGCGCGAATCCCCCGTAATCTGCCACTGCGTCCCGTTCTGCAATGTCACATTGGCCTCCGACAGGGCGTCGATCAGCGACGCTCCCGAAATCCGCGACGCATCGGCGTTGACATTGAGGACGTTGCCTCCGACCACAGACCATGCCGCTGCCGCTCCCTCCAGAGTGGAATTGTTGAGGGCAAGCGTGAAAGCCGCAGGCCCCCGGACCGCACCGCGGTCCACCGTCTGCGTCATTGCCGTCGCATCATCCACATAAATGGACTGGGTCGTGACCTCCGACGCGCTGCGGGCCACATAGGTCGTCACAAAGACGCCGACGCTCTGTTCGGACCGCAGCATGCTGTCCTGAACGGTCACGCTGTTGGCCACCGTCATGGAGGCATAAAGTGCAGCCGACCCCTCACCCTTGGCATCAATCACCGTGCCGTTGCTGAGTTTCAAAGATGACGACCCCAGCACATATGCGCCGGGTGAACCCTGCCCCGACGTCGTCACCTGAACGGCGCTGGCGTCAAGTTTTGCCGCCGTGATCCCATCGGTGTATCCTGACCGCAGAGCGATCGCGCCATCGCCGCTTGTTGTGACCGAGCCGCCACTGATATTGACCACACCTCCGGCCCAGGCATAGACGCCTGTGGCGCTCGCACCGGTCGTGATCACGCTGGTGTTTTCGAGATTGATCGTGCCGATCACCTCCCAGGAACCCGACGTGCCATTGCCGGCAACCACGCCGATACCGCCGGCCCCACGGGTCTGGATCTCCACCCCCTTCAGTGTCGTGATCCCGCCGTTGACATAGGCACCGTAGGCGTCCGTACCAGAGGTCGAAATCACCGTCCCGGTCGCGGTGATCATGCCGTTAGCATCGGCAGGCCACATCGACATGCCGACGACATAGAGCCCGACGCTGCCATCTCCGGTCGTCGTCACCGACCCCCCGGTGAAATTGGCGGCGGTGTAGCCCGACAGCCTCACAGCGCCCCGATCCGCGCCGGCTGTGGAAATCGCCACATTGTCGGCATTGAGCGTTGAAACGCTGCCGGAAGTGTAACTCAACAGGTAAACCCCGATGCAGGACGATATTGCGCAAGCCGCGCCGCCGGTGTTGTTGCTGAATGAACCGCCGGTGAGATTGAGCACACCGCCGGTCTCTGCATAGGCGCCATATCTTGCACCGACATCGGAGATAATTGTGCTGGTGGTGGAGATTGATCCCCCGCTGACATAGAGGCTGGCACCGGACAGAGCAGACGTGCTTTTCAGCGTCCCGCCATTGATCACCGCCGACGCACCGGCACTTGCAACATCCACGGCATAGGCACCGATACCCGATCCCGAAAAAAAGGCGTCGGTCGACCACATCGTGATCCGGCTGGAACTGCCGGACACGTAGAATCCAGAGCCGCCGCCTGCATCGACGGTGGAACCCGGGAGCGATGAACTTCCGATCGTGATCCGTCCGCCCGACTCGGCCTGGACCGCGCCACTGTCGCTGCTCGAGCTGACCGTGAGCGGGCTTGAACTCGTTATGGTGCCGTTGTTGAGGGCCCGGAGTGCCGTGGCTGTTCCGGCATTATACGTCCCGCTGGCCGTCTCGGTTGTGCCGTTCGCTGTCAGGCTCTGCGCCACTGCCCCCGATGACAGACCGGCAATGGCGCAGGAGGCCGTGCTGAGAAAGAGGACGCCGAGCCATGAAGCTGCGAGCCGGTGACGCCCACCGTGGTTATCCGCCCTGCTGGTCCCGTCCTGCACATGCATTTTAAGACACCCGAACTTCTCGTGAGGATCGCTGCAGAATTTCGCACGCCACCAGAACCACCCGCGAGAAGCGGTCATTCAGGATCACTCGGAACCATCCGGTCTCCGCGCCTTCTCCAAATCAGCGCTTCTCCGCGCCATCGGGATCGCGCATCACCACCCGATGGAGCTGCCTGTCGCGTCAGCCGGTCCGGCTTTTCGCGTCCTGCCCCCTCCTCACCACGACACTCTTATGCCAGCCCGACCGCCGAGACCATGACCGGGCTGACTGAGGGCGATGTTGTAGTCGGCACTGCCGAAAATGCTGACACTGCGCGTCACCTGCCCGGAGATGCCGAGACCGATCTGGGCCCAGGTACCGCCGAGATTTGCCTCAAAACTCATCGGGTTGGTGCCCTGCAGCGTCGCAAAAGTGGTGGTGGCATCGTTACCGAACTGATGCCAGACGCTGGTGTTGAGCCACGTCACCACCGTCTGGCCCCTGTCCGTGATCCAGCTTTTGGCGGTGCGCGCCCCGAGCCGGCCATAGATCTCGTCGGTGGCGCCAAAATTGACCCGCCCGAACGGATCCATCCCGTCCCGGATATCCGTGCGCTGATAAACCAGCTGTCCCTGTGGTGTCACGCTGTAGCCGTTGCCGAGCGCGATGACATAGCCGGTCTCCGCCGAGGCCGTGATCCCCCAGCCATTGGTATTGAGGCTCACGGCATCGGCCGAGCGGGAGCGGATGTCGTCATACCAGTTGCCCTGGAACACGAGGTCGCTGTACCAGCCGCCTGGTGCGCGGTGCGTCCAATAGCCGCCAATGCCATAGGCGTTGAGGCTGACATATCCCTTATTGAGCCCGCCACCGGGGCTCGCCACGTCGGCGATTGCACTCGCCGCCGAGGCATAGAGGCCGGCATTGTCCCGCGCGCTGCGATAGAGGTCGGCGCCGGCCTGGAAACCGCCATAGCCGAAACTGTAGGCCGGGCCGGCGCTGCCGAAGAGACCATTGGTTGCGCTGCCGCCGCCTGCAGCTCCCTGCTCACCGAACACCCGGCCCCACAACAGCGTCGCGTGGCACTGGGCGGAGGGACGCGGTGCCTTGGTATACTTGGTGTAGAATTTCGGTCTTTCCACTTCGCCACCGTCGGAGCAGGTGCCTGCGCCCATGCCGGGACGGCCGAGGACATCGGCACCATCCAAGCCATCGCCGACCCGGTTCTCGTAGGTGCCGAGCATGGCAAGCCCGAGCCGGGCTGCCAGCGCCGGCACCACCGTATCCGGACCTACTTCGGGACGGAGTTCCGAGCGCAGATACCAGTTGCCGTCCGCCGCATCCGCTCCCAGCCCGTTGTGGAACAGATCATAGTCAAAGGCACCGGCAGCAACGCGACCGCCAAGCGCGAATACGCCTGACGCCGACGCCCCCTTGTTGAGCACCTCGACCAGCGCGATACCGTCGCCGACTGTCGCCGCACCCATGCCACCGGCATTCATCACCTGGATCTTCGTCGGTGCCGAGCCCAGCTTGGTGGAATCCAGCACCAGCATATCGGACTGGGACCGGATGCCGCCCTCATTGAGCACAGTGTTGAGCCGCAGACTGCCGCCATTGGCGACAAACACGCCGCCGCCGTCCGTGCCCGCAGCATGTCCGCCGGAGATCACCAGCACGTCCCCCGCCGCCGGGTTGGCGGTCAGATCAATCACCCCCGAATTGGTGAAGGTCGCGACCCCGAGGATCTGACCCTGCACCGGCCCGCCCGGAACCGACGCATTCAGGGGGTTGCTGACTGCCGCATTGGTGACGCTGCCGGGCGCGAAAGGCAGATATTCGCCTGCCGCATTCACGCTCGCCCCGGAGACCGGAGCCCCGACCAGCGCGATGGTGCCGCTGTTATCGATTGAATTGGCGCCGGACTTTCCGAAATCGGCCACCGCAACCCCCAGCGTGCCGGTGATGTCGCTGTAGTTGCGCAGGTTCCACTGACCGGCGTTATTCATCACATTGACGGCGTCGCCAAGCGTGACATAGCCGGTAATGGTTGCTCCGGCATTGTTGTTGATCCACAACGGACTGCCGGCGGTGGTCGCCGAGCTGTCAATGGCAAGATCGCTGCGGGCACCGATCGTGCCACCGAAGTTGTTCTCGACCACCGGGTCGGTCGGATCCTCAACGAAGTTGCCGATCAGCCGGATACCGGCATCGCCGCCAAAGATCGTGCCGGAATTGGAGAGCCTGAAGGCACCCGTGCCGGAATCCGTCACCGTCGCCAGAACGGCCTCCGCCTGATCGGCGCCAATCGTACCCGAATTGGTGATCGAAATCAGATGATTGTCGAGCTGGGCGTTGATGCCGGCGGCATTGACTGTGACACCTTCCTCGTCGGTGGCATTTGCGCCATGGGTCAGGATGGTGCCGCTGTTGGTGATGGTGATTCCGCCTCCGGCCGCCGACGGTACCAGACCATAGGACAGCGCCTGAATGCCGGCCGCCCCATCCCCGAAAGCTTCCAGCCGCGCATCATTGCTGACCACGACGCTGCCGGCGATGCCCCCGAGCGATCGGCTCTCCGCCATAATGGCATCGCTGAATCTGCCCTGGACCGTGATGTCGCCACCCACAAGATTGTGGACTTCGATATTGCCCGAACTGCCGGTCCCGCCGGAATAGGTCCAGGCGAAGATGCCATTGCTGGGATCGGTCAAATGCTCGCTGTCGCGGCCGCCCTGGTTGGCACGCGCCGCGAGCGTGGGATCGGTGGTTGTGATCGCGCCGCTGTTGATGACCTCGACGTTGGCGGAGTCAAATGCGCCGCCCAGTGCCACGGCACCACCCGTATAGCGTGTCGTGACAAAGGCACCGTTGGTCGCAATCGCCTCAATGCCGTTGCTGGCCGATCCGGTTGTGGTCAGGGCGCCTGAATTATTGATGTAAAGTCCAAACGCCTGCGGATTGGCATCGACATTACCCCCCTGCACAACGCCGCGAATGGCATCGGACAGAGGACCTGCAGTGGTTATGGCAGCATGATTGCCGCTCGACGGATCCGCCGGATCGCCAAGCGACACCGTACCCTCGGTCCCGTAGGATGACACCAGGATGCCGGCGTTGGCGGTGCCCAGCGGATCCCCCGACCAGCCACTGCCGTAATGCGAATTGTCGACCGTGATCACGAGATTGGAGCTGATATTCGAGACCTGGACAATGCCGCCATTGCCGGGATTGCTGCAGGTGGTCGCACTCGCTGATGCCTCCTGGCACAGCGAGTCGACGAAGATGGCGTTGCCGCCATTGACAAAGACGGTCGATCCCGGATCCAGGTTCGACATATCGAGCATCGCCGTACCGGCCCGCGAGGTTACCTCAATGGCGTCATTCTGCCCGGGACTGCCACCCGGGAAAGCTTCACTGCCGATCGTGTTGACACCGACATTGATCCGCCCGCTGATGGTCGCCGTTGCATTGCCCATGCCCAGCACATCGACCAGGATGCCGCCACCGTTGCCGGCCGCAGACGGGTCCGCCTTGCCATCGCCATCAAAGCCGCCGATCGTGACCGCGTTGGTCCCGGACATGGTCAGGTTGCCATAGGCCGTCGAGTAGCCATTGACGGGACCGACCATGATGTTGATGCCAAGCGATGGCCCGTTGGTGGTGAGGTCGGTAATTGTTGTATCGGTGACCGTGACATCGGCATTGCCGCCATCCGTCCGTGTGGTGAGGTTGCCGTGCCCGGCCGTGACACCGATGCCATTGCGTGCGCTGCCGCCGGCGGGAAGAGAGATGGTCACACCGGTGACCGATACCACCGCGTTGTCGGTGCCGTTGCGCTGGCCCGGATTGAGCGCGGAATCGGCAGTCTGGTTGGTCGGACTCGAGCATCCCACCTCGTAATTGGACGGAATTGAGGCTCCTGCGGTCACTGCAACATGGCAGTCCCCGGTCGCCTGGGCCCGCGCCTGGTCGGAAGCCAGGGAGCCACTGAGAGCAGTCAGGATGAGCAATCCCGCCCGCCAGTGAAAGTCCCTCCACAGACCCGCTGAACGAGCCGGCATCACATTTCGGTACATCGCAAATCCTCACAATCACGCCTGCGACGAGGCCCTGCCAGGCCGTCGGCAACAGCATTTCCAGACACGTCATCACGCAAATTCAATGGAGCCGCGTTCGACACAGGAACACGCGCGCACTCCGACAAAACACAGAGCGACAGCGCAACACCGCCTGCGGCCGCACCAGGCTGCCGCTGTCCGGTTCGCTGTCTGTCAGACCGTCAGGGGAGAGGTTGCAAAACGAATGCCGCCCATGGCGTCTTCACAACACCTGAAACGCAAGGTAACGCTTTACAAATGCAGAACAAAAGGCTACTGCCCGAGAACTCAACCGACACACGCAGGAGTTGAGTAGCGGCTTCTATACAACCTCTTTTGCGGCGATTTGTCCAGCGCTTTGGCGCTGCGGCGGGGGCGAAAGATGTGGGTTTTCGTCATTTCCGTTTAAGGAGGTGGCCCTCGCCCGCGCCGGCAAGGACGGGGTTGGCGTCCGATCGGCAGATCAGGACAACCCAATGCTGTCCGGCGCCGTGGTTTTCGCCAAGCTTGCGCAGGCCTCGCGCAAGCGGCCGCCGCGCAGCGTCACGCCATTCTCATTTCTCATACCGGTTAAGGGCGTAACAGCGCTGGCGTGCCGCGCCGAAATTTCTTTGAATTCGTTGCCGGAAAATGCCCCGGCGGGATTCAGAGGAGTCACGAAATGGCATTTGAGCCGGACCGCCAAACGGCCCGGATCGCCCCGCCCCGAACAATCCATCCGGCGCGGTTCGTTCTGCACTCTTCTTGCGCTGCGATCGCTTTCGCCCGTAAGCGTGAGACAATCACCACGCCAGCCGGAGCCCGACCCGGCCGCCAAGACCATGACCGCCATCGCTGAGACCGATATTGTAGTCGCCACTGCCGAAGAGGCTGACGCTCCGCGTCAGCTGTCCGGAGAGGCCAAGGCCGAGCTGGGCCCAGGTGCCGCCAAGACGGGCGGCAAAATTCACCGCGTTGCTGCCCTGAAGGCTGGCAAAGCTTGTGTTGGCATCCTCGCCGAACTGATGCCAGACGCTGGTCTCGATCCATGTCACCAGGTTGTGGCCGCTGCTGGTGAGCCAGTTCCTGGCCAGGCGGGTCCCGAGCCGCCCATAGATCTCGTCGGTGGCGCCATAACGGATACGGCCGAAGGGGTCGACCCCGTCATTGATGGCGGTGCGCTGGTAGACCAGCTGCCCCTGCGGAATCACGCTCATGACATCGCCGAGCGCAATTACATAGCCGGTCTCCGCCGAGGCGGCGATCCCCCAGCCGGTGGTGGCGAGCGTCACACCCAGCGTCGAACGTGAACGGATGTCCTGATAGGAGTCACCCTGGACCACGAAGTCGCTGTACCAGCCGCCCGGATTGCGATGGGTCCAGTAGGCTCCTACCCCATAGGCGTCGAGGCTGAGATGTCCGGCAAAGCCGCCGACTTGTGCCGCCATGACATCCGCGCTCGCCGTCGCCACTGCGGCATAAAGGCCAGCATTGTTGCGGCTGCTGCGGTAGAGATCGGCACCTGCCTGGAAGCCGCCATAGGCAAAATCATAAGCCGGGCCTGCGCCGCTCCCCCCGGCCAAACCGCGCTCGCCAAATACCCGCCCCCACAACAGCGTGCCCTGGCACTGTCCCTCGGGGCGCAGCAGCTTGCTGTAAGTCGGGGCTTTGCCGCTCGCGCTGTCCTCATCGGCGCAGACCTGGCCCGCAGCAATATTGCCGTTGCGCGAGAACATATCGCTGCCGTCGGAGGGATCACCATAGCGGCTGGCTGAGGTGCCCAGCATGCTGAGCGAGAGCCGCGCCGCCAGTGCCGGTACCACGCTGTCAACCGCAACTTCGGGACGGATCCCGGAGCGCAGATACCAGTTGCCGTCAGCGGCATCGGCCCCCACCCCGTTCTGGTACAGATCATAGTCATAGGCACCGCCAGCAGCGCGGCCACCAAGCGCGAACACGCCCGACGCCGACGCGCCTTTGTTGAGCACCTCGACCAGCGCGATGCCGTCGCCGACCGTCGCCGCACCCATGCCACCGGCGTTCATCACCAGGATCTTCGTCGGTGCCGAGCCCGGCTTCGTGGAATCCACTACCAGCATATCGGACTGGGACCGGATGCCGCCCTCATTGAGCACGGTGTTGAGCCGAAGACTGCCGCCATTGGCGACAAATACGCCCCGGCCGTCCGTGCCGGCGGTGTGTCCGCCGGAAATCACCAGCACGTCCCCCGCCGCCGCGTTGGCGGTCAGATCAATCACCCCCGAATTACTGAAGATCGCAACCCCGAGGATCTGCCCCTGCACCTGCCCGCCCGCAACAGACGCATTCAGGGGGGTGCTGACTGTCGTGCTGGCGACGCTGCCGCGCGCCAAAGGCAGATATTCGCCCGCCGCATTCACGCTCGCCCCGAAGACCGGCGCCCCGGCAAGCGCGATGGTGCCGCTGTTGTTGATGACGTTGCTCCCGGAACGGCCGAAGTCGGCGACGGCAACGCCCAGCGTGCCGGAAATCTCGCTGTAATTGCGCAGGTTCCACTGACCGGCATTGTTCATCACATTGATGGCGTCGCCAAGCGCGACATAGCCGGTGATGGTCGCCCCGGCATTGTTGTTGATCCACAGCGGGCTCGCTGGCGTGGTCGCCGCAGTGTCGATGGCAAGATCGCTGCGGGCACCGATCGTGCCGCCGGCAATATTGTCAATCACCGGGTCGGTCGGATCCTCACTGAAATTGCCGCTCAGCCGGATGCCGGCATCGCCGCCAAAGATCGTGCCGCAATTGAACAGGCTGAACGCGCCGCTCGTGTTGGCAATTGCCAGCACCGCCTCGGACTGATCCGAGATAATCGTGCCGCTGTTCGTGATCGAGATCCGATGGTTGTCGAGTTCGGCGTGGATGGCGCTGGAATCGAGAGAGACGTGGTCCTCATCCTCGGCGTCCCCTCCATGCGTGATCAGCGTGCCACTGTTGGCGATGGTGATCCCGCTATCCTCAGGCGACGGCTGCCCGCCATGCGACAGCACGTAAATCCCGGAGGCGGCATCGCCGGAGGCTTCCAGCCGCGCCGCGTTGCTGACCACAATCCTGCCGGCAACGCCGCCTGCGGAGATTGTTTCCGCCATGATGGCATCACTGAACCGACCCTGCGTCGTGATATTGCCGCCAGCGAGGTTGTGAACTTCGATATTGCCGGAGCTTCCGCTCCCGGCCGAATAGCTCGAGGCGTAAATGCCGTTGCTGGGATCGCTATTGTGCTCGCTGTCGCGTCCGGCGAAATTCGCCCGCGCATCCAGGGTGAGTGATGTGGTGGTGATGGCACCGCTGTTGACGACCTCGACGTTGGAGCTGTCATATTGCGCCCCAAGTTCCACCGCACCACTGGTGTAGCGCATGGTGGCAAAGGCCTGGTTGGTGGCCCCGGCTTCAATGCCGTTGCTGGCCGCCCCGGACGTGGTGAGCGCCCCCGTATTATTGATGTAGAGACCGAAGCCCTGCGGATTGGCATCGACATTGCCGCCCTGCACGACGCCGTGGATGGCATCGGACAGCGGGCCGGACGTGTTGATGGTGGCATGGTTGCCGCTCCCAGGATCCGAAGGACTCCCAATCGCAACCGTACCGTCGATCTGGTAGGACGACGCCAGGATCCCGGCGTTGGCGGTGCCTGACGAATCCCCTGACCAGCCGCTGCCGTACCAGCTGTTGTCAACGGTGATCACGAGATTCGCGCTGATGTCCGATATCGAAACCGCCCCCGCCCTCGCCGGGGAACTGCCGCCCCTGGCAGGATTGGTACAGGTCGCGGAGGTCGGCGGTGTTCTCTGGCACAGCGAGTCGACGAAGATGCCGTTGCCCCCATTGACGAAGATCGACGACCCGGCATCAAGATTTGACATGTCGAGCATGGCGCTTCCCGCACGAGAGGTCACCTCAATGCCGTCATTCTGCCCCGGGCTGCCCGGGGCGGCCGGTCGGAGCGGTGCGTATTGTTCGCTGTCCCAGGTGTTGACGGCAACCGTGATCCGGCCACGGATCTCCGCGCTGGCATTGCCGGTTCCCCGCACATTGACCAGGATGCCGCCGCCGTTACCGGGCTGCCCCGGCGCCATGTCCGGCTCTCCCGGGGCAGTGAAATTCCCTACTGTGATCGCGTTCACCCCGGACATCGTCAGAATGCCATTCGCCATGCTGGTGCCGTTGGCAGCATCGACCGTGATCTCGATACCGAGTGACGTGCCGCTGTATTTTGTATTGATGATGGTTGTGTCGGAGACGGTGACGGTGGCATTCCCCACAACACCCGCACCACTCGCCGTGGTGACACCGATCCCGCTCATTGCAGTTCCACTGCCGATGGATGGAATATGGATCGACACACCGCTGACCGTCACTTCGGCATCCCCGCCGACTGCGGAACCCGGGTTGAGCGCCGACACAGCCTGACCCGAAGGACTGGAACATCCAACCTCCGTATTGTCAGGAATCGGAGTTCCCACGGCCACTGTGAGGTTGCAGCCCGTTGTCTGGGCACGCAGCGCACCCGGCAACAGAAACAGTCCCATCAGTATGAAACTGAAAGTCCGCCACAGCGCGGCTTTCGGCAGGAAGCGTGAGCCGCTTGTCGTCACATCCCGGTACATCGCAAATCTCCGCGGCCACTCCGGCGCCACAAAGGAGCAATTCCAATGCGTCGACAACAGCGTGCCCCAACACCTCATCCGCCCAGGGCCACAACCGGCCCCATACAGGAGAGAGCCTGCGCAAAGTGAGACGGCAGACACCGGACCGCGGACGGCTCCTGTGCAGAACCGCGCCGCATTTTTCGGCACATAGAATCATCCCGGGAGAATGCGCGCGGCACTGCCCCACGCCGTCTTCAGACACGCAGGAACGCCAGCTAACGCTTTGGAATTGCAGAATAATCACTACTGTCAGCCACAACGTGTGGTTGTGGTATTGACGTAATGCAACCACGCTCGGGGCGATTTGTAAAGCCCCATGAAGACGGCGGTTTTCCGAAAAAACGGCAAAGTGCGGTATTTCTGCTGCTGCTACACCGAAAGGTCAGGTGGCTGCCGCCGCAGCACCGCGGCAAGCCGCAGCCCCCCCAGAACCGGCGCGGTTGCCTGAGGAACAGGTATCGAGGCGGCAGGGCCACAGACTTGCGCGTGGTTCCGGAGGCATGCCCCGTTGTTCACCGCATCTCTTGTTTGCCGATTGGCGATTGGCGCGCTGCCTTGCGGGAATGGGGAATGACGATGCGCCGCCCGGCAGATGCCGACAATTGCCGCGGTCCGGTTTAGGAAGTGTGTGCCGCCGCAGCCGTGCCCCTTTGGCGGCCGTGCCCCTCGCCCTCATGACCGCGCGGCAGGCGTGTCCGCACCCGCTTTGCCGCTTCAGCATGACGCGGCAGGAGAGGGCGGGCTGGGAGCTGGTTGGCTGTGCCGTGCGGTGGACACCACCGAAATCAACTGCCGCCTTTGTCCCCTCCCGTCTTTCCCGCAAAACGCGGCAGTCCTGCCCCAACCAGTGCCCTGCGACGCGGGCGGCGTGCAGCACAGCGTCAGGCCAGCTCCGGTCTCTTCACGGACATGGCGCATGGCCGTGCGGTGCACGGCCTTTTCAGGCAAAGTACCTGCCACACATTTCGCCCATCTGGCCATCTGGTTTGTGGTTCATCTGTCTCACCAGACCCGCCGGGGGCGCCGCATCAGCCTTCGCCTGCGGCAGCCGGCTTTGAGCTGCGACGAACTGCGCATGCACATTGCCGGAGCGGACCGGCATTTCACCGGCATCAAACCGATGCCGGGCTCAGGTGGATCGAAGTCAACCCATGCTCTTTCCGGATCATGTCGGCGGCTTTCTCGCCGATCATGATCGCCGGGGCGTTGGTGTTGCCGCCAATCAGGGTCGGCATGATCGAGGCGTCAACGACGCGCAGACCCTCGAACCCATGCACCTTGAGCTGCGGATCCACCACCGCGAGCGGGTCGTTGACACCCATCCTGCAGGTGCCGACCGGGTGATAGACGGTGTCGACGCGCTGCCGGAGGATGGCGCGAATGTCATCGTCGGTGCTGACCTCGGCCGTGACCAGGTCCTTCGTCTGCAGCCGGGACAGCACCGGTGTCTCCATCAACCTCCGCGTCAGCTTGTAGGCTGCGACCATGGAATCAAGGTCGGCGTCTTCGCCAAGGAAATTCGGATCAATCAGGGGGGCAGCAAAGGGATCGGCATTCCGCAACTGCACGCTGCCTCGGCTGATCGGGCGCAACAGGCAGGCATGGCAGGAAAAGCCGTGGTCCATAAGCTGTTTGCGACCGTGGTCATGGACGATGGCCATGCCGAAATGCAGCTGCACATCGGGAATCTCAAGTTCCGGACGGGTCTTGAGGAAGCCGCCGCATTCGGCGAAATTCGTCGTCATCATGCCCCGGCGTTCGCGCCAATAGCGGCCGACGGCCCGGACCTGGCCGGCCAGCCGACGTAAGGCAAAGCCGAAGAAATAGGGCGCCTCCGAGCGGTAGTTGAAGATGAAATCCGGATGATCCTGCAGGTTGCGCCCGACACCCGGCAGATCATGGATCACCGCTATGCCGTGTCGGCGAAGCGAAGCGGCATCCCCAATACCCGACAGCATCAGGATCTGCGGCGACTGGATTGCACCAGCGGCCACAATCACCTCCCGCCGCGCCCTGAGCTGCCGCAGCCTGTGGCCCTGGCGGAATTCAACACCGACCGCACGGCGGCCTTCAAACAGGAGGCGCGTGACCCGGCTGCGGGTTTCAACCCGGAGATTGGTCCTTTTTCCCAGATGCGGCAGCACATAGGCACGCGCGGCGCTCCAGCGCTCCCCTTCATGCTGCGTCACCTGGTAGATGCCGAGCCCCTCCTGCTCCGCGCCGTTGAAATCCTCTCGAATCGGGAACTTCCCCTGGCGTGCCGCCTCCAGGAAGATCGCGTGCATCGGACTTTCGGTGCGCAATCCCCCGACATGCAGCGGTCCGCTGCTGCCGTGATAGTCGTCCGCGAAATCCGCGTTGTTCTCCGCGCGCCTGAAATAGGGCAGGACATCGGCGTAAGACCAGCCGTTATTGCCGAGCGCGGCCCAATGGTCATAGTCGGCGCGGTGGCCGCGGGTGTAGATCATGGCGTTGATCGCCGACGAGCCGCCAAGCCCCCGGCCGCGCGGCTGAAAACCGATGCGCCCCTGCAATCCCTTCTGCGGCACCGTGTTGAAGCGCCAGTTGTTGAGGCCGCCGGCGACCATGAAGACCAGGGCACCGGGCATGGTCACAACCCAGCTCCTGCCGCTCCCTCCCGCATCCAGCAGGGCAACCGAGGTGCCTTCATCCTCCGACAGCCGCCCCGCCACCGCACAGCCTGCCGAGCCGGCGCCCACCACGACAAAATCGGCCACCTCCGTCATCTGCCTGTCCTCCCTTCACGCGCTCTTGCTGTGGCGCCCTTTTCCCAAAACGATGTCGCGCTGAATCAGGACAGAAACCGCATCAGCTTCTCCAGCCGCGCCACCGCGCTGCCATACGGAGGATAGAGATCGGAGAACATGTTGAGGGGCGAGCGGTAGAACACCGGCTTGAGCTTGCTGAAACTGTCGAAACCCCATTTACCGTGATAGGCGCCCGAGCCCGAGACCCCGACCCCCCCCATCGGCTGGTTGGCCTGGGCAAAGTGGAACAGGCAGTCATTGACGGTGACGCCACCGGACACGGTACGCACCAGCACCTCATCGCGTGCCGCGGCGTCGCGGCCGAACCAGTAGAGGGCCAGCGGCCGATCGCGGCCGTTGATGAAGGCGATGGCCTCGTTGGCGTCGCGACAGGACATCACCGGCAGCAGCGGACCAAAGATCTCCTCCTGCATGATCGCCATATCCGCCAAGCTCTCCACCCCGCCACCGACGACCAGGGTCGGCGGGAATTTGCGTCGCGTTTTCCAGGCCGGATCATCGGCCGGCGCGGCCTGCATGATTTGCGCGCCACGGGCGGCGGCATCCGCAACCAGAGCTTCCAGCCGGGCATAATGTTGGTCCGAAATGATCGAGCTGTAATCGTCATTGGCAGGATCCGTGCCAAACATTTGCCCGATCTGCGCCCGCAGCTTTTGCGCAAAAACCGCCAGCGAGGCTTCCGGCACCAGCACATAATCCGGCGCGATGCAGGTCTGTCCGGCATTGAGCAGCTTGCCATAGGCGATACGCGATGCCGCCTGGTCCAGATCGGCAGAGGGATCGACGATCACGGGCGACTTGCCGCCGAGTTCCAGCGTCACCGGCGTCAGGTTGCGGCCAGCCGCTTCCGCAACCAGCCGGCCGACCCGGGGCGAGCCGGTAAAGACCAGATGATCGAAGGGCAGAGCAGCAAAGGCTTTTCCGACCTCGCCCTCAATGCCAGTGACCACAAGCTCGGTTGGCTCGAAGCGCTCCGCGATCAGCTCCCTGAGAAGTGCGGCAAAACCCGGCGCCAGTTCGCTCGGCTTGATGATCACCCGGTTACCGGCGGCAATCGCTCCGATCGCCGGCGCCAGCGTCAACTGCAGCGGGTAATTCCAGGGGGCGATGATGCCGACCACCCCGAGCGGCTGCGGTATCAGGC
>WQYW01000110.1 GCA_009781045.1 Alphaproteobacteria bacterium
GCCACAATCGCGCAAGTTTAGTTTGGCAAGTGGAGATTGAGAGTTATATGCAAATGATGGACGTCAGACGTTGCGTGAACGACAGGGGGTGTGGATGGCGTCGCGTGACGGGTATATTGCGGCACGAGAGTCTGGCTGCCTTCTGTACGCCCGCGCGTGACGTAACGTCTGGATAGCAAACAAGGCGTGCCGTACGCCGCGCTCTAAGTATGTGGCGAGGCAGGGAGGCGCTCCGTAGCCTCGATCGTTGTGTTTCGTAACCTATGGAGATAACGACTACGGACTATGTCCGGCAACATGAAAGACGGAACTACAAAGATAGTAATAATTACAGCAGGTTATCAGCGCTTTTCACGAAAACTTGAGCTTAACGGGCGGTACAGCCTCATCTGTTCCCCGGCATTTTCCGCTCTTTCCATCAACCGGCGATGAGAAGGGCGTCCCACATTCAGGCTTGACAGTCCCGTTCGTCCTCTTCCGGCAGAAGGGGCGACGGCAAAGAGTTCTGAGGAGCGCCAATTGCCGGTCCAAAATGGAAGGATCGCCGGTTGCCCTGATTTTTTCGAGGCCAGCAAACGCGAGAACGTGCACTTATCGAATTCCGTCAAATGGCTAATGTCGGTGGTGAAGATCACTGTTACTTCGATTGTTAATCGCAAGGTCGAAGGTTCGAATCCTTCCGGGTGCACTCGGTACCCGTAGCTCAGTGGACAGAGCGTGTGTACAGGATCGTCTGTTCCCCGGCATTAATATTCACTCTAACACCAGACATCAACCATCAAAGAAAGGAGGCCGCTATGGTCAGGCTCAACAGGAGCACTCGGGCAATCACCCATGAGGGGGCTCCAGCACGGAGCTTCCCGCCCGAAATGGAGCTGAAGCGCACGCTGATGAACTGCCTCCTTTGGGAGGATCAGTTCTACGAGGATGGGATTGCCATCGCGGAGCGGATCAAGGCATTGGTGCCGAAGGTCGCGCCGCAGGCTGTCGCGGAACTTGCGGTTCAGACGCGTGAGTCGATGAAGCTGCGGCACGCGCCGCTGCTCGTGGTTCGCGAGATGGCGCGGAGCGAAAAGCACCGTGGCCTGGTCGCCGACACGCTCGCTCGCGTGATCCAGCGTCCCGACGAGATGACGGAACTGCTGGCAATCTACTGGGCCGATGCGCTCGGCCCGCAGCAGCAGCGCAGGTTTCAGCCGGTCTCGGCGCAGATCAAGAAGGGGCTGGCTCGGGCGCTGACCCGGTTCGACGCCTATCAGCTGGCCAAATATGATCGCGCGGGCGCGGTGCGCATCCGGGACGTACTGTTCCTGGTGCACGCCAAGCCGAAGGATGCGTCTCAGGAGAAGGTGTGGAAAGACCTGGTCGATGGCCGGCTCGCTTCGCCCGACACGTGGGAGGTTGCGCTGTCGGGTGGCGCCGACAAGCGGGAGAGCTTCGAGCGCCTGATCGCCGAGAACAGGCTGGGCGGCTTGGCGCTGCTGCGTAACCTGCGGCTGATGCAGAGTGCCGGGGTGCCGCGTTCGGTGATGGCGGACGCCATTACCTCAATGCGGACGGATCGCATCCTGCCCTATCGCTTCATCACGGCGGCGCGCCACGCGCCGGATCTGGAGCCTGAACTCGAGATCGCGATGCTGAAGTCGATCGGGAATCACGCACGGCTCGGCGGCCGTACCCGGCTCCTGATCGATGTGTCGGGTTCGATGAACTGGAGTCTTTCTGAGAAGTCGGAGATGACGCGGATGGAGGCGGCCTGCGCACTGGCCATCCTGCTTCGTGAGATCTGTGACGAAGTCGAGATCTTCAGCTTCAGCGATCGTGTGGTGAAGGTTGCGCCGCGTCGCGGTTTCGCGCTGCGGGATGCGATCGTGAACTCCCAGCCGCACTCCGGGACGCTTCTCGGCAAGGCGGTTTCGCGGGTTGACGACAGGAGCGACCGGCTCATTGTCTTCACCGACGAGCAGAGCCACGACAGCGTGCCGGCGCCAAAGGCACGCGGGACCCTGGTCAACGTCGCCTCGTTTCAGCACGGGGTCGGCCATGGCGACTGGACCCGGGTCGACGGTTTCTCCGAGGCGGTGGTGGCGTGGATCGCCGAGCGCGAGAAGACGCTGCACTGAGCACGGAGAGCGGTAAACAAAGGCCCCCGGACGCGGGAAACCGCGCCCGGGGGCCCCCCATCTTCGAAGGTGAAGGGTGAGGGAGGGGGACAGATCTCATCGGCTGGTGCGGTGAGGCGTCAGGGAGGGCGACGTCCAGAAGAAAATCTGAAATCGACTTTCGAACTCCCATGCGCGCCGCCTTTAGCTGAGGCTTGCGGGCGATGGGGAGGCTCCTGTGCGGCGGGCAACGGGCATGGATGATGAAATCTGCGCGCGTGGCGAAACGGCAGACGCTCCGGTCTTAGAAACCGGTGCCTCAAGGCATGGGGGTTCGAGTCCCTCCGCGCGTACCACAGTTCCCGCATGGAGCATTGAGACCTGTGCCCCGCGTGGTCAAAGGGGAGCGGGGAAAGCCCGCGGCTGTCGCATGCAGGCGACGCCTTCGTCGGTTCGAATCCGGCGAGGTCCTCCAGCAATCTGCTTCGGGTGGCACAGACGACACCTGGGGTGTTTCGGATGCGCCCTTCGCGTTCACGCAGGCGAGTGCGGAAAATTTCGCGCGGTACCGGCAGGCCAAGGCTGCGGTGGCGGAGTTCAATGCCCATGTCTCCGTCTGGCGATGGGAACGGATTGTCGATCCGGCAAAGGCGGGTTTGATTCCCGTCATGGGCGCCAATTCTGGTTTTCGTTTCGATGACGAAATTTGCGATAACGACACCGGCTGGTGAAACAGGGGGCAAATTCAGCAGCTTGAGCGACGCCGTCAATGGTGCAGGCTTGGGATGCGGACCAAAGGGCGGACGCTGACGATGGCTCCCGGGATGGTGCTGGTTCCACCTTCCGGTACCGTCCCTGAAAACGAGCGAGTGAGGGTTCACGGAAGGCACAGACGACAGACCAGCGAGGAGAATGGCAATGTATAGAGACAATCCCGCGTTGGTTCTCAACGCGGATTTCCAACCGCTTTCGTATTTCCCGCTGTCGCTGTTCTGCTGGCAGGATGCAGTGCGTGCGGTGGTGAAGGGCAGCCACGCGGTTGTGGCCGAATATGACGTCAGGGTGCGCAGCCCTTCGGTTGCGATGAAGCTGCCGTCGGTTATCGCGGTGCGTGACTATGTCCGGCCGCGGGCCCACGTCCCGTTCACGCGCTTCAACGTCTTCCTGCGCGATCGCTTCCGCTGCCAGTATTGCGGTGAGGAGTTCATCCGCGGAGGCCTGACCTTCGACCATGTCGTGCCTCGAGCGGATGGTGGAAGAACGAGTTGGGATAACATCGTGGCGGCCTGCGGACCCTGCAATGCGCGCAAGGACCGGTCGCGCCTGAAACCTCTGCGGGCACCGTTCGAGCCGACACAGTTCGATCTGCGGGCGGCGCAACGGTTGTTCCCACCGGATTTCATGCACGACACCTGGGTGGACTTCCTCTACTGGGACAGCGAGCTCGAGCAATAGGGGCGGCATCATCGGTCGAACGTCGCGTGATGGCATGGCAGGAATGAAGACAGGAGAGGGGATGGGAGTTGTCGTCCTCGCCTGGGTGGCCGGCGGCACTTTCAATATGTGCCGCCGGCCCGGGTTTTATGGGAGCGGCGCGGCGTCTTGCCGGAGCAGCGAGGTTCATTCGCTTGCCCGGGGGCCAGGGGGAGAGGCAAGCGCCTCCGTGAGCCCGGCTGACACCGCCGGGCGGCAAGGATCGCCGCAATTTCCAATTTCTGCAGGGACGCTGCAACCGGGCGCCAGTCAGGCTCATATCTGCGAAGTCGAAAGACAAAATCGGTTCGATTCCGACCCCTGCAACCATCATCGGATCTCGAGGCGGATTTCGGACATCCAGCGGATTTCACCGGACGGGGTGCCGCACGGCGGGGCAGGATAGTGGTTTTCAAAGCTCAGCGTGCGAGGGCGGAACCCGGCTGGCAACCAACCCGTTTGTTCGTCGCGTCTGCGCAATTGGATGAGCGGCGTGCGAGTGCCGCGCCAGGTGCAAAGCCAGGCAGGTGGTCGCCCCCGGATGGACAGACTGCGCCTGTTGGGGCAGGGGCGGCTGTTGCACCGCGCCCTGGAGGCGGCGTGGCACGGAGAACAGAATCCGCATTTGACGGGAACTGAAAGCAGGACTTTGAGACTGCTATCGTCTGGTCAGTCAGGGATCACGCTCTTTCAATGCGCGGACGCGGGGGCGGAGCCCGCTGGCAGCACCATTTCCTCTCCCTTCTCCTTCCGGTAGCTCAACTGGATGAGCAGCGCGTTGCGGACGCGAAGGTATGCATGCAGGTTCGAGTCCTGCCCGGAAGGCCAGAATCAGCGTGTAGGGGAGCCTGGTCGTCCCTACCTGCCTTGGAAGCAGGGGATCGCAAGTTCGAATCTTGCCACGCTGACCATTTCACGCGCAGATTGCTTCTCAACACGCAGGTCGACGACGGAGTGACGGCGAAGAAGGCGGCGCGGTTGTTCCTGACCGTCGTTGACCGTTTACAGCAATCGGTGACCCGCTCCCATCGACGCGTGGGAGCCAGGAGTGCCGCGCCCGAATCCTGCCACGCGGCTCATTCCGGAGCTGGCTCGGGCGATCCAGCACTTGTGGCGCGGCAATCGCACAGGAGGTGGCCTTCGGTGGCATTCTGCCGGTTTCGAAATTGAGGCAAGGTTGGTTGGGACATTCCCTTGCGACTTCTGTCAGGATTGTGGGGAATATGATTAAATTGATGAAAGGATTTGGTTGATGCGCAAACTGGTTACAATCCGCATGATTTCCGAGATCCGTCCCATCCCGAACGCGGATGCGATTGAATGCGCCTGCGTAGAAGGCTGGACTGTAGTGATCAAGAAGGGGCAATTCCGCTCCGGGGATCTCTGCGTCTATTTTGAGATCGACTCCTTCCTGCCGCTTTCCGATGACCGTTTCGGCTTCCTTGCCGGCAACCGGATCACGTGGGAAGACAAGGAGGGGGTTCGTCTGCGCACGGTCAAACTCCGAGGCCAGATCTCGCAGGGGTTGATCCTTCCGCTGTCTGACTTTCCGGAGATCGAGAAGGTGCGGAATCAGCATCAGGGTTCGGAGGTCGATCTGCGTGGGATCGACTTCTCGGGCGACATCCATGTCGAGAAGTGGGAGGCGCCGGTCCCGGCCAATCTCGCCGGCGAAATCGAAGGTGCGCTGCCGTCCTTCATCGCCAAAACCGACCAGGAGAGGATCCAGAATCTGCCGGAGATTCTCGAATGTCCTGGCAGCGAGGACAATCTCTATGAAGTCACCGTCAAACTCGACGGTTCCAGCATGACCGTGTTCCACAATGGCGGAAAGTCCGGCGTCTGCGGTCGTAACTGGCAGTACCGGGAAACCGCATCCAACAGTCTGTGGCGTATCGCGCGCCGGGACCGGCTGCTGGAAGCCCTGGAGAGACTTGGTCGCAATATTGCTCTTCAGGGCGAAATCATCGGCGAAGGAATCCAGGGTAATCCCGAGAAGCTCCGGGGTCAGGAATTTCGTCTGTTCGATGTGTTTGATATCGACCGCTATGCCTATCTCGGCCGGACGGCGCGGCAGGAGGTTGTCACCGCGCTGATGGAAGCCGGGGCGACCATAAAGGAGGTGCCCTATCTCGGCGAGGTCAGCCTCGGTCAGTTCAAGGGTGAGATGTCAGAAATTCTCGCCTTTGCCGAAGGCCCGTCGCTCAACCCCGCGACAACACGCGAAGGCGTGGTTTTCAAGCGGCTTGACGGGAAGCAGTCGTTTAAAGTCATCTCAAACCGATACCTGCTGAAACATGCTTATCGGTAATTGAGGTGGCCTTTTGCAACTTGCAATTGTGAAAAGGAAGGACGTTCGGCCGACGGGGGAATCTCCCCTGCCGCGCGAGACAGCACGAGGCCCGGATGGTCAGGGACCGGCTTGCAACGCCGTGGAAACGGGTTCGATTCCCGTTCGTGCTTTACACTATCTGAAAAGCTGTTACTGGCGCATGACCAACAGATGTCAGATGCGCATTATCGCACAATCGCGCGGCCGGCGTAGCGTGCCGCGATGTGGCGACCACCTGTGCAGCGGCAGCCCCGGGTGATAGCGCGGGCAGGTGATGGTGTTGGCACCGGTTTTGTGGCGTTCGGCGGTCCGTTTGCGCGTTTGTTGCGGAGGATGCGGATGGCATCCACGGTGGGGACAGGAGGCTTCACGCACCCGGAGCCTTCTGAAGCCCAGTCGTCGGCATCTGTCTGGAACTGTTGGCATTTTTTCTTTAAGGATCAAAATAAATTCCTTAAAGCAGAAATCTCCAGTTTACAGATCAGATTCGATCTTTTATGGAATTTGCAATACCTTCTCCGTTAATGTATCATCTATGATACATAAAACCCTGTTTGGCCAGAATTGGATCAGATCTGATCCTTTGAAAAGACATCGAGTATGGGAAGCATTGAGACCACCATGCAGGCTCTGGGGGGACGGCTGGCCGAGCTTCGCCTCAGCCGTAATCTCACCCAGGCACAGCTGGCGCGAGAGGCGGGAGCATCCGTGCCAAGCATCAAGCGGTTGGAGGCCGGGAGGAACAGTTCGCTCGACACTGTGCTGCGGGTGCTTGGAGCGCTCAACCTTGGGGACCGCATCCTCGAGATGCTTCCTGATCCCGGCGTCCGGCCGGTCGAACGGGTGCGCCTGAAGGGCCGCGAGCGTCGCCGTGCCCGCCCTCGAAGCGACGCGCCCAAGGCCGGCAGCTGGAGCTGGGGCGATGAGGATGAAAAATGACCGACGCAACCGTCCGCCTGTGGGGCAGCGATATCGGTGCCGTCAGCTGGATTGACGACAGAGCGATCGGCGTCTTCCAATACACTCCCGAATTCGTTGAGAGCCGCTTCGAACTTGCACCCCTGATGATGCCGCGCAGCCGCAATCCGTACGAATTTCCGGGGCTGCCGCGCGAGGCGTTCAAGGGCCTGCCGGGCCTGCTGGCCGATTCCCTGCCCGACAGGTTCGGCAACGCCCTGATCGATGCCTGGCTGGTGACGCAGGGCCGGGCCGCCGGCAGCTTCAATCCGGTCGAGCGCCTGTGCTATATCGGCACGCGCGGCATGGGCGCGCTCGAATTTCATCCGACGATCCCGAGAAGACCGCGCGGATCGCAGCGCGTCAGCATCAATGCGCTCACCCGACTCGCCAACGACGTCCTCGACAACCGCGCCAGGCTCTCCGGCATCCTCAAGGGGGACGATGACCACGAAGCTCTGCAGGAGATCCTGCGCGTCGGCACCTCTGCCGGCGGCGCCCGCGCCAAGGCCATCCTGGCATGGAATGAAAAGACCGGAGAGTTCCGTTCCGGCCAGGTCAAAGCGGGGGGAGGCTTCAGCTATTGGCTGCTGAAATTCGACGGCATTTCCAGTAACCGCGACAAGGAACTGGCCGATCCGAAAGGATATGGACGGATCGAATACGGCTTCGCATGCATGGCTCGCGCCGCCGGTATCGCGATGAGCGAATGCCGCATCCACCACGAAGGCGGGCGATCGCATTTCATGACGCAACGCTTCGACCGTGACGCCGGTGGCCACAAGTTCCACATGGCCTCGCTGGCGGCGCTCCGTCATTTCGACTTCAACGCCGCGGGGGCCTATTCCTACGAGCAGGCGGTAGAGACCATCCGCCTCCTCGGGCTTTCTGCCGACGCTATCGAGCAGCAATTTCGCCGCGCGGTCTTCAACATTCTGGTCCGGAACCAGGACAATCACGTCAAGAACATCGCCTTTCTGATGAATCGGAAAGGAGAATGGCGCCTGTCACCGGCGTTTGACCTCAGCTACGCCTATAATCCGGACGGCAGCTGGACGAACCAGCACCAGATGAGTCTGAGCGGAAAACGAGATGATTTCGTGCTATCCGATCTCATCCGCTTCGGCGTCTTCTGCAACCTCAAGTCGAAGAAGGCGGAGGACATCATCCGCGACATCCACGCGCAGGTCGGGAACTGGCTGAGCTTTGCGGCACAGGCCGGTGTTGCGGAGAAAACCGCGCAAGCCATCCAAAAGGTCATGCGGTTTGAAATCGTCCGGCCATGAGTGAAAGATCCGTGCCGCGCGCAGAGCGTATTCCCACGCTGCGCAAATCCGTAAGCAACAGGTTTCAGGTTTCTGTCGCAGGCTGGCGCGGCATGCGGCCGGAGGTTTTTGCAGCAATGTGGCGATGGGTTGAGAGATGCGCCCGAAACCTGTGTAAAACGGATCCGCCGGATGGGGTTTGAGCGCCTACTCAGAAAGCTTCAAGGCCCGCTCGTGGGCAAGCGCGACCGTGGGGGCATAACGAACCAGGCGGCGCGACAGGCCCGCCGACAAGAGGGAGCGCAAGAGCGGTCGTGAGGCGCCGGCGATGATGACAGGGGCGCCACGGTGGCGGGCTTTCTCGGCGAAGCCGATCAGGGTGTGGGCACCGGAATTGTCGGCGAAGGGCACCGCAGAGAGGTCGAGGATGACCGCGCGCGGCGTTTCACCGAGCCGTGCCAGCACGGCGGAGACGGAAGCCGTGGCGCCGAAAAAGAACGGCCCGGCAATCTGAAAGATCAGGATGCCGTCCCGGAAGGCTTCATGCGCGGCGGCCTCGTCGCGGTTGCCATCATCACCCGTCTCTTCGAGCAGCTTCATCTCGGTCGACACTTCCACGAATTGTGCCATGCGGTGCATGAACAGGATGGCTCCGAGCACAATGCCGACGGCGAGCCCCTCAGTCAGATCGCGCAGACAGGTCAGGGAAAAGGTTGCGAGCAGAACCGCACTTTCTCCGCGGCTGGAGCGCAGGATGGCGCGCAGCTGTTCAAACTCGATCATGTTCCAGGCCACGGTCATCAGCACGGCCGCCAGCACTGCGAGCGGGATGTGGTAGGCGAGCGGTGCGGCGATCAGAATGAAGGCGAGCACGAATAGTGCGTGCAGCATGCCTGATACCGGGCCATGGGCATGGGCACGGATGTTGGTGGCGGTGCGGGCGATGGTGCCGGTGGCGCAGAGTCCGCCGAACAGGGCGCTGGCGATGTTGGCCCAGCCCTGTGCCACCAGTTCGCAGTTCGATCGATGCCGCCGTCCGCTCATGCCATCGGCGACCACGGCCGACAACAGCGATTCAAAACCGCCGAGTACGGCAATTGCCAGCGCAGACGGGATCAGGTCAATGATCGTCGCCACGCTCACATCGGGCAGAGCGGGTTTCGGCAGGCTTGAGGGTATGCCGCCGAATCGGGTGCCGATGGTCTCAAGCGGCAGGGCGAAGGCCCAGGTGACAAAGGCGGCGAGAAACACGGTCAGGAGCAGGCCGGGAAAGCGGGGGACAAACCGGCGCAGCAGCACGATCGCCACCAGGCTGACGAGGCTGACGGCCGTGGTCGGCAGGCTGAGAGACGGCATGGCCGAAAAAAGCGCCGGGATCCTGGCCGTCAGCGCTCCTGGTTCATGCAGCATTGACAGGCCGAAGAAGTCCTTGATCTCACCTGCGGCGATGATGATGGCGATCCCGGCGGTGAAGCCGACGGTAACCGGATGGGGGATGAATTTGATATAGGAGCCAAGCCGGAGGTAGCCGATCAGGAGCAAGAGGATGCCCGCCATGATCGTTGCGGCCAGAAAGCCGGGATAGCCGAAGCGTTCGATCGTGGTGGCGACCAGAACGATGAAGGCCCCGGCGGGCCCGCCGATCTGAAAGCGGCTGCCGCCGAGAGCGGAGATGATGAAGCCGGCGACGATCGAGGTGTAGAGTCCCTGTTCCGGCTTGGCGCCGGATCCGATGGCGATCGCCATCGACAATGGCAGGGCAACGATGGCGACGGTTATGGCGGCGACGATGTCGGCCCTCAGATCCCTGAGCCCATAGCCCTCACGCCAGACCGTGACCAGCTTCGGGATGAAGGATTCCGTGTGATCGGAGAACGGTTTGGAGGAAGTTGCGAAAGTCATTGGTTCAATTTTTAGCGAAAAGGATCGTTTGAGGAGATGGTTGCCGCGCAAGGCTCACGTGGCCCGAATCTCAAACCCCATTGGCGGTTGCGTTGCAGCGAATTGCGGCGCGCGACACAATCCTCGGCTTTCACACCCGGGCGGTATGGGGTGCGCCACAGATTTCCGATGCTGCGGCTGACAATACACCATCAATCATGCGCACGATACTGCATGTTCCGCAAGCTGAAGCCGTAACGTCTGGCGCCCGCCGGGGCCATCCGATTCCGGCGGGGGGCGGCGGGGGTCGTCAATGCGACGATCACAGGCTCCTGCAAAGCGCCATCGCCCTGCTGCCCCCGGCTGCCCAGGTCGTGGCACGCCCCGGCACGAAATTTCAGGGTGCGGCAATCAAACACAAATCACCATGGTTTTGGGGCATGATTGAACGTGAGGCGGTGAGGCGTGCCTGGGCAAGGGTGGCCATCTGCTGGTGATCCGCGCTTCCGGCGGTCGATTCTGCGGCCACAGCTCCTGGAACGGGCTTTGCACCACAGACAGAAATTGGAACCGCTTTTGTGAGGCGGGGTGTGGGTTCTCCCCGCGTTCTCGCGGCTGAACGAGGACATCAGGCGGTGTGGCTGCCGGGAGTCATCAGTGGTCCATGATGGTGTTTTGATACCGGAGTCAGGGCGCACCCGAGACATTCGGCAGGGTCGGGGGCGGCGCCTCCTGAAAATGCGCTGTCGGGATCCTTGCGCCGGGACAGAAAAGCGCCGGGCGGTGGCAGATAGGGTGCAGGGATCAATGCGGTTTTCCGGATTCCAGTGTAGCTGGTAGCGGGTCGGCTTTGGGGCCTCCGGCGCGGGCGACGGCCCCGGTTGTCGGCCAGGGTTGACGCTGCAGGGGGCGCCAGGGTGGATCGCTCAAGGGAACATGACCGGGTTTTTGCGTCTGTACCCGCAGGTCGCAAACTGCACAGGAGCCGAATATGGGTATCACCCGGGTAGCTCGCGCGGAGGCCGCAGAAAGTGCCTGCCGGATCTCGGCTCAGGGTTTTCGCGTCTACGAATACAGCGCCGTGACGATCCTGCCGGACGGTGGGGCCTGGGAGCAGCCGGGGCGGCCGCTTTCCGGGGCAGCGAACGCTGTCGACGAACTCGACGTGCTGATTGCCAACCTGGAATCGCATCCGCCGGACGTGACGCATTTTGACCTGATGTTTGAGCCCACTTATCAACCGCAAGACCAGAAAGGCAGGTTCGCGGAGGAGACGGACAGTGAGGCGCATTTCGAGGCATCGGACAAATGCCTGCTTGGCATCGCGCTCTCGCGAGACAACGGCGAGAACGAGGATGATCGGGCTGGTATCGACGAATTGCTGGGGGCGTTCGAGGAGCTGACGCAAGGCTGGCTGGAACCTCTGGGCGTTGATATGATGTTCGACTGCTTCAGGCCAGAAAGCCCGTTGACAAAATCAGGCTCCCCGGACCATCCGGCTCTGTTTCTTTGCGCCGATCCCATTCCTGTCGGGCTCGATGTGACGAGCATTCTTCGCGACCCGTTCATACACACGGTGTCGGAGATTGACGCGACAGTACTGCGTCATGCCGCGAACCTGGGCCTGGCGCAGACCCCGCCCGCGGGCCGGGTGGTGTCGCTTTCGGAAATCCTGATCCGCGGGTCACGGGTTCTTTCCCCGCTACAGGAAAGGATCGCACTCTTTGCTCCCGAGCCGGAATCGGCCGTGAGCGAAATTGTCGACGGCGAGCGCTGGTGTTGCGGCCCCGCTGTCGAGAGCCTTGCAGGTCCGCCGGCCTGGCTGTTTGCCGTCAACAACCACGTCACCATAGAGATCCGACTGGAGATATTCTGGGATCTCTGGGTGGGTTTTCCGCCCGGCAGAGCCATGGTCGATGCCGGCATTGGGCGTGTGCTGATGCGGGGCGGTTGGACGGCGCGCCAGTATTTTCCGCCGCTCAGGGAAGGTGCATAACCAGCAGGCCGCGCCAATGCACAGAAGCGGCGCGGATCCTGGAGAGTTTCAGCGGATCAGGTGAACAAAAGGGCAGGTGCTGCGGGACTGCGCTGGTCCTGACCAGCGCGTCGATGCCGGATAGCCGCTTTCTGGCAAAAAGGCAGGTGTCTGTCGCAGGCAGAGACATTGTCGACGCCCAGGCAGGATCTGACTCCGGCAGCAGCCAGGGAACCGTCAATTTCCAGTTCAATTCCTCAGGGCGCGGAAAAATTTGCGTGGACGACGACTGAAAAACGTCTGAAGGTGCCCTTTCGCCATCGTTATTCACAACAAGGTGATCACGGCACCCGTCATTCGTGAGCCGATCACTGGCGCCCAGGGACAGATTTCTGGTAGTTTCAAGCCCGAATCGGCGCTCGATCTGGCGATCCTGTACCGTGCCGGGCGCTTCTTCGCGTTTAACTTTTTGCAGTGGCGCTGGTCACGTGTGTCCGCTCTCCCCTTGCTCACAAGACTGAGCCGTGCCGGTATCCGCAGGTCCGGTCGCACGTCACCGCGCTATCGTCGGAGGGTGGCAGGACAGCAAGTGGGTCACCGGCACCCGGTCGGATGCCGGCACCGGGGAGCTGAAGGAACGTCACTGCTTTGATCTTTTGTCAGAGGCCGGTATCTGGCACTGAGACCTTGCTGCGTCCCCTGTGCACGTGTCGTGTTGTGGCATCCGATCGGATGATGTCTGGCGGCAGCATAGTATATAGTATCTCGACTGGCGACTCTGTTGCAAGGCGCTCGCGAAACAGCGTCGCCAGAGATCGCAGTCGATCGCTATCCTGGTGTGCGGGCGTTCCGGCCAGTCGCGTTGGCCTTTTTCCGGGATCGGCTGTTTTGCAACATCCTGGGAGAGCGTCTGTCCGTTCAAAGCTGCGAATTGGCGCTGCAGCAGATGAGAACTGCGTTGTCCGAGGCGCTGAAGAAATGCCGGCACTCGGCAGATTGTAAAATTTCGGTAAAAATTTCTGGAAAATCGCATCCTCGGGAATCAGAAGTTGTGAAGTCCACCGTGTGAAAATGGAGGGTGGTGCGCGGCAAAGCGCGCGAAGCGGATGGCCGAACAACACGCCATGCTCAGGTGCCCCCGGATCCGGATCGGGGTTTGCGCGCGGCACGCGCGGATGAGGAGGAATGAATATGAGAAATCGTGTTGCTGCGGCGTTGGCGACGCCTGGCCGCGCGGTATCTGGCTCTCTGGAGCCACGGGAATTCCTGCAGGAGGCGGGAGATCGCAGGTTCCAGCCTGCCGGCGACGAGGGCCGTGCCCATGCCCTTGGCGCATCCGCCCGGATCGATGGTGAAGGTGGAACCGGCGACGACGGCAGGGCCGTTTCCATGTATGGCCGGGCGGCGATGCAGGGCGCGGCGCTTGACCAGTTCAATCTTGCGGTGATGTACCAGCATGGCAGAGGGGGCGTCAGGGGCGACGCCGAGGCCGTCGCTCTCTATCGCACGGCCGCCGAACGCGGCCTTGCCGTCGCCCAGTTCAATCTCGCGGTGATGTATTTCGATGGCCGTGGCGTCGCACGGGACGAAACCCTGGCTGCGCGCTGGTACCACAAGGCCGCCATGCAGGGCCTCGCGAGCGCCCAGTTCAACCTTGCGGTGATGTATTTCGATGGTCGTGGCGTCGCCAGGGACGAGGCGGAGGCGGCTTTCTGGTTTCGCAAAGCCGCCGAGCAGGGGGATGTCGAGGCCCAATATTTTCTTGCTCTGAGCTGTCTCGAGGGCCGTGGTGTGGCCCAGGACGACGTCGAGGCAGCTCACTGGTTTCGCCAGGCGGCCGAGCAGGGCCTGGCCTGCGCCCAGTATAATCTCGGCGTGAGCTGCTCCACTGGTCGTGGTGTGGCCCAGGACGACATCGAGGCAGCTCACTGGTATCGCAAGGCCGCCGAGCAGGGCCATGCCGGGGCCCAATATTCTCTCGGCGCGGCCTATTGCCTTGGTGAAGGTGTCGCCATGGACAATATCGGAGGTGGCATCTGGCTGCGCGAGGCTGCCGCCCAGGGTCATATCTGCGCGCAGTATAATCTTGGCCTGATGTTTGTCCGGGGCGGAGGCGTTGGCAGGGACCCGGGCGAGGCGGTTTCCTGGTTTCGCAAGGCGGCCGCCCAGGGCAATGCTTCGGCCAAGTATTATCTTGGTCTGATGTACGCCAGCGGGCACGGCGTTGCCCGCGATGACAAGCAGGCGGCTATCTGGTTTCGCGAGGCCGCGGAAGAGGGGAACGCCGACGGGCAATACGGGCTGGCGCTGATGTGTGCCCATGGCCGCGGCGTTGCCAGAAATGCCGCTCTGGCAGCGATCTGGTATCAGAAGGCGGCCGCCCAGGGACATGTTCGTGCCAGGAACGAACTCCGTGGACTGGGGGCAAAAGCTCCCGGCGCCTGATGCGGCAAGCAGCCATCCCTGGCGGTCCTGCGGTCGCGCCGGGGCGCTTTGCGGCGCCAGAACCGTGAGCGGTGCTCGCGGTCTGCCTGCCGGGAAGCCAAGAAGGCCTGCGAAATCGAGACAATCCCGCATGCGTGCCGTTATGGCGCACAAACGGCGACAACGGGGCTGGACCGGGAAGGGGCGTTTGCCGCGATCGCGATTGTCCGGCGATTTCGGGATGGCAGAACAGCTCAAAATCGTGCAAGTAACAGAAGCCGCTTCGGCTTCCCTGAGGCGCCTCCTGTGGGGCCCCTGATCTGAAGCCTGGTGCGCGGGCACCAGGTGGTTTGTGCTTTGTGCAGTCAATCGAAGAACCAGGACAGACATGAGTTGATGATGGACGCCAGATTCTGCGTTGCGCCGATGCTGGACTGGAGTGACAGATTTTGTCGGATCTTTCATCGCCAGTTGACGCGGCGCGCACTTCTCTACAGCGAAATGGTGACCTGTGCTGCCGTGATCCATGGTGATCGCAACCGTCTCCTGGGGTTTGACAGGCGCGAGCATCCGCTGGCCTTACAGCTCGGCGGCAGCGTGGCCGCAGACCTGGCGCTGGCGGCAAAGATCGGTGAGGACTTCGGCTATGACGAGGTCAATCTCAATGTCGGCTGTCCGTCGGACCGGGTCAAGGAGGGGCGTTTTGGTGCCTGCCTGATGGCGGAGCCCGACCTCGTGGCGGAAGGTGTCGCGGCGATGAAACAGGGAGTGCGGGTTCCGGTGACCGTGAAATGCCGCATCGGCATCGACGATCAGGATCCGGAAGTGGCGCTTGACAGCCTGACGCGCGCTGTCGTCGCTGCCGGCTGCGACCGGCTGATCGTTCACGCCCGCAAGGCCTGGCTCAACGGCCTGTCACCGAAGGAGAACCGCGACGTGCCGCCGCTCGACTACGACCGGGTTTATCGCCTCAAGCAGGCGTTTGGCGATGTGGTGGTGGTCATCAATGGCGGCATTGGCAGTATTGAAGCAGCGCACGCCCATCTGGCGCATGTTGACGGAGTGATGCTGGGCCGCGCTGCCTACCAGGAGCCCTGGCGTCTGATTGCGGTCGACCGGGAGATTTTCGGGCAGGCGCCTCCACACGCCACGATGGAAGAGGCGCTTGAGGCGATCGAGCCCATTATCGAGCAGGAACTGGCGCGCGGCACACGGCTTCATGCTTTTACTCGTCATTTCGTCGGTGCCTTCCACGCCGTGCCGGGGGCACGTGCTTTCCGTCGCCTGCTGGCGGAGCAGGGGGTACGGCCGGGAGCCGGTGTGGGTGTGCTGCGGCAGGCGGTGGCCTGCGTGGTGCGCAGCCGGGAGAGAGCGGCGGCGTTTACGGATAGCCGTGGAGCATCAGGCGGTCGGAACTCACTTCCCAGCGTTTGAGGCGGTCGAGGAAGCTCATGCCGAGCAGATTGGTTTTCATGGCGCCCGGGGGGACCACCAGCGCCGGCACGGAACGCTGGACCATGTTGCCGATGGCGAGCCGATCGAGTGTGAGCCGCGCCGCCTTCGAGCGGCCGGCCGCGGTCTCGATGTCGATGTCATAGATCAGAACTTCCAGCGGCAGTCCGGCAGCTTTGGCGGTCTCGTAGGTCAGCACCACCGAAGTTGCGCCGGTGTCGACGATCATCGGGGCGTTGACGCCGTTGATTTTTGCCCTGAGCGCAAAGGCACCGCCCCGCCCGCGGGGAATGGCGATTGCCTGGGCTTTCGATGTGCCGTGGCGCAGCAGTTCGGAAACGTTGTCGGTGAGGCGCGCTGCGCGTTCCGGGTTCCTGGCGGCGGCGACGACGCCTGCGGTGACGGCGAGCAGGAGCAGCACCAGAATAACCCTGCTCATTTTGTGCCTCCGCAACGTCGTGGCCATGAAAACCAGACTGACAATCGGGGCCCGGGTTGCGGCATGATGGGACCTGCGAAATCATGGCTCAGTGCAGAAATGCTCAGTGCAGACAGGCTCAGTGCAGACATGGGTTAGCGCCTGATGTTTGCGCGAAGGATCGCCCGGTGTCGCGGTGAGGCGGGTGTGCGGCCGGGGTGGGGTTGTAGCGGTGGGGAGTCTTCGGTCAGCGGCGCCAGCGCCGCCATGATGCGTTCGGGAGGGAAGGTGACTACCACCTCGGTGCCGACACGCACGGTGGATTTGAGGGTGAACGTGCCGCCATGAAGGTCGATCAGATTTTTGGCGATGGGAAGCCCGAGACCGGCGCCCTGTTCGGCGGACTTGATCGAGTTCGAGCCCTGGCCGAAGGAGGCCAGCACAATCGGTATTTCGTGTTCGGGGATGCCCGATCCGGTGTCCTTGACCGAGAGATATTGTCCGCCTGACGCAGTCCAGCCGACCTTGAGCCAGATGTCGCCCCCCTGCGGCGTGAACTTGATCGAATTGGACAACAGGTTGAGCACGATCTGGCGGATGGCGCGCTCGTCGGCCCACAGCCGCGGCATGTTCTGTTCGAACACCTGGTGGATGGTGATGCCGCGGTTGGCGGCGCGCAGCTTCACCAAATGGTGGCAGTCGGCCACGACCTCGACCAGGGAGAGCGCCTCCTCATTCAGTTCGTAGCGTCCGGCCTCGACACGGGACAAATCGAGGATTTCGTTGATGAGATTGAGCAGGTGGACGCCGGAATTGTGGATGTCGGCGGAATATTCCTTGTAGGCGGCGACGGCATGGGCACCGAAAATCTCGCTTTTCATGACTTCGGAAAAACCGAGAATGGCATTGAGTGGCGTGCGCAGTTCATGGCTCATCTGAGCGAGGAAACGCGACTTTGCCACATTGGCCGATTCCGCCCGGTAGCGGGCCTCGTCGGAGATCTCCTTGGCCTGCTCCAGTTCGCCGATCAGGGCGTCCTTTTCGGCCCGCGCATGCAGGGTCGTCATTGCGGACAGGCGCAGCCGGCGGGCGAGCAGGATGAAATAGGCTTCGGCCGCGAGCACCAGGGTGACCATGGCGTATTTCTCGATCGCGGTGTTGCTGGCCAGCGAGACCGCGGTCAGAGCGGCGACGGGAACCGTCGCCAGCAGCATGGCCACCGGCAGATTGGCGGTGAGCGTGCTCCACACTGCAATCATCAGCAGCATCAGGAACATCAGGAGCGTTTCGGTCGCCATGTCGGGCACCGGATGGGCCAGGATCGAAGTCCAGAACAGGGCGTGGAAGAGGTCGAGCAGCACAAAACGCCGGCGCCACCTCAGGGTTTCGACCGGGGTTGCTGGGGTGGCGAGGAATTTGCGGCAGCTCAGCAGCATCCAGCCGTGAACCACCAGCATGCAGGAGGTCCAGGTCCCTGCCAGGACCGGATGCATCCACAGGAGCAGCAGCGCGCCGGTGACCACGACCAGGAGGAGGATAAGAAGGCCGGCCGACAAGCGCGCCTGGGCATATTGGCGCAGCAGTTCGGTGTCGAAGGCGGGCCGGGTGCCGCTGGAGGAAGTCAGGCGGTCGCGGGCGTCACGCACCCGTTTGGCGCTGGCGCGGCGGCTGAGCGCCGGCGGCGTGTGGACCGGCTCGGGCGGAACCTGCACGACCTCTGGCTTTTCGGCAGCGTGACTCATTACCGACCCGAATTTCCCGC
>WQYW01000111.1 GCA_009781045.1 Alphaproteobacteria bacterium
GGTGATGTCACGGCCGTCGAAGTGAACCCGGCCGCTGCTCACTTTCTGCACCCCGGAAAGCGCCCGCAGCAGCGTGGTCTTGCCCGCCCCGTTGGCCCCGACCAGCGCCACCAGCTGTTCGCGCCGCACCTCGAAACCGACCTCGCGGAGCGCCCGGACCGGTCCATAGTCGCTCGCCACCCCCTCCACCACCAGGAGCGGCAGCTCCGCCTTCTCTCCACACTGCGCAGACACAACCGCCTTCCCCATGATGATCAGGCCGCCTTGCCGAGATAGGCCGCGATCACTTCCGGATTTTCCCGCACTTCGGCCGCCGACCCTTCCGCCAGCTTCCTGCCGTAGTTGAGCACCAGAATGCGATCCGAAATATTCATCACCATCTTCATATCGTGCTCCACCAGCACCACGGTCACCCCGTCATCGGCGATCTTTCGGATCAGCTCATCGATCTCTGCGGTCTCCTTCGGGTTGAAGCCGGCCGCCGGCTCATCGAGAAACAGGATCTTCGGCCGCGCGGCCAGCGCACGCGCAATCTCCAGCCGTTTCAGCGTCCCATAAGACAGGGCACTGGCCGCACTGCCGTGTCCGCTGCCGAGGCCGACATAGCGCATCAGCTCACCGGCGCGCTCCCGCAACACAGCGTCGGCGCGCCGCAGCGACGGAAAGCGCAGCATCGCCTTGATGAAATTGCGATCCATGCCGAGGTGGGCCCCCAGCATGACATTCTCCAGCGCCGTCATGTTCATGCAGATCTGAAGATTCTGGAAGGTCCGCGCCATGCCCCTCTTCGCCAGCTGGTGCGGCGCAAGCCCGCTCACCACCTCCCCCCCAAGGCGGACCTCTCCGCCCGACGGCGCATAGATCCCGGTGATGATATTGAACAGCGAGGTCTTGCCGGCGCCATTGGGGCCGATCACCGAATAGACCACGCCGGCTTGAACGCTGAAGCTGACATCCTGCACCGCCTGGACGCCGCCGAAGGATTTGGAGATGCGGGTGACTTCAAGCAGGGCTGGCATTGTCACCGTCCTTTACTCGCCACGCGGCCAGGGTCGGCACCAGGCCTCTCGGCATGAAGATCATCGACAGCACCAGGATAAAGCCGAAGACGACAACGTCCCAGCCCTCGAATGTCGCCAGCAGCTCCGGCACCCCGGTCAGCAGCACCGCCCCGACCACCGAGCCGTAAATCGACGCCATGCCGCCGACCACCACCATCGTCACCAGCGCAATCGACTGCGGGAAGGCAGCTTTGGCCGGGGACACGAACTCCCCATAATGGGCGGCAAGGCTGCCCATGATGCTGGCGAAGAAGGCCGACAGCACAAAGATCGTCATCTTGTAGCGCGCCACATCGACGCCTGCGACCCGGGCGGCCACCTCCGAGCCATGGAGACCGCGCAGTGCCCGCCCGAACGGCGAGTCAATCAGGTTCTGACAGGCCCAGATCGAAAACAGCAGCAGCGCCGCCAGGAGCCAGTACCATTGCCGCTCGCCGGAGATCTCAAAACCGGCCAGTGACAGCGGCGGCACCGGCATGCCGTCGGGGCCGCCGCTATAGTTCACCTCGGTCTCCAGGACCTTATGGATGATCAGACCAAGACCCAGTGTCGCCATGGCCAGATAGTGGCCCCTGAGACGGAAGATCGGTCGCGCCACCACCAGCGCCAGAGCCGACGCCCCCAGGGCGCCGGCACCCAAGGCGGCCACCGGCGGCCAGCCGAAATGGGTCGGCAGGATCGCCGAGGCATAGGCGCCGATGCCGAAAAAGCCCGCGTGACCGAGACTGACCTGGCCGGCATAGCCCATCAGCAGATTGAGCCCCAGCACCACCACGGCGTTGATCGCCATGCGATTGACGATATCGACCCAATAGCTGTTGGGAAGCAGGAAGGGCAGCACCAGGAGGATGGCACCGAGGATCACGAGACCGGAATGCGGAGCTTTCATCGCCGGCCTCGCTGTTTCCGCTGTCGCTGCCGATGCCCCCCGGGCTTCGCCTCCGTGATCCGCTGCAGACCACACACGGCAGCATCCTCTCTTTCGGCGACAGCTCGCGACGGAAGGGCACGGTTCTCACACACGTTCGCTCACCTTTGCACCGAACAGGCCGCGCGGCCTGAAAAACAGGATGACGAAGATCAGCAGGAAGGGAACGGCGTCCTTATAGGCCGATGAGATATAGGGCGAACCAGCAGCCAGCTGCTCCACGATGCCGACCATCAGTCCCCCCACTACGGCACCGGGCGCCGAACCCAGCCCGCCGACGATCACAGCAACAAAGCCCTTGAGACCGAGCATGATGCCGACATCATAGGAGGTCATGGTGATCGGGCTCACCACAATGCCGCCGATCGCCCCGATCGCCGCCGACAGCGCAAAGCTCACCAGCACGACAAATCTTGTATTGATTCCCACCAGCTGCGCCGCAAGCGGGTCGATCGAGGTGGCGAGAATGGCCTTGCCGAGCAGGCTGCGACTGAAAAACAGAGCCAGCGCGATCACGATCACCGCGGACGTGCCGAGCACCCACAGGCTCTGCGGCAACAGAGCGGCACCGCCGATCAGGATCGGCACATCTCCGGAAAAGGGAGCAAGGATTGCGGTCGCCTTGCCGCGCCAGATCTGCATGAAACCGCGCAGGATCAGCGCCACGCCGATGGTGATGATGATCAGGCTCACCGTGTCGGCACCCCTGGCCGGCGCAATCGCAAGTTCCGCGACCGCAACGCCGACCACGGCCGGAATCAGAATCGAAAGCACCAGCACCAGTGGCAGCGGCAGATCGATGCCGACAAAAAACACCGCCAGCATGCCGCCCAGCATGATGAACTCGCCCTGGGCAAAGTTGATCACATTGCTGGCGTTGTAGATCAGCGTGAAGCCGAGCGCGGCAAGGGCATAGGTCGCCCCCACCGTGACCCCGGAAAACAGCAGCTGCAGAATATCCGGCGGCATCGAGAACCTCAGCCCAGAACCTAAACTAAAGCCCGCTTGTCCAGCAGCGATCTCACGTCCGGGAGAGAGAGAAACCAGCAGGCCCCGTGATCGCCCTCTTTCCGTCGTCACCCATTTCAGTGGTCACCTTTGCGCAGATCGACCACCCGCCTGGCCTTGCCGACCACGGTGCGCTCGATGGTGTCGGGATCGAGCACATGCAGCGTGACGCTGACCCCGATCAGCGATTTGATATGGTGGGTGACGTCACGCTCGATCTCCTCGCGCTGCGCGGGCGTCACCCGCCCGACGCTGGGCTGGGTTTCAACCAGAACCTCCAGTTCATCGAGATTGCCGGTACGGCTGACGCGAAGCTGGTACTGGGCGCAGAGATTGGGATTGCGCAGCAGCACTTCCTCGATCTGGGTCGGGAACAGATTGACGCCGCGAATGATCAGCATGTCATCGGAGCGCCCCGTGATCTTGCCCATGCGCCGCATGGTGCGCGCCGTCCCGGGCAGCAGTCGGGTGAGATCACGGGTACGGTAGCGGATGATCGGCAGCGCTTCCTTGGTCAGCGAGGTGAACACCAGTTCGCCCTCGGTTCCGTCCGGCAGCACCGCCCCGGAGTCGGGGTCGATGATTTCGGGATAGAAATGATCCTCCCAGATATGCGGGCCATCCTTGGTCTCGACGGCTTCGCAGGCCACGCCCGGTCCCATCACTTCGGACAGACCATAGATATCGACCGCATCGACCCCGAGCCTGGTCTCAATCTCCCGCCGCATCTCGTTGGTCCAGGGCTCGGCCCCGACGATGGCGATGCGCAGGCTGGTGTCGCTGGCTTTCAGTCCCTGGCGTTCCAGCTCGTCGGCCAGCGTCAGCGAATAGGACGGGGTCACCGCAATCACGGTGGGCCTGAAGTCGACAATCAGCTGCACCTGTTTCTCGGTCTGACCGCCGGAGATCGGAATCACCGCCATGCCGAGACGCTCGCCGCCATAATGCAGGCCGATGCCGCCGGTGAACAGCCCGTAACCATAGGCATTCTGCAGGATGTCGTCTTTGGTGGCACCTGCGGCGCGCAGCGAGCGGGCGACGAGATCGGCCCAGGTTGAAATGTCGTTCTGTGTATAGCCGACCACGGTCGGCTTGCCGGTGGTGCCGGAGGAGGCATGGATGCGCACGATGTCGCGCATCGGCACCGCGAACATGCCGTAAGGATAGGTCTCGCGCAGATCGGCCTTGGTGGTGAAGGGAAATCTGGCGAGATCGGCGAGGTCTCTCACGTCGTCGGGATGAACGCCTGCCTGATCGAACTTGGCCCGGTAATGGGCGACGTTGTTGTAGGCGCGGCTCAGGCTCGCTTTCAGCCGCTGCAGTTGCAGGGCCTGCAGCTCATCACGGCTGGCGGTCTCAATCGGCTCAAGCCCATGCGGCGTCGCCCTCACATTCATTTCCGTCCCTTTCAACTTGTCGTTCGTCCGTGCTGTCTGCTATTTCCGCGCAGCCCCTCTTGTTTTACGGGAGGCGCGGTGCAGATCTCGAACCGTCGTCCTGCCGCATCATTCAACCGCGCCCACCGCCACCGCGGAGTTCGACCCCGACGTCGACCCAGACCTCGACGAAGCCTCCGCCATACGTTCCACGTGGGCCCTGTTCTCTTCGACCTTGGCCTGGATATGGGCGATCTGGGCCTCATCAAGATGCCGGAAGCGCCCCATGGCCTTGAGATACTCCGTCACCGGCAGCGGATGATCGTGTTCGTGGGTGAAGTTGAGCCCGGACTGGGGTGTGAACTCCCACAGCATCACGAAGTTGGTTTCGACCGCCTTGCGCGCCACCTCCATATTGCGCTCGCTGGGGAAACGCCATCCGGTGGTGCAGGGCGAATAGACGTGGAGATAGGCGAAGCCATGGCGGGCTGCCGCGATCGCCTTGTCGAGCTTGTCATAGAAATCCTGCATATAGGCGGTCGAAGCAGTGGCCACATAGGCGCAGCGGTGGTTGACCATCAACAGCGGCAGGTTCTTGGCATCCTGGGATTTGCCCCGGCTCTCGCTGCCCACCGGCGTGGTCGAGGTCCAGGCCCCGAAGGGCGTGCAGCTCGAGCGCTGCATGCCCGTATTCATATAGCCCTCATTGTCGATCACAAGGAACAGGATCTCTTCACCGCGCTCCGCCGCCCCCGACAGCGACTGGAAGCCGACATCGGAAGCGCCGCCGTCGCCGGCCAGCGCCATCGCGGTGACCTCCCGCCCTTTGCGCTTGAGCTGGCGCCTTATGCCCGCCAGCATCGGCGCCGTATTGGTCAGCAGCGGATGGAAGACCGGGACCTTGGTGCCGGTGACCCCGTTATAGCCCACCGACCCCATGCCCGGCACACAGCCCGGCGGCGTCGCCAGCACGGTATCCGGCCCGACGCGACGCAGCGCATGACGCATCAGCAACTCGGTGTTGCAGCCCTGACATCCCGACAGGCCGGGCGCGAACAGGTCCTCCCAGTCGCCGACCTCGCGATAAATCCGCGCCGTAGTGACGTGTTTGAGCGCCCCGCTCGGACAGGCCGCGACACAGGACGGCGCGCCGTCGCACATGTCGCATTTGGCCATCCCGGCCGTGACCGCATCGGGGGCAATGCCACCAAAGGCACAGCCGATGGTGCAGAGCAGGCAGTTGACGCATTTTGACGGGTCATAGTCGATGACGCCGCTGTCGGCATTCTTGGTCAAGGCCGCCGCCGGACAGACCATGACGCATTTGGGGTCGCCACACTGGCGGCACAGCGCCAGATTATAGTCGCCCTGCTCACCCAGGATCTGGATACGGGAGCGCGCGACATCGCCCGTCCCGGTTTTGGCCAGCGCGCAGGCCGACATGCATTTGCCGCAGGAATCGCATTTGCCCACATCAAAGGCGATGGTGGAGTAAGCCTGACCCATGATTACCTCCACAACCGGGACATGAATTCGCGACCCGTGGCAAGCGGATCGCTGAGCAGCCGATCCAGAGAAGCCGAAACAGCGACCCGCCGCAGGATCAGCTGGCGCATGATCCCGGCATCGAAGAAGACGTTGACGCCGAAAATGCCCGCCAACCGGCCCTCTCTGGTCACCACGCGCAGATAGCGCGCATTGTTTTCGTCATGACGCAGCAATTCCTCGGCACCCGCGACTTCGCGACCGACCGAGATCGCGTGGCTTCCGAAGAAGTGATAGGTGTTGAGCGGCACGGCGCCGCTATAGGGCTTCATCCCGTCATCGCCGGCCATCGCCATGCCGGCGATGCGGCCCTGTTCGGCGGCATCCGGCAGGATGGCATTGAGGACGAGCTTGTCGCCATAGAAGTCCCGGGCCTTGGCACAGTCTCCGGCCGCCCAGATATTGGCAACACTGGTGCGCATGTGATCATCGACCAGGATGCCGTCCTCATGGGCGATGCCGCTACCCTTGAGATAGGACAAATCCGGCCGCACCCCGGTCGCCACCAGAAGCAGATCGGCCTCAATGCTGCGCCCATCCTCAAGCTGCACTGTGGTCGTGCTGCCGGATCGCGCCAGAGCGACCACGCGCTGGCCGGTGAGGATGCTCGCCCCCTTGGCGGTGAAGGCGGCTGCGATGATGTCACCGGCGACCCGGTCGAAATAGGCCCCGAGCAGCTGGTTCTGCATCTCGACAAGGGTGACGTCGGCACCGGCCTTGACCAGATTTTCCGCCGCATGCATGCCGACCAGGCCGCCGCCCAGCACCACGGCGCGACGTGAGCTGCCGATGGCGGCCCGCAAGGCGATGGCATCGTCCAGGCTGCGCAGCACATGGAAGGGCACCGTGTCGATCCCCGGGATCGGCGGCACGACAGGAGAGGCACCGGTGGCCAGCAGGAGGCGCTCATAGCCGATCTCCGCCCCGTCGTCGAAGAGCGCGACATTGCTCCCGGATCGGAGCCCGACCAGAGTGCGGCCCCGCAGGGTGGCAATGCCGTTTTCCGCGAAATAGCCCTCCTGGCGCAGAGCGACATTGTCGGGCTGCGATTTGCCCGAGACCACATAAGGCAGCACGGTGGGCGAATAGGGGGCAGAGCCGTCACGGCTGACCATTGCCAGCGTACCCTCGCGATCCTGCATGCGGATCGCATTCACTGCTTCCAGCGCCGCATGGCTGCTGCCGACAACGAGATAGCGGACCTGTTGCATGGCTTTAAAGATCCCTGATCCACTCTCTACTCGTTGATCCAGATGGGCTCGGTCGGGGCACGCCCCCCGACCAGTTGCTGCGTGCGCCGGATCACGCCATGGAAATCGGCCACCGTGATATCCGCCCCCGACAGGCCGCCGATGAAGCTTGCCACCGGCACCCTGCGCTCAAAATGATACATGGCGCCCAGGAGTTCCTGGCAGGTCGGGCCGCAGTTCCAGCGGAACGCCACCGAGCGATCGACCACGCCGATGGCCTTGACCTGCGCCAGCGCCCGGACCAGCGCCTTGACCGGAAACGGACTGAAAGTCTTGATCTTGACAATGCCGACCGGCACGCCCTGATCACGCGCCTCATCGACCGCATCCTTGGCCGCTCCGGTCATGCTGCCAAGCGTCACCAGAGCAAACTCGGCCCCCTCCATGCGGTAGCTTTCGACCAGAGGAGCAAAATAGCGCCCGACCCGCGCTCCATAGTCCCGGTGCACCTCTTCGATCACGGAAAGCGCATTCTGCATGCCGCGGCACTGGCCCTTGCGATAGCGCACAAAGGCCGCCGCCCCTTCGCGACCGCCGCCACCGGTCAGCGGGTCAACCGCCATCGGCCGCAGCGGATCCAGCGCAACATGCCAGTTGACATCGGCAGGCCCGAGAAAGGCGTCGACATCGGATTGGGCGGGAAGCGTCACCCGGGTGGCGCCATAGGACAGATAGTTGCCGTCGAGACAGATATTGACCGGCAGCATGACATCGCGATGTTCGGCGATTTTGAAAGCCATGATGGTGGTATCGAGGACCTCCTGGACCGACTCGCAATAGATCTGCACCCAGCCGGCTTCGCGCACCGTCATGGCATCCTGATGCCCGCCCCACACGGTCTGCGGCGTGATGCCGTCCCGGGTCACGATCGTCATCACCATCGGCAGCCGCAGGCCCGGGGTGCGCAGGTAAGGCTCGAACATGAAGGCCAGCCCGGGGCCGCAGGTCGCGGTGAAGGTGCGCCCGCCGGCCAGCGCCGCGCCCTGCAGCACCGAAAGCACCGAGTGCTCGCCCTCGGCCTCTACGATATCGGCATCCATCTGCCCGTTGCCGACCAGTTTGGCGAGATATTCCACCAGGCTGGTCTGCGGCGTGATCGGATAGATCGACACCATGTCCGGCCGCACCATCGACACCGCCAGCGCCGAAGCCTCGTTGCCCTCGCACAGGATATGGCGCGGCTGGTTCGAGCCTTCCAACCTCTTTTCCGCAAACGCCACGCTCATGCCGCCACCTCCTCAACCATCGCGATGGCCCGATGCGGACATTCATTGGCGCAGATGCCGCAGCCCTTGCAGCGCTTGAGATCGAAATCAAACCAGGCCGCCCTCTCCACCACGCATTGCACCGGGCAATAGATCCAGCACACCGCACATTTGACGCATTTGTCGCGATCGACCACGGGACGCACACTGCGCCAGTCCCCCGGCAGCATCGGACTGATCACGGTGGCAATCGGACAGAGATCGTCGGCCACACCGGAAGCGACAGGGTCGAACATCGGATAGGAATGATGCGAAGTCATGCCGCGCCCCGGTTGCGATGGACAATCTCGACCTCGTTGAAGCCACGATCCAGCGCCGTCATATTCTGCCCGGGATTGGCGTCGCGCAGATCCGACTCGGCGATCGCCTGTTTGAGTGCCGCCAGCGACACCGCTCCCGTGACCCGGGCAAAGGCGCCAAGCATCAGGGTATTGGTGATCGGACGGCGGAAGATTTCCCGGGCGATCGCAATCGCATCGATCACCGCCACGGTGCCGACAAAATCCGGCACCTCCAGTTCCCCGAGCGCCCGGCCCGTGGTCTGGATCAGCGTACCACCCGCTTTAAGCCCGGCGAAGACGTTGACGGCACGGGAAATCGTCGGATCAATGCAGACCACACAATCGGGATCGGTGATGTTGGTCATGCGGCGGATTTCGCGGTCGTCCACCCGCAGAAAGGTCACCACCGGGGCGCCGCGACGCTCGAAACCGAAAGCGGGTATCGAAACCGCATAGCGCCCCTCGGCAACGATGGCCGCGGCCAGAATCCCGGCCGCCATCACCGCACCCTGCCCTCCGCGTCCATGAAGACGCACCTCGTACATTGCCTCAATCCTCCCGCCGACATCTTCTTTTGCGCTTTTTGCGTGTATTTTTCTGCGCGTTTCCCGCTTCGCGGGCTTCAAGTCTGTCAGTCTTTTCACTCTCCGTCCACAGCTAAAGAGCGCGCTTCAGCCGTCCTGGCGCGCAGTCCAGCCTGGCTGGTCACCCGCACCCGGTTCGCCCGCGCCATGAGCAGGTGTACGCGGCAACGCCAGGCCCTGGGTGAAAGCCGCCTGGCACACCAGAACATATTTGAACCATGCCCCCGCACCCAGCGCCAGGATCCCGGCCAGCGCCAGCAGCCAGTGCCAGCCGAAGAAAAGCGCCAGCAGCAGCAGAACCAGCGGCGCGACATGACCGAACCACAGGAACTGCATCTCGATTGCGTCAAACACCTTCAAAGTCCCGGAAGGCGCACCCATGCGACGCAGTTGCGGCAGATAGCCCGGCCACTCATCGACACCGCTCCAGGCGATGAGGCGCAGAAACAGGAGCGTGATCAGACCGATCACCAGCACGCTGAAGGGCGCCAGCTCCCCCCAGAAAAATGCCGTGAGACTCAGAAGCCCCGCGCCCTCCGCCAGATCCGTGGTCACGATCATGGCGACGATGGTGTCCTGGCGCCAGGCCGGAATGCCCTTGTTGGCCTTGAGGATCCGCGCCTGGGCATAGAGGAAGGCAAAGCCGAACAGACCGGCGAGCCAGTAGGCCCCGGGCCAGTCGAACAGCACCGCAACCGCGCCGCAGGCGAAAGCGAGGGAGGCGACGATGGCCTCACGCGTCATCCACGAGGTGCGGGCGTTGCGATAGACATTGAGTGCCCGCAGCGGCCGGCCGATCTCAAGCCACACCGCAGTCAGACCACCCGCCATCAGCACCAGTGCCAGCAATGTCACCCAGCGCCGACCGGCGCCGACCCCGGACAGCAGCAGCATGGCCGCCAGCAGGCCGCTGCCGACGCCGCCGAGAATGAAATTCGCCGCCGCACGTTCATCCCAGTTGCCCTGCAGACGCGGGGCCATGCGATCGAGGACGTCGTTGGATTCACTCATGACTCGCGCTCCTCATCCCAGATGTAGTAGACGGCAGGATTGGTACCGAGTTCCTCATGCATGCGGAAATGTTTCGCACCCCCCAGAAGTCCGGCCACGTTGCTGCGCGGGTCCCGGATGTCCCCGAAATGCAGCGCACCGGCGATACAGGAATTGACGCAGGCCGGCGTTACGTCCGGGTCCACCCCCGGGGTCTGGCCGCTCCGCAGAGCCTCCTCCACACGCTCCCTGCAGAAGGAGCATTTGGTGGCTACCGCAATCCGCCCGGCATCAAAGCGTGCCAGCTCGGACGCCATCGGCGTGCCGTAGGAAAAACGCGGCTCATGGGCAATGCTGCGCGCATCATAGGGACAGGCCATGATGCAGTTGGCACAGCCGATGCACAGATCGTAATCGATGGTCACCAGACCATCGGCACTCTGTCCGGTCGCCGTGGTCGGACAGACTTCCATGCAGGGCGGGTTGTCGCAATGCATACAGGCCATCGGCACGAAGGTGCGGCGCACCTCGGGAAATTCCCCGGTCTCGATGTCGAGCACACGTCGCCACTGCACGCCCGCCGGCGTCGCGTTGGCACCCTTGCACGCCACCGTGCAGGTCTGACAGCCGACACAGCGGCGCAGGTCGACCACCATCACATAGCGTCTGCTCATCCCGCGACTCCCATCCGACGCACGGAAACGCGCACGATATCCGCACCAGACCCCGTCGCGTCTGTCAACTCCAGTGTCATTGGTGCGATGGTGTTGAGGCTGGCCCGCTCCTCATCCTTGATATAGGGCGTGGCCCAGTGATCGAACTGCCCGAGGATCACGATGGTGTCGGGCCGCACCCCCTTCATCAGCGCCGCCCTGCCATAGGTGGCCCCGATATGGGAGCGCACTTCGACGCGGTCGCCCTCGGCGATGCCAAGCCGCGCCGCAGTCGCGACATTGATCATCACACCGGTGTGACCGTGCAGATTGGAGGATACCTCGTTCATCAGCGCAATCCCGGCATTGCCGCCCGAATGGTATTGCATGCTCTTGGTGGTCAGGAGCCAGAACGGGTAGTCTTCTTCACGCGCGCCGGCATTGACCAGAGCCTTGATCCAGCGCTCCGGCACATCATGCCATTCCGGGAGAGCGACATATTCGGTGAGCTGGCTGTCCCACCAGTGTATGTTCTGGTCATGGAGACGGCTGCGAAGTTCCCGTCCCACCCGCAACAACCGCTCCTGATAGGGCAGCTCATAGCGCAGCCCCTGCGCCTCAAGCGTCGGCGTCAGATACCATTCCAGGCGCGACATCGGCAGCGCATAGAAGCCGTGTTCCCTGAACCAGTCGAGGCCGTGCTCCTCCTTGCCGCCGGACAACACCGTGGTCGCAGCGCGGCAGACCCGGTCCCAGATATCGTCGGACTGCGGCGCTGTCTCGGGATCAAGGCTGAAATCATAACTGTCACCCTTGAGCGGCGACACCCCGGCAACGCCGCGGTTGATGTTTTTGACATAGTCCGTCAGCATCCCGGTGCGCTTTGCCAGTTCGGTGGCGATCCAGGTGAAATCACGCGCATCGCCCTGCGGCTCGACCGCCTTCTGACGCAGCACCACACCGTAATAGTCCCAGAAATGCTCCATATATTTGGTGCCGCCCATGCGGATCACCTGGTTCGACTCCAGGTCGGTGGCCTCCGGCAGCAGGAGGTCGGCCATGTAGTTGGTTTCGTCCACAGTATAGGCGAAGGCCACCATGAAGGGAAAGCGCGCCACCGACTCGGCGAGCCGGCGCGTGTCCCAGAAGGAGATGGCCGGGTTGGAGCGGTAGACAAACCACAATTCCGGATAGGTCGGTTCCTTCCAGGCCCAGTCCGCAGGCCGTTCCTCCTGGAACATCCACGCCAGCTGGGTCGGCCCCAGAGCCTGGCTCCAGCCGCCGTTGCGCCCGACGATCGGCACCAGAGTGCGGTGCAGATTGCGCGTGGTCGGCTCCGCCTCCCAGCCGTTGCTGCTGGTCGGATTGAAATACTGCACCATGAAGCCGTCATCCCCCGGCTTCACACTGAGCTGACGGTTTTCCTGCGGACGATTGATGCGCACCGTGGTGCCGAGCAGGCCGCCGGGATTTTCCAGCGCCCCCACCAGGGTCGCCAGCACGGTGCGCGCCCAGCAGCACTCATAGGCACCCCAGCCGTTGTTGACCGACTTGCCGAGCGTCACCGCCACGGGCCGCAGCGGCAGGGTTTTGCCATCGATTTCTATTGTTGCACCGATCGAGGCGGCTTCAAGATATTCGCGGCCGATGCGGCGAATGGTCTCGGCGGGCACGTCACAGATCGCAGCCGCCCATTCCGGCGTATAACGCCTGATGTGGTCGGCCAGCGCCTGATGGGCCGTGATGCCCTCGACATTGGAATATTCCCTGAGCGCCGCATCGGCATCGCGCGTCACCGCAGCCGCAACCTGGTAGCGGCCGGCGACCGCCGGCACCGCGCCTTCGGTGTCGAATGGCACCGCCTTCTGCGTCATTTCATCCCACAACAGCGGCTTGCCGCTTTCGGGCTCGCGCAAGTAGAGCCCGTCGGGGGCCACCAGATAGGGCGAGGCGGTGCGATCGCGCAGGAACGCCACGTCGAGCTTGCCAAGACCATGCTCATGAACCAGGACGTGAATCAGCGCGAACAGGAAAGCAGGGTCGGTCTTGGGGCGGATCGGCACCCATTCCGCCGAACAGGCGGCGGAAATCGTCAGGCTGGGCTCGACCTGAACCCGCTTGTAACCACGGATCCGCGCTTCCGAATGACGGATCACTGCGGTCGGCCCGCCCGTGACCTCGACATTGGCCCCGCAGGCGATCACATAGCGGGCGTTCGGCGTGTCCGCCGAGACCGTGAAGGCGCGATGCCAGAACTCGCCATAGAGATGCTCGGAATGGGTGCATTTGACGCCCTGGCCCGAGCCGAAGCTGTAGTCGACCTTGCCCCATGCGGCGAGAAAGGCAGGGAAAGTGCCCATATAGTTGGCCGGCGTACCGCCATGGCCGAAGCTCGCCGCCAGACGCGGCAGACCGGCGTCATCCACCGCTCCTTTTTCCCGCATCGCCTTGAGACGTTCGGCGATGATGTCGAGCGCCTCGTCCCATGAGATCGGCGTGAAGCCGGGATCTTCCTTCTGTCCCTTTTTCAGATTGGTCCGCTTCATCGGTGTGCGGATGCGATTGGGGTTATAGGTCTTCTGCACCGCGCCATAGGCTTTGACACAGGGCCTGCCGCGACCCGGATGCACCTTCTCGGCGTCGAAGTTCGGCTCCACCTCCGTGGCGATTCCGTTCTCAACCTTCACTTTCATGAAGTCGGGACCGGACACACAATTGAAGCAGAAGGTGGGGACCCGCTTGACGTCCGATGCTGCGCTCATCGCTCCTCCTCAGATCCCTCGACATTCATCACATCCCAGCCCGGTCTCTCGACCCGGCCGATCGTGCTGACCACTCCCGTCGATCGACCAGGTACGTCAATCGATCCGTTTGGTCGATCAACCCCGGCTAATCGGCATTCAGCCTTTTCTTATTGCATTTTCTAGGAATATGCGAAAGAACTCCTCCTGTCAAATACTCACCAAAAATCCGAGTTCCCCACTGCCCTGTTCCCAAAGCGGGACAGTTCTGTGGATCCTGCAAGAGAGGACGCCCATGAAAGATAAAGCAAGCGTTGGTCTTTCCCAAACCCGTCAGATCGTTATCGACAATCCACGCACCATCGATTTTCTCGGCGAAAATCTCCGTGTCTACGCCACGCCGGAACTGGTGCGCGATTTTGAAATCGCCTGCAGAGAGTTTCTGCTAACTTTTACGGATCCAGGCCAGGACTCGGTAGGAACCGGCATCAGCGTGTCGCATGGCGGCGCAACACTCCGTGGCATGCCAGTCGAACTCACGGTCACCATCAGCAGGATCGAGGGCCGCCTCGTCAGCTTTGATCTCGTGGCCAGGGATCCGGTTGAGGAAATCAGCCGCGGCACGCATAGCCGCTTCATCATCGAGGTCGACAAGCTGCGCGCCAAGGTCGAGGCCAAGGCGGCAAAGGCAGGATTGCTCTGAACATTGTGCCTTGATGTATGGCTTGCGACCCTCTCTCAGCCGCTCCCGGCATGGGCCGGGAGCGGCTCCCGCCCGACGTCAGGCCGGCTCGCGCGAAAGACAGCGGGAGGGAAAGGCAGCGGGAGGGGAAAAAGACCGCAAGGCGGTCGCCGCCAGCCCCGCTGGCGCTCCCCTGCAAGTTCCTGAGAACTTGCGAAATTTCCAGCAGAGCGACGACGACAGCGCACACACCACAGCGCTGCCCTGCAGCTATAAAACGCGGCACGGCAACATTTCGACGCAATCCCGACAGTCAGGCAGAGACAGTGCTGCGTGCAAGCCTGCAAAACACCGGGTTGCCTGCGCTGTCCCCGGACAATATGAATATGCCAGCGAAGCGCCGCCTTGGCAGCGCAGCAAACCAGGCCGGGCGAGCATCCATCCCGGGGTGGTTCTGCCGACCTCTCCCTTATTTGAAAAGCGCGCAAGTTTCATTTCGCAGCGCACAAGATTGCGCCATCCCTACCCGCATCTCACCGCCCAGCCATGAGCGAATGCGCACCTGAAGGTGAAGATTGCGCGCCTGCAGGTTGAGATCCATACGTGAGAGGAAAGTCGGCGGATGACCTGTGGAACCCACAAATTGCAGGCGTCTTTCCTGAAACCCATGTTTCCTGAAACCTGAAACTCATGCACCACTTCGCCAAGAGGCGCTTTTTCTGATTTCCGACTGGATGGCATGCCAAACCAAATCCGGACCGCCGGCTTTGCGCAATCTGCGCTTCGTAACGGATTTACGCGTTCAATCCGGCTCTGCCGCACCCGTCCTGCCGCAGGCACTCGCAGAGTCTTCGATTCCTGGCAGATCGCGCGGGCAAAATCCGCGAGGCTGGCCCGACCCAAAAATCACACGCGACTTTGAGGCCCCTCACGACAATGGCTCGGATGGAATTTGTCTGCGGGCCTGCCGACCTGCGCCCGGCAAAGCTGGGCGCAAGCCCGACAGCGCCACGCTACACGGCTCACGCCTCCGCGTGATGCGGCAGGTCATCCACTGACCCGCCGCATCCGGCAGAAATCGCAATTTCTCTAAAAAAGCCCGCCGACGCCACCCGGGAGAGGCGCCCGCAAGCCAGAGCGCGGGCTCTATTTTGGAATGACCGCCGTGACCTCGATCTCAAGCTTGGCGCCGACTTCGACCAGACCCGCGACCTGCACCAGCGACATCGCCGGAAACACCGCACCGATCACTTTCTTGTAAACCTGGCCGATTTCGGCGAGGCGGTCGAGATACTCCGATTTGCTGGTCACATACCACGTCATCCGCGCGATATGCTCCGGCCTGGCGCCGCCTTCGGTCAGCACCGCGACGATGTTTTTCAGCGCCTGCTCGACCTGCTTGACGAAATCATCGCTTTCGAATTTTTCCTCTTCATTCCAGCCCACCTGACCGGCGACGAAGAGGAATTTCCCTTCGGCCGCGATGCCGTTGGCATAACCCTTGGGGCGCGGCCATCCTTTCGGCTGAACAATCGTATGCATGCTTCCTCCTATTGATGCGCCCTCTGGCGCAGTACAAAACGCTGGATCTTCCCGGTGGCGGTCTTTGGCAGTTCCTCGATGAAGCGCACCGAACGCGGATATTTATAGGGCGCCAGTGTCGCCTTGACATGGTCCTGGAGCTCGCACGCCATCGCTTCCGAGGCAGCAAAACCGCCGCGCAGCACCACATGGGCCTCGACGATCTCACCCCGTTCCAGGTTGGGAACACCGATCACGGCACATTCTGCCACCGCATTATGCGCCAGCAGCGCCCCTTCGATTTCCGGCCCGGAAATATTATACCCGGCGGAAATGATCATGTCATCGGAGCGTGCCGAAAAATGGAAAATGCCTTCGCTGTCGCAGACAAAGGCGTCCCCGGTAAGATTCCAGCCGTCGCGCACATAATTGGTCTGCCGCGCATCGGCCAGATAACGGCATCCCGTCGGTCCGCGCACCGCGAGCCGGCCCGGCGTTCCCGCCGGCACCGGCTGCATGGCGTCATCGACGATGCACGCCTCATAGCCGGCGACCGGCCGCCCCGTAGCACCGGCTCGCGCATCTCCAAAGCGACTGGTAATGAAGATATGGATCATTTCGGTCGAGCCGATGCCGTCGAGAATGGGAACCCCGATCTTCGCCAGCCACTCCTCAAACACCGACGCCGGCAGCGTCTCGCCAGCCGATACCGCGACGCGCAGACTGGCAAGCCGGCTCCGCAGATTGTCCATCGCCAGCAAGGCACGATAGGCGGTCGGCGAGGTGAAAACCACGGTGGCGCCATAGGTCTCCAGATATTCCATCAGTCTGGGCGGCGTCGGATCCTCGAGCAGGACCGCCGTGGCACCAACGCGCAAAGGAAACACTGCGAGCCCGCCCAGTCCGAACGTGAAGGCCAGAGGCGGCGAGCCCAGCACCACATCCTCCGGCCCCAGCCTGAGCACCTCGCTGGCATAGCCATCGGCCATGATCAGAATGTCGCGATGGAAATGCATCGTCGCCTTGGGCTCACCGGTGGTCCCGGAGGTGAAAGCGAGCAGCGCCACGTCATCGCGTCCGGTCTGCACCGCCTCAAACGCCGTCGATTTCGATAGCGCGACGCGGTCAAGTTCGGCTTCCTGCGTCACTGCACCGTCGAACTCCACCACGCGCTTGAGGAAACGGCTGGTCTGCGCCGCCTTGAGGAGTTCGCCTGCGAGGCGTGTATCGGTCAGTGCGAGGCCGATTTCAGCCTTGTCGATGATCTGCGTCAGTTCGCCGGCACGCAGCAGCGGCATGGTGTTGACGACCACCGCACCGGCCTTGGTCGCCGCCAGCCACACCGCCACCATCGCCGGGCTGTTCGGTGCCCGCACCAGAACGCGATGGCCCGGCCTGACGCCGTAATCCTCAACCAGTGCCCGCGCCAGCTGGTTGGTCCAGGCCGACAAGTCCCGGTAGCTGCGTCTTCGTCCATTGCCGACGAGCGCGATCCGGTCCCCGAATCCACACGCGACCAGGCGATCGCTCAGTTCAACCCCGACGTTGAGATAATCCGGATAGGCAAATTCCGGGCGATTGAGCAGAAACTCCGGCCACAATTCCGCAGGCGGCAGATTGTCACGGGCGAAACTGTCCTCATGCCCGCTCGGGCCGAGCCGGAGATCCTCGCGTCTCACATCCCCCTCCCCTTAAAGGTCCCAAACTCGAGGCGTCATCTGTGTCCGCCGCGCTGATGCACACCTCCCGCCACCGAACGCTCACCACAGGATCGTCCTGATCCAGTGAGTGGGGGAACCACTGCGTACAGCGGCTCCCCCAACATCTCTCACTTGGCGTTTCCCTCAGCCATGTAGCTGGTCGTATTTCGCCTGCAGTTCCTCGGGCGTTTCCTGAAA
>WQYW01000112.1 GCA_009781045.1 Alphaproteobacteria bacterium
ACAAGAGGTCCAGTCAGCCACCGACTTCAATGGATGCTCGCGACTCGATGGGGGAACGGATCCGAATCGCACCATGAACAAAACGGAATCGCGGCGAATTTACCCACAGAAATAATCGCACCCACCCGATCAACTCGCAGATGCATGAGAGACTGGGAAATGCACTCGTCTGGGGAGCCGGAAGTGAAGAGGACCAGGACGCGGCGGAGCGCGCCTTCAGCCGCGGCATCGAACTGCAGCCCTATAATTCCATTCTGTATCTGCGGCGCGGAAAACTGCGCTTCCGCAGAGGCCGTTTCGTGGATGCCGAAGCGGATTTCTCCAATGGGGCGAAGTATGGGCACTTCACTCTGCCGATTGTTCCGGTGGTCGGCGGTCTCAACGCCAGCCTCCACAAGCTCAGCCTCTATGTTGCCCGAACCACGATCGGCGAATTCTATCTGCGCCGGGCCGCGGCGCGCTTTGCGCAGAAGAAATGGAGCATGGTTGTCGATGACATCAACTGGGTCGAGGAGAACCAGCACCGTGCCGCGGAATGGAAGCGCCGGAACTGGCCGGGTCCCGAAGGTGAGCCCTTCAGGTTGGGGGTGTGGGAGCTTCGCACTCGCGGCCGGGCCCTGTTCGAGGAGGGAAATTTTGAACAGGCATTCCAGGATCTGCGCGAGGCGGCCGACCTATGGGCAGACCCCGCGGTGAAAGACGTCCTTGAGGATCTCAAGCCCCTGGCTGACATGCCCGGGGCAAGGGAGGCGCGAGGCGGGGAGATGCTGGCGCTGGCCGCCTTGGCGGCGCGGCGCTCCGGCAAGGCGGAGGCCGCGGCGCAGGCGGTGCGGGATGCAAGGGCTGCCTATGCCGCGGCGCTCTCAAAGACACCGACAATGCGGGCGTGGACGGAGGCGATGGAACGCCTGGCGCAATAGAACACGAAGCCTGCTCCGGAGAGGATGCCGCGGCAATGCGGCAATATGCGCCAATGCGCCCCCGCTGGAGAAAAAGACGGCTCTGTGATATCTGTGCTCGCCCGCTCTTTAAAGATGCTCAAGGCTTTGCGGCACCAGGGCTGGAAAGGGGAAGCGCGTGCAGGATCTGGAAACCGTGAACCAGCCCAGGCGTCGTCGCCTGCTGCTGCCGCTCTGGGTGGTGCTGGCGGTCTTCTTTCTGATCGAGGCCTGGCTTTGGGACCATCTCGAGCCCATCGTGGCGCGTGTGGTCGCCCTGATCCCGCTGGCTGCGCTCAAGCGCTGGCTGGCGCTGCGTGTCGGTGCTCTGTCGCCGGCCCTGACCCTGATCGTTTTCGTTGTTCCCGCCATCCTGCTGTTTCCGCTCAAGCTCGCCGGTTTGTGGTTCATCAGCCATGGACGGTGGATCGCCGCGACGTTCACGGTGGTGGCCGCGAAACTTTTCGGCCTCGGTGTCACCGCCTTTCTGTTCGATATCACCCGCGACAAGCTCCTGCGGATGCCGTGGTTCAAATGGGGCTATGACTCGGTGCTGCGGCTGCGGGAGATGGCGACCGCGCTGGTCGATCCGATCCGAAGGCGCATCCGCGCACGTATCAAGGCGGTCTTTGGCCGTCATGGGGAGGGCTGGGGGGCGAACATGCTGCGGCGCATTCTGCGCTGGCGCCGGAGCCTCCGTCAGGCGCGTTCTGAGCCTTGAAGCTCTGGCGAGAGACCTGAGACGGGGGGCGGGGGACGCTTTGTGATGGTGCAGTTCGCCCGAATCACCGCCTCGCTGTCGAAAATCCGGCGCGGCGTATCGTGTAGGGATCGCTGGATCGCCATGACAGTGTCACACCCTTGCGCCATCCGCGCTTTTCCCGTTTCCCGCACGCTGTAAGAGAGGGCGGGAAAGAGAAAGGGAAAGGCTCAACGTTCCACGTTCCGGCCAGTGGCACGAACCGTCGATTCCGGCCAAACGGGGTTTGGGATGGGGCGGAGGTGCGGCGCTGCGAGCAAAGCCCCTCGCGATCCGCCCGCGCGCCCCGTGGGTCCACAGGTCCCCTTGCGCGCGCTGCTGCGTCTGCTGTGTCTGTCGCCACTCTGCAGCACGCCCGGGTCTCTCTGTGGACTACGGGGACGGCCTCTCCCAGTCCCGTGTTCAGCCTCATTTTTCGCGTCCCCAAGAGGCCATTTTCGCATCCATTATTGCGTACCTGCAGAAAGCCAGAATGAAAGCGGCCGTCACCTCGTGCCAACCAGCCGCAAAGCCGCGGTCACACGGCGCGCTCCCATGCTTCGGACAGCCGCAAGTCGAATGCTCCCGTCGCCTTCATGGTCACCCTTGACTTTTATATCAAACATTGTATATTCAATTGCGGTGGAGAGAGCTTTGAAATGGAAACGCCACTGCATTGGATCGGGTCGTCAAAAGACGATCTCCTTACACTTCCCCAAGAGGTCATGCACGACATCGGCTATGCACTTGGACTTGCATAACTTGGCGGCAAGCATCCTGACGCAAAGCCATGGAAAGGCGAAGGACCTGGTGTGCTCGAAATCGTTGAACGCTTCGACGGCGATGCCTACCGGGCGGTCTATACGGTACGATTCAAGGAAGTCATCTATGTCCTGCATGTCTGTCAGAAAAAGTCTCCCTCCGGTATCAAGACGGATCGACGGGATGTGGAACTCGTACACAAGCGCCTGAAACGTGCCCAGGACCACTATGAAAGCATGATGAAGGGAACCCCCATGGAGAACGGGAAACAGACATGACCAAAGACATCACTCTCGGTTCGTGCAATGTCTTCGCTGATCTTGGCATGCCCGATGCGAACGAACGTCAGACCAAGACCCGTCTCGCCAAGGCGGCAAATGATATTATTGAGGAAAGAGGGCTGAAGCAGGTGGAGACCGCGGAGATTCTAGGTATACCTCAACCTCGCGTATCGGCGCTGACTCGCTACAAACTTAGCGATTTCTCGGTTGAAAAGCTGCTCGAGTTCCTGACCCTTCTCGATCATGACGTGGAAATCATGATTCGGCCGCGCGCTTCTCACAATACGGGAAAGGTGTCCGTCCTCACCGTCCGTTAAGTTAAGGGAATGAGGGGATAGAGCTGTTCCCGGTCACATCGAATCGTTTTTTGCCAAAAACGTTGCATGATAGCGTCAGAGTGACCCAATTGGCACAGTTTGGAGTTGGAGGACAGGAATCATACGGAATGCAAGCGATTTGTGGGTACGCCAGGTATGTGACGTGAGCGGGAACAGCTTCTACTTTCCTTGAGAACCAAGGAACCCTACCACATGCGACCGGTCGGTCGGCACGGATCGAAGTTGATGTTCGCTGGCGCGGGCAAATCTCACCTCTCACCGAGAGGCTGCCGCAATCGCCTGCCTCGAAAGGAAAAACGATGCCGGCTCGCGGCGCGTCTCTATCACGTTGAACAATAGGGATTTTCTGACTTCTTCAAACCCATCTCATCGGAAACCGCTTCTCTATTCGGGCTGGAGGACGCGCCCCTGCTGTGCCATCTGCTCAACAGATATCTGAAGGTCGCGAATTGAACACGATCCGGCCACGCATTCGCGCAGGCTTGCTGGTGCTCGGGAGCCTCACCCAGGTCCGCCTGGATCAGCGACGGGGTGAAGATTTCGAGCGTTACCTGTCCCAGCTGCCCGCTGCCATGTGCCAAGCGACGGGGCGGAACAGAAACGCGAATTCGAATGAACCTAAAAACGGCAGTTGGCGGCCCGTCGTGGCGGGAAAAGCCAAACATTGACATCGGTTTGGGACGGATCCATCCACTCTCGAATCGTCACCCATCGGGTGAACGGGGCGGGTGCAAAATCTGCAGTCGAAACAATCACCGCGAAGTTTCGGATCCAGCTCACGGATTTAGGATGAACCGGCTGTTGTCGGTTCCGTGGAACCGGCGCGGTTTGTGCGCGAGCTGCTGCTGTGTCTGCGCCAAGGGACGTGGGGCCTTGATCATCGCGATGGCGGGTTGTCGTCGGCAGGATCGTGTTCGTTGCCACGTTGCCACGCGAGGTTTCTCAGCCGTGGCGAAGCGGATCGGCGATCGGCCGCGCCCAGTTGTGGATCTCCCTGGAGATCTTGGCGATCCTGCCCTTGACGGTGCGCAAAAGCAGTTCGGGTACGCGCCCTTCCACCGAGTTGTCGCAGATGTAGGAGCGATCGACGAAGGCGGCTGCGACGGCGCAGTTGGAGATGGACCTGGAATATCTGGAAATGATCCTGGGAATGGGGACGTTGTGGCCGCCTTCCATGACGTGCTTTGTCACGCGCGCCGCGTTGATGGAGGGGTGATCGGTGCCGACAAAGAAGAGCCGGACGAAGAATCCTTCAGCCATGGCGCGCCTGATGAAGGCGACTTTGTCGGACGCGGACAGGACGGTTTCGAAAGCGATGCTCTCGCGCAGGCTCAGGCAGCGTTAGCGCTCGTTCTCGGCGTGTCTGGCGGCAGCCATGACGGCGGCGTCGGAGTTCCAGTCGCCGTAGATATCGCGGGCAATGTTGTCGGGGTTGATGTAGTTGCAGCCTTCAACCCACGCGTGCTGTAAGACCTCGGTCGTAAGGGAGGTTTTGCCGGAACCATTCGGCCCGGCGACGACGATCAGGGTCGGGTTGCATTCCGTGATGGGGCCTTCGCGGGTGCAGGCGGTGGACAGAGGTTGAATATCTCGCGTGCCTCGGCTGTTTGTCTTCTCAGTGTGTCCCATAAGGCCGCGTCGGCAATCGCAGCCCGGGCTCGGGCCATTACCGCAACGCTTGGCATCAGGTTTTCCAGCTCGTCGGTGGGCTCCTGCGAAGGGTCGAGGAGATTGACTTTTTCAATCACGATCGGATTCCCTGCAATGTACAGGGAAGAATGGGGCATCCTTGGGGGCCGCGGACGGGTTCGGTCTCCAATTCAATCGTGGGCTGCCTGGCGGTCTGCAAAGCATTATTGGTGAGCGTATCACATCGCGAGCGTCCATGCATCCCGCCTCGAGGGGGCGGAGGGAGGCGGAGAAATCGGGCGCAGATTACAAGGAACGTGAACTGGTATCCCGGCAGCCTGGGCCGAAAGGAAAATGTGCCTGTTTACAATGCCTTGGGGCGTGTACGGGGAACCAGGGAGCGGGGCACGGCGAGGCTCCCGGGACGAGAAAAAAAATCAATGACCTTCGACGCTGTGTCGCACTCAGGCGGAGGGATTGAGCAGTGAGAAAATCCGGTGCCAAAGCCCGCGTGGGAAAGTCCGGGTTCCCCGCGCCAGCTCACCGGCGAGACTGAGGAGCTGCAATAGCGCAGACTGCGGAGAATCTTCCAGCTCACGGGCTCACGGAGAACAGAGCGTCAGCGGCCAGAATCTGTGCGATTACCAGATTCGCGGGCGCCTCAAGCCGGCTTCGTTCCGCAATCTCCGCCATGCTCTGTTGATACGCGGCAATCCGGGCGGCGGTTGGTGGGCAACATCGGGGCCGAATAATTCCATCCCAGCCCTGGTAAGGAACAACGTAAACACCAGGCGAAAGATCCGCATGTTCAACATAGGCCTGCACGGCGAACAGCATCTCCTTGTGAAGGGCTTCCATGCGCGCGCGAACGTCGGTGCCGGCCACTGTGCCTGGGCGGTCTCGACCTGGGGCCAAAGACAGACCAAGGATGTCCGCCATATCAACGGCATAGTCCGTGCTGCCGCCGTAGGGCCGCTTGCCGTCAATGCCTGACGTCTTCCAGGTGGCGGAGCGCAACAAGCGGATATGATCGTCTGTTACTGCAAAAGTGGTCCTGCCATCGGGGGACTGGTTCAGCGGATAACGACCCGATGTAAAAGAGGCATGGAGGAAGAACGCACAGAGGACACGCTCGAGTTGCGACAATACAGCCTTGGCGAATTTCCCGTCGCGGAATTCCACAGGTTCAATCCAGGGGGCTCCTGACTCGATTTCAAACCAGCTGGAGCGACACTTTCGGAACCAGACGATATCCTTGGCATCGATTTCCACCTCTTCCGGAAACCGCCATTTCAGGATCTGGGTTTGCATCGAAATTCCTCCTGCGGATCGCCATCACATGGACGAACATGGCGAACATGGACCATGAGGCCGTCGCGATCGACGACCGTGTACGACCGTGTCGTCTGCGGTTGACTCTCTGGAGAGGGAGGAGGCGTGACGAAATGACGGCCGACGAGGCGGACGATGTCATTGCTTGCGGGAGGCCGATCCTGTCAACCGGTTTCTTCTTTCGAGCGTGGGTTTTTGCTGTCGGCTGTGGCGTGGCGGAGGCGCGTTCGACCATGACGTGTCATGTGCCGGCCTTGGCGCTGCGCCGGTCCGTCATGGGGCTCTGGCGCGGGTATCGGAGGTGAGACCGGCGGGTATCGCATGTGCAGATCGGCCGCCTGTCTATTTGTGCAGGCTGTGCATCCATTGACCGGGCGGCTCCTGGTCCACCGCTGTTCGCTGTCTGCGCTGGCTCCTGGCGTGCTGGGAGCTCAGTGAGACTTCAGGCTGAGCGGCGATAGCGATCCTTTCGCTCCAGGTTCTTCCTGCGTCCGTGCTGGCGCGGGACAAAGAACGGGTAGCGCGGCCGCACCCGTGCAAGCAACGGGTCCTCGATCATTTCTTTGCGGATGAAGGTGATGTCGGACGGTGTCAGTCCCAGGGCCTGCCCGACAAGTGCGTCGAGTTTTTCGATCTCGGCAGCAATTGCTGCATCGAGCTTCTCCGGCGCAGAGTTCCGGTGAAGTCGGGCGAGATCGGCGGCCATGGCGGACGATACCGGGACGGGTGCCTGCAACAGCTGAGACCAGGTCGTTTCGCTTCCCTCCAGTTGCGCAAGGCCGGCGGCGGCAAGCTGTGCCACATCCTCCCGGCTGAAGATAAGTCTGTGGGTTTTCTCTGCATTGAGGGACAGGACAAAAGCCTCGTCGACCGGCTCAATGGGGCTGAGCTCAATGCTTATTGCCGGCTCGTCGGCGAAAGCGTCGCTCCTGGTCAGTTTCGTGTTCGACATCGCGCGCACGAGGTCTTTCAGCGGCTTCAGGCCGAGGGCCGCGGCCGCGGTGGCGCGACGGCAGGTCTCGCTGAAGCGTCTTTCGCACGCATCACACAGTCGCGCACCAATCTCCCGGAGCGTGACGCCATGTGCCTTCAGTGCGTCATTCCACGGCAGAGCCGCAACCGCGGTCGGATAGATATGACCGCGAATGCGGTTCTGATAGGAGCGGCGGTTGGCGATGACGTGAAAGAAACCGTAGATCGAAGACAGGAGGAGGACGTCAAAGGGAAAGTCTGCAAGGTCCGCGCGCGGTCCGAACAGCGTCACGGTATTTTCCATCGCGATTTCCGCCGGGTTGAAAGGGGCGGCAACCGGCAGCTGCGCGAGGATGGGCAGCGCATAGAGGGTCTTGGGGAGGATTTCCGGATAGGCCCAGATCGAGGGGCTCGACGCTTTCGAGACATCGAATTTTTCAAAGACGGGCACGCCGGCAAGTCGCGACGCCGTGACGTTCTCCCCCTTGAACAGGCGGTGGCCGCCCCTGTTCCGGAAGTGAACCTGGCCGCGCTTGGCCAGGCCCTCCCTGATCAGCCGATGCTCCTGCCACGGGGCAGAACCGGCAGCGTCCGGCGGGCTCCGGCGGGCCTTTTCGCCGCGCCTTGTCCAATATTGCATCGCTGCATCGCGCAGGCTCGGATTGTTCCAGAGCTTTGTGAGGATCGTGGCGCGCCTTGGCGTCAATCGGGTGACAATGCGCCCATCCGGAGCGAATAAGGCGTCGTAAGCGATCACCTGCTCGGGGAGATGATCGAAGCGGAAGGTCGGCCGCTTCGCGCCGGGAGGACAGCTCACACAGCTCTGGTCGGCGAGGCGGATACGGACGCTGTCGCTGGCCGCGGCCGGCGTCGCCTCGGCGATCAGCAGCATCGCCAGCACGTCGACGTCGAAGATCTGGCGCCAGATCAGCTCAAGATCAACGATCTCGCGGATCGCCCAGCGTTGCCCGGACTGGAACAGCGCCCTGAGATCGGAGGCCTCGCTGGAGACACAGAAGGCGAGCGGCACCACGAAGGCGAGTTTGCCAGCTGGGCCGCCATTTTCCGGCTGGCGGCACCAGTGGTCGAGGGCACGGTAGATGAAGAGGGTGTAGGCGTTGGCTCCGACCGTGATGCCGCTGAAGGTCTTTCCTTCCACACGTCGCACCGCTGTGAAGACGTCCTGCGCCGCGGGCTCCAGAGCGCCGGCGCGCTCGCTGCGGACATAGGGTGGATTACCGATCACGGCGTCATAGCCGGAACGATCGATCCTGGCGAAACCGGCCCCGGCGGGATCCTGGAAGGAATCCGGCAAGGAACCCGGCAAGGAACCCGGCACCAGGCTGTTGGTGCCCGAGCTGATCCGGAGATCCGGCAGGCCCAGTTGTCTGACCTCATCTCTGAATGGCAGCAGATGCCAGATCAGCTGGGCCTGTGTCAGTGCGGCCGAGAAAAAATTGATGTCGTTGCCTGCCAGTCTTGCGCAGAGCCGGCGCGCCTCGGCATAGCGGATGGAACCCTGACCCGCAGCCTCGCCAATGGCTTCACGGTAGCGCTCGATCAGGAATATGCCGCTGCCGCAGGCGGGATCAAAGACTTCGGCGTCACGTGGAAGTGCGAGGCGGTTCAGGAGATAGCGGGCGATGGAGGGGGGCGTATAGACTTCGCCTTGTTCCTTGCGCTGCCTGCGGTCGAGGAGGCGGTCGTGAACCCCGGTCATGAGGTCGCCGCGTACGGTGGCGAAGTCGAAGCGGGCGAAGCGGAACAGCGCCCATTCGATTGCCTCCCTGAGTTCGGGCGCCGGCAGTCCCATGACCCAGTCAAGCTCCGTCTCCAGGAATGTGGGCAGGCGGAAATTGCCGCGCTTGCCGACCCCTCCGGGAAGTCCTCCCGTTCCATGCCCGAAATGCGCATCCAGCTGGCGGAATGCATGAACGCCGCGATTGCAGAGATAATGGCGCCTGGTCCCTTGCGGTTCCTCCCGGTCGAAGAAGCCGTGATCTTCGAGAAAGCGCACGAGGAGAATGCGGGCAAGAAGGAGGCTCGAGGTCTGACTGGCGAAGAGGCGCTCAAGCCTGTCGGCATCCTTGACAGGATCGAGGCCGCTGTGCGCGGCAAAGGCGGGCAGGGCCTCAAGGGTGAGGCGCGTGAGTTCGGGCTTTTGCAGAAGCGGGCGCTGAACTGTGGAGTTTTCCAGCTGTGGCGGTTTGCTCTCAGCTCGTGGGACGATGCCCGGGTATTTTTCCCGGGCGGTGTTGCCGGAAGGCTCCGTGCGCACGGCGATTTCGTGGCGGGCGTCGCGGGTCGCCTGCAGTGCGTTGAGCGTGGCCTGCTGCAACCGGCCTGTGGTTTCACGGAGGGTGTCGAAGAAGATGTTTTGCGTGATCCGGGCAGCGAGGCGGGTCTCGGCGTTGGCGTTCGCCGGCGCGGTCAGCCGGTCGCGCGCGATCGAACTGTCGTCGCCGCCGAGAAAGGCGTTGATTGCCTGCGGGATGCCGGCGAATTCGGCGCGCAGCCAGGCGAGGCGCGCGGCAAGGGTCTCGTGGTCAAGACCTTGCCACGCCATGGAATCATCACGTGTCGAGCCCACCCGCCGGACGACCAGCATTTCCGGGTCGGCCATCAGGAAAAAAGCGGTGTCGGCGGTGAAAAACCCGGCGTTTGCGGCATAGAGGCTGCGCCTGGTCCCGGCGTTATGGAGCGTCCCCGGTTCGTCGCTGCAGACACCGACGATCCAGGGACGGCTGCTGCTGATCGTGGCTCCAGGAGTGGTGGCTCCAGGAGTGGTGGCTCGAGGAGTGGTGGCAGCAGGAGCAGAAATCGTGATGTCGGGGCGGCCGCCTGTGTCCTCGGGTGCGACCATGATCGCGGTCTTCTCGTAGCCCAGCACGCCTGCGAACAGGTCGCGGAGCGCGGCGCACATCCTGGCTTTGTTGCCCTTGCTGGTGGCGGCAATGGCCTTGACAGCCGCTTCAAAGGCGAGGCGCTGGGTGTCGCTTGATGTCATCGAATCGGCGTCAGGAGGTGAGACGGAGGGCGAAACATACACCGATGCGCCGCTCCACCAATGGCCGGTGAACAGGCAGCTGGTCCAGAGCTGCGGCAGGGCCAGGAGGGGCCAGGAGGGCCAGGGCAATGGCGGGAATGACGGCACGACGGTTGAGCAGCTGCGCAGGGAGTGGAGCTGGCTGGCAGACGGTGCGTCAATGCGTATGGCGGGAGGGGATTCGGCCAGGCCGGTGCGCAGCTCGCTCTGCGCCAAGCCCGGATCGGGATCAGCGGCGGGGATGGGTGGCGTTATAGACGTCGAGCAGGCGGCTCTGGTCGATCGCGGTATAGACCTGGGTGGTGGACAGCGAGGCGTGGCCCAGCAGTTCCTGGATCGCGCGCAGGTCGCCGCCACGCTGCAAGAGATGGCTGGCGAAGGAATGGCGCAGGGCGTGCGGGGTGGCGCTGTCGGGCAGGCCGAGGGAGGAGCGCATGCGCTCCATGGCGAGCTGGATGATGCGCGGGCTTAAGGGGCCGCCGCGGGCGCCGACAAAGATCGGCTTGTTCTGCATCAGCGGGTGGGGACAGACTGTGGTGTAGTCGTGAATCATCTGCAGCACGCTGTCGAGCACTGGCACCATGCGGGTCTTGTTGCCCTTGCCGGTTATCACCAGCACGTCGCCTTCGCCCGGACGGGGCACGTCACGGCGGTTCAGGCTGAGGGCTTCGGAAATGCGCAGGCCGCAGCCGTAGAGCAGCGCCATGACCGCGGCATCGCGCACCAGGATCCAGGTTTCACGGGGCTCACCGGCGCGCTCATCGGCATTGGTAAGACGCCTTGCCATGCCGGGCTGGATCGGTTTGGGCAGGCCGCGCGGCAGTTTGGGGCTGTGGATCGCGGCCAGGGCGGCGACCTTGCCCTTGCCTTCGTTCTCCAGAAAGCGGCCGAAGGAACGAAGCGCTGCCAGTGCCCGCGCCAGGCTGCGGCTCGAAATGTCGTCGGCGCGCCGCATGGTCATGAAGGCGCGCAGGTCCGAGGTCTCAATCGCGGCAAAGCGTTTGAGGTCGACCGCTGCCCCCCAATGCACGCAGAGAAAATCGAGGCATTGGCGCAGGTCGCGGCCATAGGCCTCAAGGGTCTTTGCCGCAAGGCGGCGCTCGGTGCCAAGATGGGTCAGCCAGCGCGCGATTTCCCGCGCCAGGCTGTCATCGGCGCCGGTGAATTCGGGATTCCGTGCGGTCCGGCCCATCGTCGTCCTGCCCCCCTGGCGCGGGGTCTATGTCTGAGACAGCGTAGCCGTGAATATTGCATTTGCGGGTTTATGGTTCACTAACCGGGGAGCCGGGGAGAAAGAAACGAATCATGTCCGGGACACGCTGGCGAATTCCCGGACGGTTGTTTTTCTCGCAGGGCCTGGATGCGCCTGAGTGCCTTTTTCGACCTCGCCGCAACATCTGCCTGTCCAGGGGGGGCCTGTCGAGGCGCCTGGGGGCAGGCGACAGACTGGAGAAGATGCGACTGCCATGGATGGTTCGGCTGCTTCACGGGTTGATGTGCTGGTGCCGGTGGCGCTGGACCGTGCCTATTGCTATCGCGTGCCATCGGGCATGGAACTTGCCAGGGGAGACCTGGTTGCCGTGCCGCTCGGAGCGCGCGAGGTGGTGGGGGTGGTGTGGGATGATCACCCCAGTCCCGATCCCGCGTTGGACAAGCGCCTGCGCGATGTCAGCCACAGGCTGGATCTTCCCCCGCTTCGCGACGAGTTGCGTGCCCTGGTCGACTGGGTCGCTGCCTATACGCTGAGCCCGCGCGGCATGGTGTTACGGATGTGCCTGCGCCGGGGCGAGGATCTCGGCCCGGAGCGGCAGCGTGTGGGCCTGCGTCTGGTGGGAGCCGCGCCAGCGCGGCTGACCCCGGCACGGGCGCGCGTGCTGGCGCTGGTTGGGGATGGGCTGTCGCATGGCAAGGCCGAACTGGCGCAGGAGGCCGGCGTCTCAGTGGGCGTGATCGACGGTCTGGTCGATGGGGGCACATTGGCGGTGGAGCCGATGGCCTCCCCACCGCCACCCCTGCCGGATCCGGACTTCACGCATCCCGCTCTCAGCGCGGTGCAGGCTGAGGGCGCAGCCGCCATGCGCGCGCTGGTGGGGCAGGGCGGCTTTGCCGTGGCACTGCTCGACGGGGTCACCGGCTCAGGCAAGACCGAGGTCTATTTCGAGGCGGTGGCGGCGACCCTGCGCGCCGGCCGCCAGGCCCTGATCCTGATGCCGGAGATTGCGCTCACCGGACAGTTTCTGGAGCGTTTCGCCAGGCGTTTCGGCGTGGTGCCGGACGAATGGCATTCGGGGCTGAGCCCGCGAAAACGCGCCACCACCTGGGAGCGGATTGCCCGCGGCACGGCGCATTGCGTGGTCGGTGCGCGCTCGGCGCTGTTTCTGCCTTATGCCGATCTCGGCCTGATCGTGGTCGATGAGGAGCATGACCAGGCCTATAAGCAGGACGAGGGCGTGCGCTATCACGCCCGCGACATGGCGGTGGTTCGTGCCCATCTCGCTGCGATCCCGATCGTGCTGGCGTCGGCGACGCCTTCGGTGGAATCCGAGGTCAATGCCCGCAAGGGGCGTTATCGCCGGGTGGCGCTTTCGAGCCGTTTCGGCGGTCAGACCCTGCCACAGATCGCGGCCATTGATCTCAGGCGCGAGAAACTGCCGCGCGGGCGCTATATTTCCGAGCGCCTGGTCAATGAGATCAACGCGGCACTTTCACGCGGCGAGCAGGCGCTGCTGTTTCTCAATCGTCGCGGCTTTGCCCCCTTGACCCTGTGCCGGAGCTGCGGTCATCGCCTCAGCTGCGCCAACTGTGACAGCTGGCTGGTCGACCACCGTTTTCGCGACCGCCTGATGTGCCATTATTGCGGCTTCACCACGCCGCGTCCCGAGACCTGTCCGAAATGCGGTGCCGAACACGCAATGGTGGCGGTGGGGCCGGGCGTTGAGCGGGTTTATGAAGAGGCAGGCCTGCTGTTTCCGCAGGCGCGCATCCTGGCGCTGTCAAGCGATCTGACCCCGATGGCCCGGCTGCGCGAGGAAATCGACGATATCGCCTCCGGGCGCATCGACATCATCATCGGCACCCAGCTTGTCGCCAAGGGGCATAATTTCCCGCGGCTCAATCTGGTCGGGGTGGTGGATGCCGATCTCGGTCTCAATAACGGCGATCCGCGTGCAATCGAGCGCACATTTCAACTGCTCAACCAGGTCATCGGCCGAGCCGGCCGCGATCAGGGCAGGGGCCTTGGTTTTCTCCAGACCCACCAGGCCGACCATCCTCTGATGCAGGCGCTGATCGCCTGCGACCGCGAGGCCTTCTATGACCGCGAAATCGAGGTCCGCGAGCGCACGCTCTATCCACCCTTCGGGCGGCTGGCGAGCCTCATCATCTCGGCTGCGGACCGTATCAGCGCTGAGGGCTTTGCCCGCCGACTCCTCGCTCTTGCGCCGCAGGATGAGCGGGTGCGGCTGTTTGGTCCGGCGCAGGCGCCGCTCGCTGTGATCCGCGGCCGTCACCGTTTCCGTATCCTGGCCAAGGCACAGCGCAGCTATGATCTGTCGGATTACCTGCGCCGCTGGCGCGACATTGTGCCGGCGCTGAAGGGTAGTCTCAGGCTTGAGATCGACATCGATCCCCAGAGCTTTGTCTGACCCTGACGGCCCAGGTTGGACAGGGCGTCGGACAAGGGGGTGGACAAGGGAAAGCTCGCACCCGGCTCGAAATCCGGGGAAAATTGCGCCTCTCCAACCGGGATGGGCAGCCCTTTGCCCGTCACCTCGATCGGAAAGAGGCGGCTGGGCAGCGACAGGGTCAAAAGATACCATGGGGACCGTCCGTCGCTTCTGGAGATGGAGCGCGGGCAGAAACGACCGGGCGAAAGTTTTTGACGGGCCGGACAGCACGAAGCCCGCCGCGGGGAGCGGCGGGCCTGGTGCCTCGCTTGGGGGCGGCCGGGGGCGTCGCGGCAATTGCGGCCGGCGCACGCCCCCCCGACGCGATGATCAGGAGATGACTTCGGCGGTGATGCGACCGACCCCGCTATGGGTCAGGCCGATGGCGCGCGCGGCGCCCGCCGAGAGGTCGAGCACCCGGCCACGAATGAAGGGGCCGCGGTCATTGATGGTGACGACGATGCTGCGGCCACCATGGCTGACACGGAGCCTGGTGCCGAAGGGCAGCGAACGATGGGCCGCGGTCATGGCGTTCTGGTTGAAACGCTGACCGGAGGCGGTGCGCCTGCCGGCTTCATTACCATAATAGGAGGCGACGCCGCTGAAGGTGTAGCCAGGGCTGACGGCCATGCTGTGGGAGTGATGGCGGTGCCGCGACCTTGCCGCAGCGTCAGTCGAGGTGGCGCCGATCACCAGCATTGCGGCGACGGCGGCAAGTGCTGCACGTGGCCAGGCAGCGGTTTTCAGCGTCTTCAATGAGAGCATAGAGAGGTCCTTGTTTCCAGACGTGTGCCACTTGCAGTGGCAAATGAATCTCCCTGTAACCGGGAGCGGCCCTCTGTTCCCGTGCATTGTGGCGTGAATGGGGCGGCGTTCCCTATATGTACCAAAATGGAACTTTGGCCCCGGATGGACCAGGCGCCTGGCACCGGCTCCAGGCGATATTCCATAACAGTCCGGATCACGACTTTGTGAACCCTGATCCTTTCGGGATTATACCGTATTTACAGAGGGGATGACGGTGTTCCGCGAAGCCTTAACTATGCTGGCTGGCGATGACCAACGGTTGCATCTGCGAATTCGTTAGCAATGTTTTGCATAACTGCAATGCGCATTAAGCATAGCGAAATGGCAGACAGATTGCTTCCGTGATTGCTTCCGTGATTGGTTTCGGGCTGCAGGTTTTGCCCGCTGTCCGCTTTGCGGGGAGAGGCACCCGATCAGGTCGGCAATACACTTCCGAGGAGCGAGCTGTGCGTGATCGGTCGGGAATAGAGCGGCTTTCCGGCTCTCCAGCAGCGCTCTGCAACAGGTGGATTGCTGATGTTATGTGACGGGAGTGCGTGCTTTGATGTGTCATCGTGTTGCACGGGCGCGCCCACTATGTTAGCAAGCCCCCGTTTCACCGGGTCTGGTGCGCATTCGCGCCGGTCAGAATCAAAGTCCGTTTGAATTCCAAGGGTTTGGATGCCGGGCGCCGCATTGAGGCGCTTCCCCTTGTAATTTGACATACAGACAGAAGAGCGCGTCTCGTGGCTGCTGAAGTTCCATCCGTTTCAGGTGTGGCTGGCCGTTATGCCACTGCCTTGTTCGAACTGGCCCGTGATCAGAATATGGTCGACGCGGTCATGGCTGATCTCGCCAATTTCGAGGCCGTCCTTGGCGAAAGCGCGGATCTGACGCGTCTGGTGCGCAGTCCGGTTTTCTCCTCCGACAGCCAGTCGAAGGCCCTGGCCGCGGTGCTCACGCATCTCGGCATGACAGGTATTTCCGCCAATTTTCTCAAAGTGCTGACCGCCAACCGCAGGCTGTTCGCGGTGGCTGACGTGATCCGCGCCTACCGCACGCTGGTCGCCCGTTTCAGGGGCGAGGCGTCGGCCGACGTCACCGTGGCCAAGGCCCTCAGCGAAAAGAATCTCGATGCCCTCAAGGCCGCCCTCAAGTCGGTGACCGGCAAGGACGTCGCGCTCAACGTCAAAGTTGATCCATCGATCATCGGTGGCCTCGTGGTCAAGCTGGGCAGCCGTATGGTCGATAGTTCACTTCGCACGAAACTCAATTCGATCAAGCACGCGATGAAAGAGGCAGGCTGATGGACATCCGCGCCGCGGAAATTTCCGCGATCCTCAAGGAACAGATCAGGAATTTCGGCCAGGAAGCTGAAGTCTCCGAAGTTGGACAGGTGCTCTCCGTCGGCGACGGCATTGCCCGCGTCTACGGCCTCGACAATGTCCAGGCCGGCGAGATGGTGGAGTTCGAGAACGGCACCCGCGGCATGGCCCTCAACCTCGAAACCGACAATGTCGGCGTCGTGGTTTTCGGCACCGACCGTGAAATCAAGGAAGGTCAGACCGTCAAGCGCACCCGCGCCATCGTCGACACCCCGGTGGGCAAGGGTCTGCTCGGCCGCGTGGTCGACGCGCTGGGCAATCCCATCGACGGCAAGGGGCCGATCGTCGGCGCCGAGCGCCGCCGGGTCGACGTCAAGGCGCCGGGCATCATTCCGCGCAAGTCGGTGCATGAACCGATGGCCACCGGCCTCAAGTCGATTGACGCCCTGATCCCGATCGGGCGTGGCCAGCGCGAGCTGATCATCGGCGACCGCCAGACCGGCAAGACCGCGATCGCGCTCGACACCATCCTCAACCAGAAGCCGCTCAACGCCCAGGACGACGAGAAAATAAAGCTCTACTGCGTCTATGTCGCGATCGGCCAGAAGCGTTCGACGGTGGCGCAGTTCGTCAAGGTGCTGGAAGAGCAGGGGGCGCTGGAATATTCCATCATCGTCGCCGCCACCGCGTCCGACCCGGCTCCCATGCAGTATATCGCGCCCTTCACCGGCTGCACCATGGGCGAGTATTTCCGCGACAACGGCATGCACGCGGTCATTATCTATGACGATCTTTCCAAACAGGCGGTGGCCTATCGTCAGATGTCGCTCTTGCTCCGCCGTCCACCGGGCCGCGAAGCCTATCCCGGCGACGTGTTCTATCTGCACTCCCGCCTTCTTGAGCGTGCTGCCAAGCTCAATGACGATCATGGTGCCGGGTCGCTGACCGCGTTGCCGGTGATCGAAACCCAGGCCAACGACGTTTCGGCCTATATTCCGACCAATGTGATCTCGATCACCGACGGCCAGATCTTCCTGGAAACCGACCTGTTCTTCCAGGGCATCCGCCCGGCGGTGAATGTCGGTCTGTCGGTGTCGCGCGTCGGCTCCTCGGCCCAGACCAAGGCGATGAAAAAGGTCGCCGGCAAGATCAAGGGCGAACTGGCGCAGTATCGCGAAATGGCGGCCTTTGCCCAGTTCGGCTCCGACCTTGATGCGGCGACCCAGCGTCTGCTCAATCGTGGTGCGCGCCTTACCGAACTCCTCAAGCAGCCGCAATTCTCGCCGCTGAAGATGGAAGAGCAGGTCTGCCTGATCTGGGCCGGCACCAACGGCTATCTTGATCAGCTGCCCCTGAACAAGATCCGTGCCTTCGAGGATGGCCTGCTGTCGCTGCTGCGGGGCAAGAATGCCGACATTCTCAATGCGGTGCGCGACAGTCGGGATCTTGCCGATGATGTTGCTGCCAAACTCAGGGCGGTGGTTGAGGCCTATACGAAAACCTTTGTGTAAGGCCGCTTCGATGGCGGCGCTTTCGGAGGGCGCCTTCGAGCAAAGGCTTTCACGCAAAGGCGTGACGTGACGAGAGGGATGCCCGGGCAAGCTGGACCGGGCATGACGCGAAAGATCAGGAGCGCGGCAGGGTTCGCTCGAACTCGCCGCCGGGGTAAGCGAAGAATGGCGTCTCTCAAAGACATGCGGGTGCGCATCGCCTCCACCAAGGCGACGCAGAAGATCACCAAGGCCATGCAGATGGTGGCGGCGTCGAAGCTGCGCCG
>WQYW01000113.1 GCA_009781045.1 Alphaproteobacteria bacterium
GCGTCCGGTTGCCCAGTGCCAGAGCATGGCGCTGAAGCGATGGCTTGAGCTGTATGCCTGGTGACAGGCACGTACAGTTCTTAGGGGGCGGCGGCGCCGAAAGGCGCCGCCGCTACCCGACGATCGCCCTTGGGCCTGTGGACCCACGGGGGGCGGCGGCTCGCGAGGGCCATTTGAGCGGCAGCGCCCTTCCGCTGGCCTGCCGCAGCTGGTGACGGCCGGGTCCTCGGCCTAGGCCCCCCCCGGCCCGGAAGCCATGTCTCGATGGCCACAGACCGCGCCTGGGGCCAGTGGAGGCATGCGCACGATCTTAGGTCGGAGATTTGCCGTGAACCGGGGGGGCAATTTGGCCTTCATCTTCCGCATCGACGGTCCATCGAGTTCCTGGCGGTACGAGTTATGGACGATGCGGTCGAGGGGCGGGCAGCGGGACTGCATGGCGCGGTGCTGCGGATGGTGACGCGATCAAGCGACGGATGGCGGAAGATGAATGAAGGAATTTTGGCTTGGGGTTGCGCGACGACATGGCACCGGCGCTCGGCGCTTTCGAGACGGTGGCTCTATGGCACGAGATTCGCCGTACCGCCGATCCCATGGTCGACATGTGAATTCCCATCGCTGTGACGGTGAGTGATCCCACACGAGGCCGGGAAGGTCGCCAAAAAGTGCCGTAGGGTGCGGATTGACGGCTGGTTGGGGTGGCAATGGTGGTTGGCACCCGGCGGCGCGGCGACAATGGGAGGTCCCGCTGGAAAATTGCGGCTGGGTCACTTCGGCAGATAGCCGTTTTCACGGAGCCACTCCGTCAAGACCTTTTCAACCAGTGACGCCACTGGCCGATGGTCCGAAGAGGCGGCGGCGTCAAGGGCAGCCTTGAGTGTCCTGGTCACCTTGAGACCGATTGAAACATCACGTTTTTCTGGTTTTTCGATCATTCTAGAATTTCTAGTTGACTTCTAGACTGTCTATTATACCCTAGAGCAGCCGAGATTACAATGCGGCCCGCCATGGTGTTTGCACCACCAGGGCGGGCCTAACCGCAGCGAAAAAAAGGACTTTTCGCCATGGCCAAGGCCAGAAATACACCACAAAACCCGTCTGTCACAGCCCGCACCAGCGATTTCCCGGATTTTCGTCGAAGCGAAACCGGCAACACCTGTTTCGCACCTGGCGACATTGTGATGGTCGACCCAGAATACGTCGGCCAGGGCGGGCGCGGAAAAGTCGTCAGTATCGTCGACACACTGCCCTATCCAATTATTGTTGAGCTTTCCGACACAAAATCGAAAGTCGCGGTCAGGACATACGAGATCAAGCGGCTCTCGTTTCACGAAAATCCGGCAACACATTCCCAGAATAGTCTCGTCACCTCGAACCCGAACCACAATAACGGCTCTGACGCCGGGGAATGGTGACGTCATGGCGAAGACAGCAAGGATGGCGGTCGTCAAGAGAGTGATGCGTGCTGGCGTCGAATTGGGGCTCACATTGAAGTCATGCACTGTGCAGGGCGAGAGGATCACAGTGCATTTCGGAAACGGAGAGGATTGGGACATCCCGGCAGCGAGCGTGCTGGACCAGGAACTTAGAGAGTTCGAGCAGAGACATGGTTAGGCTCGTTTTGAAAGGAGTTGCAAAGGTAACGGCGAAAGGCCACACATATTGGTACGCTTGGCGCAGCGGTCCACGGCTGCGCGGTGAGCCGGGGTCGCCCGAATTCATCGCCTCTTATAACGAAGCGATTGAAAATGTTCGCACGCAAGACAAAAACAGATTCAGGTTTGTTATTATCTCATACAAAGAAAGTCATGACTACAAAAGGCTTGCGGACAGTACAAAGAGAAACTGGGCTCCATGGCTGGATCGCATAGGGATCTATTTCGGAGAATTGCGGATCGCCCAGTTTGACCGTCCCGAGAAGATCAGGCCTGTCATCCGCAAGTGGCGCGATCAATGGGCGGATACGCCGCGAACGGCCGACTATGGAATGCAGGTCTTGTCGCGGGTTCTCTCGCATGCCGTTGACATCGGGAAAATCGCCAGCAATCCAAGTGAGGGTATCAAAAAACTCTACAGCTCCGACAGGTCTGAAATCATCTGGACCGACGAAGATATTGCCAGGCTCAAAGAGGGCAGTGAAAGCCGGCCGACGCCGCCAGAGATCATCCATGCGGTGGACCTCGCATGCTGCACCGGTCTGCGTTTGAGCGACCTTTTGGCTGTGTCCTGGTCCCATGTCTCTGAACACGCCATCTTTTTCGCGACTGGCAAAAGCCGGGGTCGCCGCAATGCGATCATTCCGATGTCAGACGAGGTCAAGGAGGTCCTGGATCGAATTCCGAAGGTTTCCACCACCATTCTGGCGAATTCTTATGGACGGCCATGGACGGCCAACGGGTTTGGAACCGCCTTCGACAGGGCAAAAAAATCCGCAGAGATGGGCGAACGCGATCTTCATTTCCATGATTTCCGGGGCACTGCGGCGACGAAATTCTACCTCTCGGGCCTTTCTGTCCGGCTGATTGCCGAAATCCTCGCCTGGAGCGAGGCCCGGGTTGAGAGAATCATTCGCAGGTACGTGGGCCAGGGAGCGGCGATCAAGGCCGCGATCGGCATACTGAACAAGGCCAGTGAGGGGAAAAAGGGAACGTAAGGTGCAAAACCGTCGACAAAACCACTATCGCGGAAATGGGCTAAGTATTGGAGCGGGCGATGGGAATCGAACCCACGTATGCAGCTTGGGAAGCTGCCGTTCTGCCATTGAACTACGCCCGCGCCTTCCCGATCGGGAAGAGCAATGCCCAATCCGACCTTGCCTCGGCACCATACAGGCTCTGACGCCCCGATCAAGGCACGCATTCTGTCTGGTTGGATGTGACGGGCCGGAAATCCACAAACGGCTCGTGCTTTTCAGGAGGCGCAGGCTCTCCCCGCGCCCAGGCCCGGGCCGCATCAACCTCTGTCATCTTGAAGATCCGCACCTCCATAGAGGCTAGATCCGAGAAAAACTTTGATACCCGACCAACCGACCCACCCTTCTCGGTCACCAAAGCATAGCGGGCGAACTTGCCGAAATGCGTTATGCTGAATCCAAGATCCAGCAACCAGAGGTACCAGGGCATGGTCTTGCTGCGCTTTATCACCTCAAGGACATGGATCCGGCCATGTCGGGCGATGAGCCCGTCAATTGCGCCAATCGCGGTCTTGAACTCGTTGTAGTCAGCCGGGCCATCAATCGTGATCTCGATAAACCCGTTGGACGCATCCGGAATGATCGCAAGCATGAAATTCTCCTTTTGCGCCTCTCTGGATCGGAGGCGCCTCTATGTCCTGCAGGCTTGGTAGCGGAACTCGAGCCCTGCACGCTAAACACCTGGAAACAAAGCGAAAGGCGCCTGTAAAGTGCGGCGCAAATGCTGGCGATAGAGTGGCTCATTGATGTCGTCCGGTCCGATCCGCCCTAGGGTCACCGTTTCAATATTCCCGACCGGGATATAGGCGATTGGAGCCGCAATGGGAGTCAATTGTGAGGCCTGACCGGCATGAAGTGAAGAAATAATTCCATACATCTCGCCGGCCGGGGTGGGCCGGGATACCGTGATCACCCGGTGCTGGCCATGCTTGTTGATGACCAGATAGATCAGCCCGGATTGGTGGGGGACCGCAACCTGGCCGGTATGTTCATAGACCGCATCGACCCGGCTGCCCTCCCGGAATACCAGCGACACCGATTCGGCATCCCAGGCGATCTCGGTACGATAGGCATAGATCAGGCCCTTCTCGCTGAAGGAAGGGCGCAGTGTGACAAAACTGCCCTCCAGCCAGGTCACGGCACGCTGCGAATAAGAGCCCAGACTGTCGGATGCCACGTCGCTGCTGCCAGCCGAGGCCCCCTCGCCGTTCCGGCGCAGCGACACCCCCAGCGCCTGCTCCAGCCGCACCATGGTGGCAAGCGTGAACGGGCGGCGGCCGCCGAGTACCTTCTCCAGCGTCGACAGGCTGAGCCTGGCCTGCTCGGCCAGGGCCTGGCGTGAGATGCGGCGTCTTGCGATCTCCTCGCGGATCTTCTCCGCAACCTCGCGACTCTGTTCGTCCGACAGCTGCTTGTCCGGCCCATTCATCTGAAACCTCACGCGAAACCCCGGCCTGCCCTGGAGCGGGGCCCCAATCATGGCCCCAAAGCCATCAAGCCCGGAGGCGGATGTCAATCCGGCAGGACGGACAAAACGACACAAAACCGCACAAGCCGGCCCCCCCGCCTCGCCAACAAGCCGGATCTGGCGGAACATTGCCGATCAATCCGCTCGCGAAAAATCGGCTCCCTGACAAGACTCGAGGGGCGACAACGCAGATTTTTTTCGGAGTGGGAAGATGAAAAACAGCTACGCCGCGGAGTGCGACCCCTTGCACCTCGGCAGACAACCGACACGGCTTCTGCAATGGAGCCTCGTCATGATCGTGACCGGGCTGGTCATGCTGATCCTCAGCTTTATGCCGGCATTGTCGCTGCCGCTGCCGCGACCGGCGGATCCCACCTCGGGAACGCTACAGCTCAGGGATGGCGACGTGTCCACCGAAGCCACAAGGCTCGGGATCGATATCGATGTCACCGTCTCTGGTCCGACGCTGCGCTCCCGCGTCACCCAGGCCTTCCGTAATCCAACCCGACACTGGGTCAGCGCCACCTATGTCTATCCGCTCCCCAGCGGTGGAGCGGTCGACACCCTCAAAATGGTGGTCGGCAACCGTGTCATCATCGCCGACATCAAGGAGCGCGGGCAAGCGCGCCAGATCTACGAGGAGGCGGCCCGTTCCGGACAGAAGGCAGCCCTGACCGAACAGGAACGGCCCAATATTTTCACCAATTCGCTCGCCAATATCGGCCCTGGCGAAACCGTGCTGGTCCAGATCGAATATCAGGAACCGGTGCAGCAGAACGCCGACCAGTATTCCCTGCGGCTGCCGCTGGTGGTCGGACCACGTTACAATCCGCCGGCCTCGGACACCGACCACGAGCCCCAAAGCGTCGCTCTCAATCCCGAGGGACCTGCGGCCAGCCACAGCGATCCGGTCCCGGATCGCGACCGCATCTCGTCCATGGTGCTTGACCCCAGGGTCAGTCCGCCGATCAATCCGACCACGATCACCATCCGCCTTAACCCCGGCTTCCCGCTCGGAGAGGTCAAGAGCCATCATCATGACGTCCGGATCGACAGTCCCGATGAACTGACTCGCATCATTACCCTTGCCGATGGTTCCGTGCCTGCCGACCGCGATTTCGAACTGACCTGGAAGCCGGTTGCCGCCAAGCTGCCGGAAGTCGGCCTGTTCCGCGAACATGTCGGCGCCTCCGATTATGTGCTTGCTTTTGTCACCCCTCCCCCGGTTGAGCAGAGGGAGCGACAAGTGCAGCCCCGCGAGGTGATCTTCGTGATCGACAATTCCGGCTCGATGGGCGGCACCTCGATCGAACAGGCCAAGGCCAGCCTGCTTTACGCACTCGGCCGCCTGCACCCCGATGATCGCTTCAACGTCATCCGCTTCGACAATACGCTGGAGGTCCTGTTCGAAAATTCCGTACCCGCAGACGCCAGTCATGTCAGCAGGGCGACTTCCTTCGTCGCCGCGCTCCAGGCCAACGGCGGCACCGAGATGGTCCCGGCCATGCGCGCGGCGCTCACGGACCACCTTGCTGACACAGGTCTGGTGCGTCAGGTCGTATTCCTGACCGATGGCGACATCGGCAACGAGCAGCAGTTATTCGAGACCATCACCGCCATGCATGGCCGTTCGCGCATCTTCATGGTCGGTATCGGAGCGGCGCCCAACACATATCTGATGACCCGCGCCGCCGAACTCGGCCGTGGCGCCTTCACCCATATCGGCTCGGTGGCACAGGTTGAGGAACGCATGCGCGATCTGTTTGCCAAACTGGAGAATCCCGCCGTCACCGGCGTTGCGGTCCGCGGCCAAGGCACCAGTGCCGATATTGCCCCGAAGATCATGCCCGACATCTATCGCAATGATCCTCTGGTCATCACCGCGAAACTCGACAGCACTGCGGGATCGCTTGAAATCACCGGCCAGGTCGGCGACCAGCCGTGGCAGGTGACGCTTCCGCTCTCGGACGCCGTCGAGGGCAAGGGTCTCTCCAAACTCTGGGCTTCCCGCAGGATTGCCGACGCCGAAGTTGCCCGTGCCACGCACGAGATCACCTCCGAAGCCGCCGACAAGACCATTCTGGCGCTCGCACTCGAGCACCAGCTGGTGACAAGGCTGACCAGCCTGGTTGCGATCGACAAAACCCCTGTTCGCCCCGAGGGCGAGAGGCTCAAACAGACCGCAATCCCGATCAACCTGCCCGCCGGCTGGGACTTCGACAAGCTGTTCGGCGAGCAGCCCCGACAAACGCCGGATGAAATCCGGGAACGCCATGCCAACGCCGAACCGGCACAGCCGCAAACCGCCTCCATCCAGTTGCCGCAGAGCGCCACCTCGGCCGGATTTCAGCTGGTCGCGGGACTGGCCCTGCTGGCGCTGAGCCTGATGCTCTTCCTGTTCGCCCGCAACCTGAACCGCACGCTCCAGCACCGGCTGTGAAAGGAGGACTTGCCCACCTCCTTTTCACCCGCGCGCGGGACCTCTGAGCCACTCCTCAAAGGACCCGCGCGCTTCAAATCGCCATTTTCCCGGAAATTGCGGTCATGCGCCGTTTCATCCTCCCCTTCGCCCTCGCATTTGTCGGCCTCACTCTGGTTGGCAACGGCGCCTATATCCACGCCAAGGCCTGGCTGGCACAGGTCCTGCTTGAGCGGGCCTTTGCCACCAGCATTGCAACCGGCAGACCCACCAGGCCGTGGTACTGGGCCGACACCTGGCCGGTGGCCCGGATCGAGGTCAAACGCATCAAGGCCAGCGCCATCGCGCTCGCCGGCGTCAGCGGCCAGGCCCTTGCGTTCGGGCCTGGCCATGTCACCGAGACCGTCGAACCCGGGATGCGCGGAATCGCTGTCTATTCCGGTCATCGCGACACCCATTTCCGCTTCCTGCGCGATGTCGTCATCGGCGACGACATCGACATCACCCGCAGCGACGGCCGACGTTTCCGTTTCCGCGCCGACTCTTCCGCAGTGGTGCGCTTCGACCACTCCACCATCACTGCCTTCAGCCGCAACCGCGAACTGGTGCTCTCGACATGCTGGCCGTTCGACGCACTCACTCCCGGTCCCGAGCGCTACATCCTGCATGCCACGCTGATTGCCGAACTCGCCGACGGATCCTGATGATCGCAGCGAGCCGTATTCGATTCGTGTGCCAACATCTGAGATCATGACTGCCTCCGCCCACGAGGCAGCGTCGGAGCGCACCGGCCTCGCGCCCTGGCGTGCTTCCGCCCCCGCAGTTCTCCCATGGTGGCACCCCTGTCGCGCAGGTCAGGACCACGGCGACCACCTCCCCCGCTTGTTGGCTTCGCCACAGCATTGCAGGAAACCTCCCCGGAAGCGGCGAAACCATGATATGGAGGGCACGTCGTCCACCCAGCCAGGCCCGAGAATAGCTGCAAGCCCTGGCGCGCGCGGAATCGACTGTTGCCTTGATCCTTGATCTCACATATCTGCCTGTCACAACCTGACAGAAACGGGACCAGGAATGGAAAATGGCATCGGCCAGACACCCGCCGCAACCCACAGCTTCGGGCCGTCGAGTGACCAGCGCTGTGAGATACCACCCGAACTGGATCGCTGGAACTGGGGGGCGTTTCTGCTTGCCTGGATCTGGGGCCTTGGCAACAATACCCCTGTCGCTCTCTGGGTATTCGTTCCGTTCCTCAATCTGGTGCTGCTCTTCGAACTTGGCGCGCAAGGCAGCAAATGGGCGTGGCGCAATCGAGCCTGGCGCAATGCAGAGCATTTCCGCAGCACCCAGCGCAACTGGGCACTGGCAGGAGCGGCCACCTGGATAGGCTTCCTTGCCCTCATTTTGGGGCCCCGGCGATCTACCTGGCAAACCTGCGCACCTCGGAGGCCTTTCAGATGGCGATGGAAGTGATCCGCGCCGAGCCGAGAGTTCCGGCGCTGATCGGCGACGACGTCACAGCGGGGTTCATGGTCGTCGGCTCCGTCAGGGACGAGGGGGAAACGGGTACCGCCAGATTGAGTATTCCTGTTCATGGTACCGCAGGCAGCGCCACTGCAGACGTGTCTGCAATCCGAGCTGGCGGGCGTTGGGAACTCCGCCTGCTGACAGTGAACGTGGATGGCGTGCGCAAGCCGCTGGTTCTCATCAATCCTGACAATGAAAGGGTCAGGTGATCCGCACCGCTTCACGCAAACTGCGGCTCGCTCCACCGTTTTTACCGCCATGGCGATTTTCGTCACGAGGCTCCGAACCGCCCCCCCCGATTGGTTCGCCAGCGACCCGATCAATCGAGAACCATGCGGATGGAACCACCTCCTCCGATATCGGGCACCTTCGTAAGCGCACTGCGAATCGTCACTGCTGGAATGCACGCCGGCGCACAGAAATCGCTCCCTTCAGCTCCGCCCGCCACTGGCCGGTTCTGCCCAGGCTCCTCATTCCTGAAGGCGACGGCTGCGCAATGCCCGGGCCGCAGCAACCATATTGACGAGCGCCGGACGCACCTCCTCCCAGCGGCGCGTTTTGAGGCCGCAGTCCGGATTGACCCAGAACTGGGACTCCGAAAGATGTTGACGTGCCAGCGTCAGCACGTTCTCGATTTCCGCCACACTCGGCACGCGCGGCGAATGGATGTCGTAGACGCCAGGTCCGATCTCATTGGGATAGGAGAAGGTCCTGAAAGCAGCGAGCAGCTCCATTCTCGAGCGCGACGTCTCGATCGAGATGACGTCGGCGTCCATCGCCGCAATCTGTTCGATGATGTCGTTGAATTCCGAATAGCACATGTGGGTATGGATCTGCGTCAAATCCGCGACCGGGGACGAACAGATGCGGAAACTCTCCACGGCCCAGTCAAGATACTCGCCTCTTTGCGATTTGCGCAGCGGAAGTCCCTCGCGGAGCGCCGCCTCATCGATCTGAATCATGCTCGCCCCGGCCTTTTCGAGATCCCGCACTTCGTCGCGGATTGCCAGCGCGATCTGGCGGCAAACCTCGCTGCGCGGGATATCATCGCGGACAAAGGACCAGTTGAGCATCGTCACCGGCCCCGTCAGTATCGCCTTCATCGGCTTTTCGGTGAGCGATTGCGCATAGCGCCACCACTCCACCGTCATCGGCTTCGGACGCTTCACATCGCCGAACAGGATCGGCGGGCGGACGCAGCGCGACCCATAGGACTGAACCCAGCCGGATTTCGTGAAGGCGAAGCCGGACAGCTGCTCGGCGAAATACTGCACCATGTCGTTGCGCTCGAACTCCCCGTGGACCAGAACATCGAGCCCGATCTCCTCCTGCCAACGCACGGCGCGCTCGGTTTCCTCCTTGAGGAACTCTGTGTACGCGGCCGCGCTCAGCGTCCCGCTGCCATGCGCGGCCCTGGCGCTGCGGACCTCCGCCGTCTGCGGCAACGAGCCGATCGTGGTGGTGGGAAATGCCGGCAGCGCCAACCGCTCCCGCTGTGCCCTGGCGCGGACCGAAAAGGGGCTGGAGCGCTGGCACAGCGATTCATCGATCGCCGCCACGCGCCCCGCAACACCTGCATTGTGGATTCGGGGCGACGACGCCCGCGTCCATGCCGCCTGGTCGGACACGGCAAGTGCTTCCATGACGGCGTTCCGGCCGCACGCCAGGGCCCGGGCAAGGCATGCCAGTTCTGCGATCTTCTGGACCGCGAATGCCAGCCAGCTTTTCACGTCGGGGGCAAGATCGCTCTCCAGCGCCAGATCTACCGGAACATGAAGAAGCGAGCAGGACGGCGCCAGTTCCACGCGGTGGTGCCCGAGTTCTGCAACCGCCGCCTTGATCCGCTGCAGCACCGTCGAAAGGTTGGATCGCCAGACGTTGCGCCCGTCGACGATGCCAAGCGAGACCACGAGATCCGCGCGCGCCGCAGCGACAATCTGGCTCAGCTGTTCCGGAGCGCGAACGAGATCGATATGGAGGCCGGCGACCGGCAGCGCCAGCGCGGTCGCCAGGTTGTCGCCAAGCGCGCCGAAATAGCTCGCCAGCATGATTTTGAGCCCTGGCACCGCCGCAGCGATCACCCCATAGGCGCGCTGCAGCGCCGCAACCGCGTCACCATCGAGATCCTGAACCAGGCACGGTTCATCGAACTGGACCCACTCGACACCGCGCCGGGTCAGTTCTTCAAGCACTTCGATATAGACCGGCAACAATCGATCGAGCAACGACAACGGAGCGAAGGCCGGATCGATGCTTTTGCCGAGCTTGAGGAAGCTCACCGGGCCGATCAGCACCGGACGCGTCTGGTAACCGATGTTCTTTGCCTCCTCGAACTCCTCAATGGGCTTGCGCGAAGCGAGTTCAAAGGACTGATCGCGGTGAAATTCTGGAACTATATAGTGATAGCTGGTATCAAACCACTTGGTCATCTCCTGCGCCGGGACCGCCTGACCTGGCAAGCTGCGGGCATGGCCACGACCACAATTGCCCGAATGCAAGGCGCCTTGCGTGCCGCGCGCCATAGCGAAATAGGTTGCGAGTGGAACCGGACCGCCTTTCCAGCCATAGACCGACGGAATTGCACCGACCATGACGCTGGTATCGAGCACATGGTCGTAGAGCGAGAAGTCATTGGACGGAATCACGGTCGTACCGAGCAACTTCTGCCGCGCCCAGTTGGCTGCACGAAGTCCGGTCGCGATGCTGAGAAGTTGCTGCTCGCTGATCTGGCCTCCCCAATGGCTTTCAAGCGCAAATTTGAGTTCACGGCGTGGTCCGATGCGTGGAGTACCGAGGGTCGCGACAGGAAGCGAAAGAAGAGACATAGCTTCAACCCCGTGATGGGGGCAAAGGCCAAGGCGGATGCTTGCAAAGCAAGGCACGCGCAAAGCATGCCGCTGCCTGGCGCACCACCGGGACACCCCGCCCGTGGACGTAGAGTATTGTCAGGGCAGGTCTCCTGGCTCACGGGTCATCGCTGCTGTCCGGTCTTCCCGAAGCCTTAACGGGCTTTCAGTGACTTCTGTGGACAACCGCTCGCCGCTTACAGTTGCGGGGGCAGCGCCGGCATTGCACCGGCTTCCCTCTTAGCTCCGGATCAGATCAGGACCCGCAGAACCTCGACGATCCCGCATAGCTTCAAGCAGGGTCTGGCGTCAACCCGCAAATTGCAAAGTCCCCAGCACCATCGATTGAAAGCAAAAGTCATGAGCCACGGTAAGTTAAATCTCATGCGAGGACACGCGTTCGCGCAGCATATAGTGTCACGTGTCTTTTTCACCTGCTTCGACCACAAGACACATGTTCGCCACGGGGGCATCTCGCTCCCGCAACAATGCGCGTCCAGCCCCAAAAGGACGGACGAGGGAGGTGAAGCCTCCTTCGCAGGCTCGCAAGGATCTTTCTCTTGCGCCTTGCGCGCCACCCGATTGCGTTATCGTCGGTGCCTCCAGCGACAACGCGCACAGGCAGGGCCGAAAGGAGCGCCAACCAGCCGCCCCATCCTGGCCAGGGGAGACCGACGACCCTGCGGCCCCCTCAACAGCACCTTGCAGAAGTGTCCTCACCCGAAAAGTCGGGGCCGCGATCGGCGGCACGCAACGCGGCTGCGGCACACGACAATCGCCCCCCGTTTCGCCTGAGGTAGCACGACGGGAACAGGTGAAATAGTTCCGAGGCCTATCGCACCCGCGAGATCACGATGTTCCCCACTCCCGCATCGTCTGCAGGATCCATTCCCGGTACAGCGTCAGAGGTGTCACCCCGGTCAACCCGCCGCAGCCAGCGCTTTCATTGGCTCCCACCGCCCAACTTACGACGCCGACAATGCCTGTTCTACCCCCGACCTCAAACACCGGACCGCCCGAATCCCCGGTACAGGCGCTGAGACCAGCACGTGTCCCGCCGGTCGCCGGATCAACCAGCCGGATCTGCCAGGTGCCGGGCTGCCCGGTCACCACGAGTTCAGCGCTCCTTGTAACCCCGCCACTTTTGCCATCGCCGCGAATTGTGACGCCGTTACCGACGATGGTGAAACGGCTGCCGGCGCGGACCGGAGTCTGCGGCGTGCCGACCGCCAATGGCCGCCGGCCGACAAGTGGAAGATCCAGCTGCAGCAGCGCCACATCGGCCGAGGCGCGATGCTGCCGCATCCCCTGGCTGTTGAAACCGGGATGGATTGCGACCCTCCTGACGCTGCGCAATTCCAGCCTGCCACTGCTCGAATCCACAATCCTGTAATCCGCTCCAGGAACCACACAATGGGCCGCCGTCAGCACCAGGCGCGGTGCAACCACGGCCCCTGTACAGAAATTGCCCCGTGAACCGACAATGGTGACGACAGAAGATGCAATCCCATCCGCCCTCCGCGCCCCACCCACGATGGCTCCCGCCGGTGTCGCGGCGAGCACCAGAGCAAGCAGAAGCCCTGCCTTCATGGCGCCAGCAAGAGGACTCGTCACCCATCGACCTGATCCGACGTCATCCGTTTCAGCGGCGAACCTGTTGACCCACACTGCACCACCCACCCCCTTTTGCACCACGGAAAGCGGGAATGTACATATCCTGGTAAACTCCGGGCCTCAAGACTCTTTGGCCGAACACAACTTCCCGTGCCAGAACCTGCCGTCAGGTTATCACCACCTGCGCGCTCGGCTGACCTGCAATGACCGCGTCCACACCCGGGAGCTGCTTGCACTGTCATGCATACGACGTTGCCAACCCCGATCCACGGCGCACTCGTGGAACTGGCCACCGAACCTCCGGTCAAGCTGGCGCACGCCCCAGCCCTCGCTCAGTGCCTCGGCTTCATAGAATTTTCGGGCGTCCTTGACCGACAGCGGCCGGACACAGACCGACCATGTGCAGCGTGAAGACCTCGGCCAGTTCGTCCAGCCACGCGCGGCGCACCAGCGCCACGCGGGAACCTCCTGGCGAAGGCGTCGCGGAAGACTCGCCAGATACTGCCTGGCGAATTGGCCAAGGCAGGAAAAACGACTACATCTGGTGCAAGTTCGGGCACATCAAACCACGCCGCCAGGTTGCCCGACAGCTGCTCAGTCCACCATCCCCGGTTCGCCATACCCCGCACCCCGTGCGCCTCACGAACTTTGAGGTTTGAGGCAGCTGCCACATTGACTGCGACGCCGCCATGACGAGGCGGCGGGCGGCTGCCCAATGGATTCGGGCGTGCCATGCGCCTCGCGCAAGCTCAACCGGAACGGTCTTCAGTTCCGTTCCATCGCTTGCTTGATCCGATGCAATTGAACTGACCAGGTTCTAGCGATCCTCTGATTCATCAGGATCAAATCCAAAAGTGCGTTTGAATTTATACATTTCTCTCTCGATCTCTTCGTCGCTCAGCCCCAAACGTTTGAGCCGACGACGAGTGAATGAACGGATCGAGTCAGACCATAACCTGTCTGGCTCGCGTACAATCCCCTTCAACCCGCGACCAAGATCAATGACCTTCATTCGTGAACCTCCTCTTTGGTTCAAAGATAAACCCGACAACCCGACTCCAGCAACCCTCAAAGATCAGTCCAGAGCCCTCAGTTCTTGTCCACACTGGACGGGTTCGCCTTGCTCAGCGCAGTGAACATTTGGGGAGCGCTGAAGATCAACAATACACACAGGAAATACATGATACATGATGTCCTGGTCCTCCTCTGAAAAAACTTCGTGCAGAAGCCTCGGGATCTTGCAGACAGGAGAGGACGAACCGAAACAAACCACACCGATAGTGCCACAAGGTGACGGCCTCAGATTGTCCTGCTCCATCGGAGGGAATAGAGAATAGAGGAACCGCGAGCATTGCCTGAAACCTGAAACTCACCATCCGGGTTCTGTTCCGGGACCGGGCCGCAAGTTCGGGCACATGAAACCACGCCGCCTGGTTGCCCGACAGCCGCTCAATCCTCCATCACCGTTCGTAATACCCCGTGCGCTTCAGGAACTTTGAGGTTTGAGGTTTGAGGCAGCTGCCACATTGACTGCGACGCCGCCATGACGAGGCGGCGGGCGGCTGCCCATGGATTCGGGCGTGCCATGCGCCTCGCGCAAGCTCAACCGGAACGGTCGTCAGTTCCATTTGATCGCCTGGTTGATCCGACGCAATCCAACTGACCAGATTCTAGCGATCCTCTGATTCCTCGGGATCAAATCCATAAACGCTTTTGCAATGAGACAGATGAGTCTCGATCTCTTCGTCGCTCAGCCCCGCACGTTTGAGCCGACGACGATTGAATGAACGGATCGAGTCGGACCATAACCTGTCAGGCTCGGGGAAAATCCCCTTCAACCCGCGACCAAGGTCAATAACCTTCGTTCGTGAACCTCCTCTTTGGTTCAAAGGTAAACCCGACAACCCGACCACAGCAACCCTTAAAGATCAATCCAGAACCCTCAGTCGGGATCGACTGGGTAGGTAATAGGTATAGGTCCCAGTCCAAGCTTTCCTCCCGCAAGCCCAACGAGACCGGGGCGGCCAGCGGCGGTCCTGAGATTAGAAGGTGTGGTGCGCGCAAACTTAACCGGAACGGTCTTCAGTTCCGTTCCATCGCGTGGTTGATCCGATGCAATTCAACAGATCAGCTTCTAGCGATCCTCTGATTCATCGGGATCATATCCAAAAGTGAGTTTGAAATAATACATATGCGTCTCGATCTCTTCGTTGCTCAGCCCCATCCGTTTGAGCCGACGACGATTGAATGAGCGGATCGAGTCGGACCATAACCTGTCTGGCTCGGGAAAAATCCCCCGCAACCCGCGACCGAGCTCAATGACCTTCATTCGTCAACCTCCTCTTTGGTTCAAAGGTAAACCCGACAACCCGACCACAGCAACCCTTAATATCAATCCAGAACTCCGGCCTTTTCGGCACTGGTCGGGTTCGTCTTGCCGGGCGCCCTGAACATTCGGTGAACACTGCTGTTCAACGACAAGCGCAGGAAATTCATGATGTTCTGGTCCTGATCCGGAAGAACTTCGTTCAGAAGACTCGGGATCTTGCAGGCGGAAGAGGACGAACTGAAACAAACCACACCGATTGTTCCCCAAGGCGACGGCCTCGGCTTGTCCTGCTCCATCGGATGGACCAGCGGAACCGCGAGCATTGCCTGGAAATCACCATCCGGATTCTCTTGCGGGACCGGGTGGGAAAAGCCGGTCCTGCTTTTCTGCCATACCCAGGGCACAATCCCCCCCTTCAGGAAGGCAGCGCCGGCGATGCCGTTACCAAGACCCACGGAGAATTGCTGCCAACCGTCGCAAAGCGGCTTCGAACCGCAGCGCGCCACCGGTCGGAGAGCCAGCTTCTTCTCATCATAAGCAAAAAGTTCAACGCGCCAGCTTTCTCCCCGACGCCCCGAGGCGAGGCACCTCCGGAGCGCATCAGCCAATGAATCGAACGCCAGAAGAGCTTCTTCGTTCCCACTGCCCGGATTGTCGACAATGGCCAGAGCCAGTTTCCGCCAATCCCGCGTATCGCCCGGGACCGGTTCTTTCGGACATCCACCGGGTATGAGCCAGCGCACGCGATAACCATACCCGACGACGGGCCGTTTCACTGTGAACCGCCAAATGCCCTTGTCGAAATAGGGTATTTTTCCCTCAGCCGCCTCCATCTCCGTATCTCTTTCGAAGCGCGAGTCCGCAGAGAGTTCGGCGTCTCCCCATTCGGAGATCCGAAAATTCGGGAATTCCACCGGGCGTTCGCAGCAAAGGTAAGGATGAGCATCTGCAAGACACTGCGGCAGGCTGAGCCGGAACTCGCGCTCCTCGATCGGATGCCTGATGGTACATCCGACCGACTCGCGGTCCCAGTCCGCTTCCCGACGCATGCCCTGCTGTTCGGCATAGCAGGCCCGCTCCTCGGCCTCCCACCGCGTCATCACGACGGAGTTCGCGAGGCTGTAGCGAACCGTATAGCTCGCATTACGGTCCCCCTTGAAGGCCGGAGGCAGGGCAACCAGCCACTCCTGCCGCTGCGTGCGCGAGAAGGCGGAGGCAACAGGACGGGCATGCGCCCTTACAATACGACAGCCGGCATCAACCGAAGTCTGGACAAGCTCGGGTTCATGCGCCACCTCGCCGTGTTTTGGAAGCGTGATCACGTGGGATCGCAGCGGGAAAACGCCATCTTTGCCCTGCGCCTGAGGCCCGATCGTCTCATGTTCAAGCGTCAAATCACCGAGTTCGTCAACCGCGAAACAGAACGTCTCTTTCCGACTGGAAATGCCGCAGCGTTCAAATGCGTGCGCAAATATTCTCCGTTTCGCTTTCCGGATGCTGTCGGTGTAGGAACACACATCCCATCTGTCCTGGTCGTCCTGGTCCGGCCCCATACTGCCGCCGTAGTGGACGCTTTTCACCTTGATCCGTCCATTATTCTCGATGGTGACCAGGTTGAAACTGTTGGCTCGAGGCTCCTTGCTTTCGCGTGCGGCGCTGCCCGCAGCCGCAACCAGAACCGGGTAACTATTGGGATGATCCGGTGATTGCTCGACGAGTGTCAACTGCTGGCGGTGCTTATGGCCGTGCAGGATAAGGTCGACCTTATGCCGGGCCGCGAACTTAACCACATCGCCACCGTTATGAAGCACCATGAACGGTTCGGCGCCGACGAGCGTGCCATCGGTATGCGCAATCGGCAGCGGATAATGGTGCAGCACCATGATCCGCGCCATGTACGCCATTTCCGTCATTCGCCGCTTCGCCGCATTGGCCTCCAGTTCAGAGCCGAGGCGCGCCAGGTCGTCAATGCTGACAGAACCCGTCGCGATGCCGATTTTCCGGTCAGCGGCATTGGAATCGATCAGCGCGACCAGCACATTGGCTGTGCTCGCGCTCCGCAACGCCGTCGCAGTCATCGCACGCATCGCCTGAGATCGCGGTGTGCGGTGAAGCGTGAAATCAATGCGGCTCCTGACCCATTGGCTAAGGCCTTTTCGACGCCCACCACCTTCATCCTGGACGGCAGCAGGCTGTTCCGTGGCGGTGTCACAATTGAAAATCTTATAGAACAGAGCGGACCTCGTGCCGAACAGGTCAATCCCGAAGGGTGAGACATCGTGATTGCCGGGAACAACAAAAAGTTCCGCGCCTGACGAGGCCGCGAGGTCGTCGAGCAACTGTTTCGCCGCACGCAGCCCAACCTCAGAGGGAGCATCCACCAGGTCGCCCGAGACAATGAGGAGATGAGGTTCAAATCTCCTCACCTGCTGCGTCAC
>WQYW01000114.1 GCA_009781045.1 Alphaproteobacteria bacterium
CGAAAGCCTCTGGATCAAGGCCCGCAATGCGGCGGGGAAGAGAAAACGCTTTTTCGACGCGATCCGAATTCTTACCACCTATACGGTTTTCCCGGATTGGTGGGCTTTGATGACGACCATCGCATCTGGCCGCCCTCCCTGAAAAAAGCGCGGGCTGGGGGATCAGGACCCCATGGACGGGCCATTTGGAATTGCTGGCTGCTGGTCCGCCGTCTTGCGCCTTTTCATGCCAATATCGGAAAACGGCTGGTCAAGTCCCCTCGCATCTATGTCCGGGACAGTGGTCTCGTCCATGCATTCATGGGGTTGAGCAGATCCTCGGCCACCCGATCGCCGGAGCGAGCTTTGCGGGTTTCGCCGTTGAGATCTGTGTTCCTGCCTGCCGGAGGGCGCCCAAGCGCATTTTTTCCGCAGCTTTCGCGGGAGCCGAGATTGATCTGTTGCTGAGCCTGCCCGGTGGCGATCTCTGGGTGGTTGAAGTCAAGCGCAGCCTCTCGCCAAAGCTTGAGCGAGGCTTTCAGAACGCCTGCGCGGATCTCTCTCCAAGGCGAAAATTTGTCGTCTATCCCGGCACCGAGAGATACCCGCTGGGCCACGATGCCATCAAGCGTGATCCAGGCGTTCTGAGCGCAGAGCTTCCGGGTTGTCGAGATGATTTCACTGCCCGAGCTTGCCAGCGAGGTTGCGGCGCTGGCGTGAACGGGGCCCACGTCAGACCGGCGATCGCCTGCGGGATGCGGGAGGGAGGGCTGGACCAGGTCCCTGCATTCTGCGGATTTTTTCGCTCCGTAATTTGCAAGGATGACTCGACGGCGGATCGAAGGCCGGCTCAAGGAGCGGATCGACAGCAGGCTGCTGCGGTGCTCGCTGGCCCTTGGGCACCCCGTATGCCTTGTGCCAAGTCTCGGGATGCAGAAATGCAGAAATGCGGATCCTGTCCTCCTCGGCTGCCCGAACATCCCGCCTCAACATGGTTGCGTTTGATGGCAGAGCGGCGAAATTTCCTGGTTACACCCGTCAGGCTGTCGGTTCCTCGACCGGATTGCACGGCACCCGATTCGGTCGCAAGGCGAGAAACCGGGACGGATCCAGGCAAGGACCTGCAAGGACCCAAGGAGGTCTTGCAGTTCCTAACCAACTAGGTTATATGGTTCCCATGGAAAAGTTGTTGCCGCACTTCAAGCTGGTTGTGGTCAAAGCTTTGGCGGTGGCAGGCAAGGTGCGCGTGACGCGTGCGGCCAGGCTTGGGGCGACGGCACTGGGACTGGAGTTTCCGGACATGCTGGCGGTGGTGGAGGCCCTCACGCCAGCGGATTTCTACAAGAGCATGACAACCCATGCCGATCACACAGTATGGCAGGATGTGTACCGCCCGTGCACGCGGGCTGGGGACGTGTACCTGAAGCTGACGGTCAGGGATGATGTGCTGATCGTCTCCTTCAAGGAGTTATGAAGATGAAATGCCCTGTCTGCGGAGCGGCGGAATTGATCGGCGACACACGCGACCTGCCCTACAGCTACAAGGGCGAAACCACCGTCATTGCGGCGGTGACGGCCGATTTTTGTCCTGCGTGCGATGAGTCCATCACCGACGCTGCCGAAACCGAGCGCGTCATGCGCGAGATGCAGGCATTCAACAGGCAGGTCAATGCGGCTATCGTCGACCCCGACTTCATTGCGAGGGTGCGTAAAAAGCTCCATCTCAGCCAGCGTGATGCTGCCGAGATTTTCGGCGGCGGCATCAATGCCTTTTCGCGCTACGAAAACGGCAGAACCAGGCCGCCGCTGGCCCTGGTCAAACTGTTCAGGCTGCTGGACCTCCACCCCGAACTGCTTCACGAGGTCAGTACAGTCGATTAGGGAAAATCGGGATGTGGCCGCGCGGCTCAAGGTCCGGCAGACCCGACTGGCCGGGATCAGGGGCGAGACGCAAGGCTTGCCAAGGCTCAGAGCTTGCGGGATTTCCGGCAGCTGCGTTCAGGTGGGAGGAAGCTGGCAGTCCAGGCTTGCGGCTTCTGCGCGGTCATGCCGGCGCAGGGCCCTGCCAAAATCACCTCGAAGAAAGCCCAGGATGATGTTTTTCAGGTTCTTTTCCGTTTTATCCAGACTTGCGGGGCCTGGCTCTGTCCTTGCAGCCGCGCTCCTGATCGCGATGCCGGCAGTCGCACGGGCCGGTGATCGGGTGCCAGCACCCTGTCCTGGAGCTGCAGGGCTCGCTGACATCACCTTCACGATCGAGGGCAGGACCAGAGAGGGGAGCCGAGCCCCTATATCGAACTCGGCCAGCCGAAAGAGAGCCTCGCCAATCTGCGCGATGGCGAGGCCCTGGTGCTGCCCTGTCATGAGGTTGCCGTCGTGGTGGACTATCCCTTAAGGGGCGAATTTGAATTCCCGCTCTCGGCGGACCGGCCGGAGGGTTTCACCCGGGCCGGGATCGCCCGCATGATCGCAGCGCTCTATCAGCGCATCTATGCAGAAGAAGAAGCGGGCACGGCTGCCGCGGTGGTGCCGAAGGATAGCCGCCAGGGCCTGATCAACCGCAACACCACCAGCGGAAAATACGGCATATGGGGCACGATCTTGGCGATCTCGGGCTGTTGCGGATTGCGCCGCAACTGCGATCCGCAGGTGGTGTATCTCTACCTCGAGATTGATTCCTGATCGCGTTGTGGCAGGGCGACCCGCTGAGGTGGGCGGTTGTGGCGCCGGGCCGGGGATGGCGGGCCCGCCGCTCGGGACAGGGCCCGGATCATGTGGCGGTAACCCAGGCCTGAGGGCGTCGCCCCGGGAGGTTTCGCAGTTTCGAAAAACACTTTATGGTGCCCGCCGCGGCTCCCGGCAGGGGAGGAAGACCTCACCTGAATCAGGGACTTGGACTGTGGTCGATGGATTGATGCGCTATATTTCGACGCGGGGTGAAGCCCCGGAACTGGGGTTTTGCGACGTCCTGCTGACCGGGCTTGCCCGCGACGGCGGCCTTTATGTGCCCGGCCATTGGCCGCAGTTCTCGCCCGAGACCATCCGCGGTTTCTTCGGACGCCCCTATTTCGAGGTGGCGGTCGAGGTACTGCGCGCCTTCGTCGGCGGTGAGATTGAGGATGCCGATCTCACAGCCATGGCCCGGGAGGCCTATGCCGGCTTCCGCCACCCCGCGGTGGTGCCGCTGCGCCAGACGGCGCCGGATCAGTTTGTGCTCGAACTGTTTCATGGGCCGACACTCGCTTTCAAAGACGTGGCGATGCAGCTGTTGTCGCGGCTGATGGATCATGTCCTTGCCGCGCGCCAGCAGCGTGCCACCATCGTGGTGGCGACATCGGGAGATACCGGGGGCGCGGCGGTCGAGGCTTTCGCACACCGCTCCAATGTCGAACTGATCGTATTGTTTCCGCAAGGGCGGATCTCTGAAGTACAGCGGCGGATGATGACGACCTCGGACGCCGCCAATGTCCATGCGCTGGCCATTGAGGGCACGTTTGATGATTGCCAGGCCATCGTCAAAGGGATGTTCAACAACCACAGCTTTCGCGAGGCCGTGGCACTGTCGGGGGTCAACTCGATCAACTGGGCACGGATCGTGGCCCAGGTGGTCTATTATTTCACGGCGGCGGTCGCACTCGGCGCCCCGGGCCGAGCGGTCGACGTCACGGTGCCGACCGGCAATTTCGGCGACATCTTCGCCGGCTTTGTCGCCAAACGCATGGGGCTGCCGCTGCGGCGGCTCGAAATCGCCACCAATATCAACGACATTCTGGTGCGCGTGGTGTCGGGCGGCGTCTATGAGTTGCGCGACGTTGCGGCGACCGTCTCGCCCTCGATGGACATTCAGGTGTCGTCGAATTTTGAGCGCCTGCTGTTTGAAATGAGCGGACGCGATGCGCCGCTCCTGCGCCGTCTGATGGCACAGCTGAAACAGTCGGGCCGCTTCGTGCTGCCGGATTCCCTGCGCGCGGCGGTGGCGGCCGAGTTCGATGCCGGCAGCGCCGACGAAAGCGGGACTGCGGCGGCGATCCGCGCCGCCTGGTCTCAGGCCGGCGAACTGGTCGACCCCCATACCGCGGTGGCGCTCGCGGTTGCAAACCGCCGTGCGGCGCCGCTCAAGGGGGAGGATGCGGTGCCCCATATCGTGCTGTCGACGGCGCACGCTGCCAAGTTTCCGCAGGCGGTCGAGGCTGCCTGTGGCGAGCGGCCGCTTCTGCCGGCGTGGCTGGGGGCGCTGATGACCAGGCCGGAACACAGCGTGGCGATGAAGAATGACCAGGGTGCCGTGGAAGGCTTCGTGCTGGCGCTCACCGGGAAGACAAAAACAGGGACCTGTCGATGAGTGTTGAGATCTCCAGGCTTGCCTCAGGCCTCACGGTTGTCACCGATCATATGCCCCATGTCCAGACTGCGGCACTCGGTGTCTGGGCCGGCGTCGGCGGCCGCGATGAGAAAAGCAATGAGCACGGCATATCGCATCTGCTCGAGCATATGGCGTTCAAGGGCACGACACGGCGCAGCGCGCGCGAGATCGTCGAGGAAATCGAAGCGGTCGGGGGTGACCTCAATGCCGGCACATCGGTGGAGACAACCTCCTACTATGCACGTGTGATGAAGGCCGATGTGCCGCTGGCGCTCGACGTATTGTCGGACATCATCGGCAATCCCGCGTTTGATCCCGACGAACTCGAGCGCGAGAAGAGCGTTATTATCCAGGAAATCGGAGCGGCGCAGGACACTCCTGACGACGTGGTGTTCGAGTATCTCAACGAGTTGTGCTATCCGGATCAGCCCATGGGGCGTTCGCTGCTCGGGACCGCCAAGACCCTGCGCGGCTTCAGCCGCGAGATGCTGCGCGGCTATCTGGCGATGCATTATCGCGGGCCCGACATGGTGGTGGCGGCCGCCGGCGCGGTGGATCATGCCGAGGTGGTGGGCGAAGTGGAGAGGCGCTTCGTCAACCTGGACGCTGCACCGGGACCGAAGCCGCAGCCGGCCGTGTTCGGCCAGGGCGGGTCGCGGGTGGTGCGCCGCGAACTCGAGCAGGCCCATCTGACGCTGGCGCTGGAGGGGGTGCCGCACAGCGACCCGTCGCTGTTCTCGCTGCAGGTGTTCTCGAACATCCTCGGTGGCGGCATGTCGTCGCAGCTGTTTCAGGAAGTCCGGGAGAAGCGGGGTCTGTGCTATTCGATCTATACCTTCCATGCTCCCTATTCCGATACCGGGTTTTTCGGTCTTTATGCCGGCACCGACCCGGCGGATGCGCCCGAGATGATGGAGGTGGTGGTCGACGTCATCAACGAGGCGGTCGAGTCCCTGACGGAGGCCGAGGTGGCGCGGGCCAAGGCCCAGATGAAGGCCGGACTGTTGATGGCGCTGGAAAGCTGCAGTTCGCGAGCCGAGCAGATGGCGCGTCATGTCCTGACCTATGGCAGGCCGCAGACGGTGGAGGAACTGGTGGGACGGATTGATGCCGTCTGCGTCGATTCGACGCGGAGCGCGGCGCGGGCCCTGCTTGCACGGGGGCTTCCCGCTGTGGTGGCGCTGGGCAGCGGCAGGGGGCTGGACAGCGCGGTGACGGTGGCGGAAGGATTGACCAGATTGCGGGCGCGAGCCTGGCTGCATTGAGGGGCCTTGAAGGGGGGCCAGGAAATGTCCATCTTTCGTCTGCCTTCGACGGCATCGGGCGCCCTGGTGCCGCGCGGCAACGGGCTCTTGTTGCGGGCGCCGCAGATGTCGGATTTTGCCCAATGGGCGGGCTTGCGCGAACGCAGCCGCGAATATCTCACCCCCTGGGAACCGATCTGGCCCGCCGATGATCTCGCCAGGTCCGGTTTCCGGCGCCGGCTGCGCCGTTATGCCGAGGATGTTGCGGCCGATCGCGCCTATCCCTTCCTGATTTTCCGCGATGGCGACGGCGTCATGGTGGGCGGCATCACGCTCGCCAACATTCGCCGCGGCATCGTCCAGGCCGGCACCATCGGCTACTGGGTGGGCGAGCCCTATGCCGGTCGTGGCTATATGACGGCGGCGCTGCGCGTCCTGCTGCCGCGCCTGTTCGGGGAACTCAACCTGCACCGGGTGGAGGCGGCCTGTATTCCCTCAAACGCGCCTTCGATCCGGGTCCTGGAAAAATGCGGCTTCGCCCGCGAGGGTCTGGCGCGCCGCTATTTGCGCATCAACGGGGCGTGGCGCGATCACCTGCTTTTTGGTCTGTTGTTTGAAGAGTTTTGTGGTTGAAGCGGACTGGGTTTATGGAGCAGGAGGGAGGCCCCGCCCGGTTCGCTGTGCGGCGCTACGGAGGACGTTCGATGTTGGCAAAGTTTGGCAGCCATCCTTTGGCGAAGTCGGCGCTGGCACTGCTGTCCGCGCTGGTGCTGTTCTGGGCGTATGGCGCCCCGGCCTCGGCGCAGTCGCTGGGGGATCGCTTCAAGAGCCTGTTCGGGGGCGGCAGATCGGGTTCGCCCCCCCCGGTGCCTGCAGACGGACAGGACGATATGGACTGCCCGTCGGTGACCGTGCGTGCCGGGGCCTCGACCTATGTGGTGTCGCTGCCCGGCAAGCCCGCGGTTGGCAATGACGTGCGCTTCCAGGCATCGATCAGCCGGCTGGCACGCGAATGCATCCGCAACGGCGGCGATATCAGTGTACGGATCGGCATTGAGGGGCGGGTGGTGGCCGGCCCGGCGGGGGCACCGCCGACGATTCCGGTGCCGCTGCGCCTTGCGGTGGTGCAGACCGGGATCGGAGAGAAGGTGATCGGATCAAAGGCCACCACCACCACGGTCGAAATGAATGAGAATGGCAGCGTGCCCTTCACTGTGGTGGAGGAGATGACCTATCCGGTGCCCTCGCCATCGGTGGCCGATTCCTACGTTTTCTATGTCGGCTTTGATCCCAAGGCGCTTGCGCCCGAGCCCAAGGCTCGGCCCAAGCCCAGGCCCAAGCCCCGGCCCAGGCCCCAAGCCTATTAGGGTACAGTCAGTCGGTCCAGAAATGGAACGTGGGTAGAAACATGTTTTTGCGTAATGCCATCGGGACCCTGTTGCTGGTCGTCCTGTTGCTCTTTGGCACCTCTCTGCCTGCTCGGGCGCTTGACCTCAAGCTCGGCAGTGTGGTGCCGAATGAGCAGGAGCGGACCGATGAACAGGCCTTGCGGGAGGGGGAGAAGCTGCTGGCGGCCAGAAAGCCGGCGCAGGCGGTTGAGGAGTTCCGGAAAGTAACCGCAGGCTTTGAAGAGAAATACCGCGACAGCAGAGAGAAACATTTCTGCGCGCGAAACCGGGATGAGTCGCAGGTCTATATGTCGATGGCGCAACCGGCAGGAGCGGATATCTCGATCCTGCCCATGACCTGGGCGCTGGCCTCTTTCCTGGAGGGCTATGCTCTGATTGAAGCGGGCCGGACCACGGAAGCACGAGGCCCCCTGGCACGCGCCGTGGCCCTGTCGCCCATGAATGCGCAATTTCTTTCCGAACTCGGTCATCTTCAGCAGCTGGACAGGAACTGGCCGGCGGCGCTGGCGACCTTCCAGCGTGCCGAAGAGGCGGTGCGGTTTTCCGCGCAGGAGGTCCGGAAGGTCCATCTTTCGCGGGCCTTGCGTGGCCAGGGCTACACCTTTGTCGAGATGCACCGGCTTGAGGACGCGGAAAGAGCCTATCGGAAATGTCTCCGGATTGATCCGGGCGACCGGAAAGCCAGGAGCGAGCTTGCCTTTGTGCAGAAACTGCGTGGCCGATTGCGGCGGTCGTGACCCGGGACTTCTGTTGCGGTCGCGGATGACAAGGCAAAGGCGCAGACTGGAGAGGGGCAGAAGCGAAGGAAGAAGCCTCTGCCAGAGGCGAGTTCCCCTTGCCCGTCTTTTATGCGATCTGCGCAGACGGGGCTCTTCCGGCAAGACAGGGTAACACTCAAAGGAGGCGCCATGACCGTCACCCGCCTTTCCGCACGCGAACTCGATCAGGACCTCGGCCGAGCCAGGCGCGCCACCCGGCATGGGCCGGTCATCCTGACAGACAGCGGCAAGCCCTCACTCGTCCTCTTGTCCTATAGTGATTATGAGCGCATGACCCGGACGATCGGCGAACTCCTTCACCTGCCGGGTGCTGCGGATGTGGAATTGCCGCTGCCAGTTCGCAGCGAACGAGCCGCGCTGCGCGATTTGTGATGCTCCTGCTCGACACAAACGTTGTTTCTTAAGCCGGGCAAGGTTGGCGTCGGAAAAGTGCATCCAGCTGCCCCCGCCTGGAGCAGGACTGTCGTTTGCGTCGCGGGCCCTTGATCACAAGGTCTTGTCCCCGAAATGCGGCAGGAACACGATCAGAAATCTCAGGAGTGATCTATTGGCAGGCGTTGAGGGAGCGCGCGGCCAGGATATGTGCCGCCAGCACTTCGACAGGGTCCTTTTTCTTTCCACCCAGGTCTTTCTGTCCCTGGATCCTCTGCACCGCGTTTGCTGCGACCTCCCTGAGGGCACCAGCCGCCATCAGGCAATCGAAGGGATATTCGGCAGTGTGGGAGATCCTGGTGAAAATCGGAATCAGGCCCTCCAGAGATGCCTCGACGTGGCCATTGGAATAGTAGTTCAGTCGGGTGCGCAGCACCTCAAGCCGGTCGTGAATCGAAAAACGGTCATCGGCAGCCAGTTCGGCGTCACCACAATGGACGTGCCGGCAAGGCCGGCCCTCGCAAATGGAGCATCCGCTTTGGACGGCTGCGGCACCCGAATCTGGCGCTGCAGAACTCACCGGGCTGTCGCTGGCGCGGCCGGTCCCGGCCTGCAGCACACATCTCGCCCGGCGGGGGCCGGGGAGCATTGCACGTGTGCTGGAAGCGACAGATGATCAATGCCAAAAATCGGCCCCCTCCAGGCAGCGCTTGCGCTCGTCGACCAGCAGGGCTGCACGTGTATCGTAGGTGGTCTTGCGATTCGTCAGCAGCGCTTCGGCTGTAATGGCCTTCTGGTCCGTCGGGATGGTTGCCATTGCCATTGCCCACATCCTGCGGATCACCTTGCGGCAGTGTTGCGACAGTCCGCTGGTCGATTTCAGATGATCAAGCCGGGCGAGATGCTGCTGCATCGCGCCACTGTCGGCGTTGGCGACGGCAGTCAGGATGGCGTCGGCCTCGCGCAGCGTCTCGGTGTCAACCGGGCTTTGCGCCCGTGTCGGTGTCGCGAGGAGAAAGAGCGAAAATCCTGCGCGCATCACCACACCATGGCTGAAAGAAGACGGCAGAGGCCAATATCGCATCCCCATGACCATGACAAATGACGAGGCTGTGCGCGTTCCCCCTTGCAGATGTCGAATGCGCCGCTGCCGGAAGTTGCGGCTCTGCGCCAGAACGGCTCCAAATGGCAAGCCCCCTTGCCGCTTCCTTCCGCTTCCTTGCCGCTTTCAGGGAGGGCAGCCTCAGGCGTGCCGCGTCGTCCGGGAACCACGGAGCGGTCGCGGGCTTCTGCTGTCATGGTCTCGGGATGTCATGGTCTCGGGATGTCATGGCCTCGGGACGGGGAAAGTCGGCGGGCGAGCGGGCGAGGCCCCCCGACATCGTCAAGCCTCAGAAAAAGAGAACGGGATCAATCTGTTCACGGCTTGTTCCGGGTTGCGGCGATCGGGCTGCGCCGCCGTGCCTGGCACGGACGACTGCCGCATCAATGTCGCGAAACGCGGCTGTCGGGGGATGGTGGTGCCAGGTTTCGGGGGGGCGGGGCTTCGCGCTTTGCAGAAAAAGAAACGGGGGAGACTGCGTTTTCGCAGTCACCCCCGGAACTGATTTCGAAAAGACTGACGAGGTGTCAGTTGAGGCGCTGTTGGACCTCTGAGATGCCCCTGGCGAGGAGGTCATCGGCCACCTTGCCCTTGACCGATTTCGTCAGCACCGCAGTTGCGGCCTGGACGGCGGCTTCGGCGGCGGCGGCGCGGACCTCGGCAAGTGCCTGGGCTTCGGCCATGGCGATCTTGCCTTGCGCCGCCTTGGTGCGGCGGGCGACGAAATCCTCCATCTTGGCTTTGGCGTCGGCAGCGATGCGCTCGGCTTCGGCCTTGGCGCTGGCGACAATGTCCTCAGCCTCGCGTTCGGCAGTGGCGCGACGGGCCTTGTAACCGGCCAGAAGGTCGGCTGCTTCCTGCTTGAGACGCTGGGCATCGGCCAGTTCCGAGCGGATGCGTTCCGCCCGGTGATCCAGCGCCGTCAGCAGTTTCTTATGGATGCCGAGATAGGCGAAGGCGCCCATCAGCACCACAAAGGCGATGAAGACCCAGAACTCCGGTCCGGTCAGGACGCTGTACATCGCACTATCCCTTCAAGGAGGCATCGACCGCGGCGTTGAGCGCGGTGCCGTAGGCGGCGATGCCGGACAGCTGCTGGACGATCGCACCGGCGGCGTCCGCGGCGATACCGCGCACATTGGCCATGGCAGCGGAACGGGTCGCGGTGATGGCCTGTTCGGCCGCCGCGAGCTGCTGCGCCAGCTGCTGTTCCAGTGTTTTGCGCTCGGCGTCGGTCTGTGCCGAAAGCTTCTCCCGCGCTTCGTTGCCGATGTTCTGTGCGCGGACGCGTGCCGTCGCCAGGTCCGCCTCATAGGCTTTGAGGGCAGCGTCCGATTCGTCGCGCAGTCTGCGGGCCTCAGCCAGATCTCCATCAATCTTCTGTTGCCGCGCCTCGATGGCACCGCCGACACGGGGCACCGCGAAGCGCGACACGATCACATAGAGGAGGGCGAAGGCAACGGCCAGTGACACCAGCTGGGAAGCGAAAGTATGACTTTCAAACGGCGGAAAACCGCCGTGATGACTGCCATCCGCTTCCGTGTGGGCATTGGCTGCTGCACCATGACTTTCAGCCATGGAGTTCTCCTGTTGCTGTCACATGGGGAGCCGCACTTGTGCGCGGCCCAGGCGGGGTCAGGTGAACATCAGCAGGAGCGCGATCAGCAGCGAGAAAATTCCGAGCGCCTCGGTCACGGCGAAGCCGAAGATCAGGTTGCCGAACTGGCCCTGGGCGGCGGAGGGATTGCGGATCGCGGCGGCAAGATAATTGCCGAAGATGGTGGCCACACCGACGGCGGCGCCGCCCATACCGATACATGCGATGCCGGCACCGATGGCCTTTGCTGCTGCTGCGTCCATTTTTGACTCCTTGAAGGTAAGAACAGTTGGGGTGAAGAATTTGCGGACCTGTTCAGTGTCCGGGGTGAAGCGCGTCGTTGAGATAGATGCAGGTCAGGATCGCAAACACATAGGCCTGCAGGAACGCAACCAGCAATTCGAGGGCGGTCAGCGCGATGGCCAGCGCCAGTGGCAGTACGCCAACGGCCCAGCCCAGCGTGCCCAGCCCGACGCCGAGCACGCCGACGAAGCCCGCGAACACCTTGAGCGCGATATGGCCGGCCAGCATGTTGGCGAAGAGACGGACGCTGTGGGACACCGGGCGCAGGAAGAAGGACAGCACCTCGATCGCCATGACCAGCGGCAGAATATAGACCGGAATCCCCGACGGCATGAAAATCTTGAGGAATTTCAGGCCGTTTTTGTAGAAGCCGTAGATCAGAACGGTAAAGAAGACGATCAGCGCCAGCGCCGCGGTGACGATGATGTGGCTTGCCACCGTGAAGGTATAGGGGATGATGCCGACCAGGTTCGACACGCAGATGAACATGAACAGCGAGAAGATCAGCGGAAAGAACCGCATTCCCTCCTGACCTGCGGTGCTGCGGATGGTGACCGCGACAAATTCGTAGCTGATTTCCGCCACCGACTGCAGGCGCCCGGGGATCAGCTGCCGGCCGCTCGCCAGCGTCAAAAGCGCGATCACGGCGACCGCGATCAGCATGTAGAGCGACGAATTGGTAAAGGCGATGGTCTGGTTGCCGATATGACCAATCGTGAACAGGGGGGTGATATTGAACTGGTGGATCGGGTCGAGTGTCATCAGCGCGGCATCTCTTGCTTCTGACCGGCGCTTTGCCGGATGGTCTCGCTTCTGGCCGGGAATGGCCGGCCCGCATCGGCTTTGAGCGATGCGACAATCCTGAAATGGCGGAGCGTTTGCGACCGCTTCAGGCGCCTCGCCCCGCACCCGCCGATCTTACCACATTCACCACACCGGCCGTAAACCCGAGCAGGACAAATACGATAAGTCCGAAAGGCGAAGTCGACAGCCAGTGGTCGAAACTCCAGCCAAGCAGCCCTCCGACAGCGACACCGGCGACCAGCTCTGAGGAAAGGCGGAAGCCCAGCGCCATCGCGGATGCTCTGGCCGCTCCGTCTCCACTTTCGCTACTGTTCTGGTCGGTCCTGATCTCGCGGTTTTGAAATTCAGACAACCGCTGATCGAGACGTCCGAGCCTTGCCGAAAGCTCGGCTTCTTCAGGCGATACATCGCCATTTCCATTTCTGCCGTTTCCGGGAACCTCTGTCATGCCGTCTTTGCCATGCACCAGGGACCCAAAACGCTGCGGTTGAATGGAAATTACGCCCGCCACCCTTGAAAGCCGCGCGGACCATACTGAGGGCATGTGGCCAAGTCAAGCCGCGCGAGGATTGTCATGCATCCGATTAAGTAGTTGATGTCAACGGCAGTATTTCGATGTGCGGCGGTGCTGCCGGAGGCGCGCTGCAATCCCTTGCAATCATGCTGCGCCAGGATGTGAATTTTGCGCAAAAGAGCCTGGTGGACAAGGGGTGGACAAGCCCGGGCAGCGCCACCTGCACGGGAAGACGGCGCTGCCCTGATCGACGTGGTCGCGACCGTCATGGGCGGTGGTGATGCCCGATCGGGGCGACTGAAATCCGGCACCGGCCCGTAATCGGCGTCCTGAGGATGTTCGTCGCCGCCAGGGGGCGCTGCCCTGCGCCATCATCTCCGCCCTGATGGCTTCGGGGCTGTTCGGCAAGGGGCCGCAGGGGCGGATCGATCCGCAAGCTCGACGGTGCCGGGAGGTCGCCGCTCGCGACAGCCAGGGTCTTGATGAACTGCGGTTTTATGAAGGGAGGCGGGCTGAAGGCTGCGCCGGCAGCCGGGTCGATTGGTGGATTTACGTCTTCTTGGCGGGAGGTCCTGTTTCTGATATGAGACTCAAGGCCGGTTCTGCCGCCGCGCATGGAACCGGAGGCCGATGGCCTGGGTTGGGGAAAAGCGGAGCCAAGCCGATGCACAGATCTGCCTTTCGCAGGATATTGATCCGGGTCAGCACTGTAGGGGTGGTTGTGATCGGTGCCATCACCGTGGCGCCATCGCTACACGCCGCGGACAGTGAAAATGGCCGTTACAGCATGATTCCCACCGCGGATGGCGGGCTGCGGCTCGACAGTCGCACGGGCGCGGTGTCGAATTGTACGAAAGGTCCCCAGGGCTGGAGCTGTAATGCGGTGCCCGACGAGCGCGCGGTGCTGGATGGCGAGATCGTCCGGCTGCAGGCGGAGGTCGACAGGCTCAAGGGAGAGCTTGCCGCTGGAAGCCGGACCGAGGCCGCGCCCGACCAGGCGGCGGGCAAAACGCCACCGAAAGCCGAACTGGCGCTCCCCAGTGAGCAGGAACTCGATCGCATGATGACCTTCGTTGAGCGCGCCTGGCGCAAGCTCATGGGGATGGCGAATCGTCTGCAAAAAGAGGGTTCAGGACCGATCTGACAGCGAGATGGTCGCCGCCCATGGCTTCCCTGTCGCGCTCGCGCCCCTCCGCCGCGCAGCTTGGCGCGATCCGCACCTCGAGGCTCACGGTCCTCACCAAAGGGCGTGATTTCGTCGACCTCAGCGCCGAAATCGCGGGTTTTGTCACCGAGATCGGCGCACGGGAAGGCGTGGTGACGCTGTTCCTCCGCCATACCTCGGCTTCGCTGACGATCCAGGAAAACGCCGATCCTGCAGTCCTGCACGATCTCGCCAGGGCTCTGGACCGACTGGCGCCGGAACAGGGGCCGTGGAGCCACCAAAGTGAGGGGCCGGACGACATGCCGGCTCATGTCAAGGCCATGGTCAGTGGCATCTCGCTGCAGATCCCCGTGCTCGAGGGGGCGCTGGTGCTCGGCACCTGGCAGGGGGTCTATCTCATCGAACACCGGCACCGGCCCCATCGCCGAGAGGTGGTGGTGCAGTTCATCGGTGACGCGGGCTGAAAAGCAGGCCAGAGGCCGTGGCCGCGGTCCAGGCTGGCGCTGCGGCTGACGTGACCTTCTGCCGGGAACCTGCGCTGGCGCGCCGGCCGGGGTCGGGCCGGAGCCAGACAGCGGCGGTCAGCCCGGTCGAATGCCCCCCCTTGCAGGCAATGAGTGAACAGGGCTGGAAACAGATCCCAGAGAGGGGAAGCGGCAGCTCGGTTGCAGATTGCGCTGCCTGGGGAGGCAAGGCGAGAATCGGATCGAACCGCGCCTTGCATGGGCGCATCGTCGAGGCGGTCGTGGTGCAATCCAGGGCGGGTCCGGCTTTGCCGCTAAAGAAGAAGGCGGCCGCGCCTTGTGGCGCGGCCGCCTTGCCCCTCACCCTCTTCAGGCCGGATCAGTCGGCGCTGATATCGACATTTTTGGTTTCCGGCAGGAAGAACACACCGATCAACACGGTGAGGCCGGCGAAGATCACCGGGTACCACAGGCCGGCATAGATATCGCCGGTTGCTGCCACGATGGCGAAGGCGGTGGCCGGCAGCAGGCCGCCGAACCAGCCGTTGCCGATATGATAGGGCAGCGACATCGAGGTGTAGCGGATGCGGCTCGGGAACAGCTCGACCAGCATCGCCGCGATCGGGCCATAGACCATGGTCACGAACAGCACCAGGATGAAGAGCAGCCCGATAATCGACGCCGTCTTTGCGTTGAAGATGTCGAAGGGATGCGCCATCTTGACGATGTCGGCGTTGTCGGCCTTGGGATAGCCGGCGGCGACCAGCGCGGCGGTGATCTCGGGGTTGCCGGTCTTGGCGTCGCCATAGCTGACTTCCCTGTCGCCGATCGCGATCTTGACCCCGGAGCCGGCCGCGCCGTTCTCGGTGGTATATTTCACCGAAGAGGTCGACAGGAAGGCGCGGGCGGTGTCGCAGGGCGCGCTGAAGACGCGGGTCCCGACCGGGTTGAAGAGGTCGCCACAGCCTGCCGGATCGGCTACAACTCTGACCTGGATGGTCTGGAGGGCCTTCGCCAGTGCCGGATTGGCCTGGGTGGTGATCATCTTGAAGATCGGGAAGAAGGTCAGAGCGGCGAGCAGGCAGCCGCCGAGGATGATCGGCTTGCGGCCGATCTTGTCGGACAGGATGCCGAAGAAGACGAAGAAGCCGGTGCCGAGCAGAAGCGACCAGGCGATCAGCAGGTTCGCCGTGTAACCATTGACCTTGAGGATCGACTGCAGGAAGAACAGTGCATAGAACTGGCCGGTATACCAGACCACGCCCTGACCCATGGTGCCGCCGAGCAGGGCCAGAAGCACCAGTTTGCCGTTTTTCCAGTTGGCGAAGGCTTCCGTCAGCGGGGCCTTGGAGGTCTTGCCTTCCGCTTTCATCTTCTGGAACACCGGCGACTCATTGAGCTTGAGCCGGATCCACAGCGAGACGCCGAGCAGAAGCACGGAAACCAGGAAGGGGACGCGCCAGCCACCCCAATAGGCTCCCGGCTCGCCGGCAAAACCGGCTTCCCCGGTCCAGGTGCGGGTGAAAAGGATGACCAGCAGCGACAGGAACAGGCCCATGGTTGCGGTGGTCTGAATGAAGGAGGTGTAGTAGCCGCGCTTGCCGTTGGGCGAGTGTTCGGCGACATAGGTGGCGGCGCCGCCATATTCCCCGCCCAGTGCCAGACCCTGGAGCAGACGCAGCGAGATCAGGATGATCGGGGCGGCGACGCCGATCTGGGCCGAGCCGGGCAGCAGGCCGACGATGAAGGTCGACAGGCCCATGATCAGGATGGTGACGAGGAAAGTATATTTCCGGCCGACGATGTCGCCGACCCGCCCGAACACGATGGCGCCGAAGGGACGGACCAGGAAGCCCGCAGCGAAGGCCAGAAGAGCAAAAATGTTCTGGGTGGCCGGTGGATAGGCGGAAAAGAACTGTTTTCCGATGATCGCGGCCAGCGACCCGTAAAGATAAAAGTCGTACCATTCGAAAACGGTACCGAGCGAAGAGGCGAGGATGACGAAGCGTTCGTCTTTCGTCATGCCGCCGGTGCGGGCTGCGGTGGACATCTCTGTGTTTGCTCCCTCGAAAGTTGGCGCTTGTTCCCGGATGCCGTGCTGACAGCGGGACTTAATTCTCTGGTAACATCGTGTCTGACTTCGACCCAATACGACTTTCGGCTTTGACCACCGTTGTTGCAATGCAGCGAGACCGTGAAGTTCTTCGCGCACGCAAAAAGACCGCATCTCCCAGCTTGCGCAAATGCTGCGCAGAACGTAATGGCATGGCGCTCCCGGTCTTTTCGCGCATGCCAGAGACGGCGACAGTGAAATGAGTGAAGCATCAACCCATATTGTTATTGCCGATGACCACCCCCTGTTTCGCGATGCCCTGCGTCAGGCGGTAGCCGGCGTTCTGCCACAGGCCACGATCAGTGAGGCCGGGACGTTCGAGGAACTGACCGGGCTTCTGGAGCGGCATCCCGACATTGAACTGATCCTGCTCGACCTCTCAATGCCGGGGATCAGTGGATTTTCCGGACTGATCTATCTCAGGGCGCAATATCCTGCGACCGCAGTGGTGATCGTTTCCGCGAGTGACGACAGTGCCACGATCCAGCGTGCCCTTGAGTTCGGAGCCTCAGGCTTCATTCCCAAGCGCTTCGGCATCGAAATCCTGCGGGATGCCATCATGAAGGTGATGGATGGCGGGGTCTTTGTGCCGGCCGATCTGGATCTGCCACAGACCGTGGATCCCGATATCACGCGCCTGCGCGATCGCCTGGTCACGCTTACCCCGCAGCAGGTGCGGGTTCTGATGATGTTGTCGGAGGGGCTGCTCAACAAGCAGATCGCCTATGAACTCGGGGTCTCGGAGGCCACCATCAAGGCCCATGTCTCGGCGATCCTCCAGAAGCTCGGTGTCGAGAGCCGGACCCAGGCGGTGATCGCCGCAGCCCGGATTTCCGGCCATCAATGGCGCCAGGCGATCCCCGGCAAAACGCAATAGCGACAGGCGCGACAGGGAACGGAGCACCAGGGCAAGGCCTGCAAATCCCGCTCGGGAATCGCAGCGGCCGGTTTTGTCGGCCGCTGTTTCAGGGCGTGGCGCGGTGCTGGATGCGCCACTGTCCGAGCAGCGCCCGCAGCGCCGCGGGCTTGAGCGGCTTGTTCAGTACCATGATCTTTTCACTCCGTGCCGCAGTCTGGACCTGCG
>WQYW01000115.1 GCA_009781045.1 Alphaproteobacteria bacterium
CGGACCGCGCGTTTGGCCAGCCGCCGCAATTCGTCGTCGGGGCGGAACAGGATGCCCTCGACGCCGGCGACCATGCGCGCGATGGTCTGGTCCTCGATCCCGGGAAAGGATTCCTTGCAGAACTGGACGAACACCATATAGGCGCCGTAGCCGAGCCCGAGATTTTCGAAATGATACTGCCAGACCAGAAAAAACTCGTTGATGAGGCGGTGGTAATTCTCGATCAGATCCCAGGAAACCGAACGCCCCCTGCCCTCCCGGACGACTTCGATCGGCTCATATTCGGGCAAAGGATCAAAGCGCAGTCTTTTCATGACCTCGATCGAGGCCTGCATCTTCTCCTTCCAGTTGGCGTAGAGGGTGGCCCAGTTCTGATAGTAGAACCCCGCGCGTTCCTCAAACAGTGCCGCGCGCCGGCCGATCTCCTCCCCGTCCACCACGGCCTGCGGCGAGATATAGACAAAGCCGTTGAACATGCGCAGATCGAGCCCGAGCGAGGTCGGCAGCGCGATTGAACGGGCGCTGCTATAGCCGGCGCCATAATAGACCGCTTCCGCGCCAATGCTGTCGAAGGGATGAACCGCGCGCGCCCAGTGCACGGAATCGGAAAACCAGAACTTTCCGTCCTCCGCTTCCCGTCCTTCCGGCTGCGACACCAGGAAATAGGGATACATGCGTTCCCAGCCCTCGGCCCCTTCCGGTTGCGTGACTTCATGGAAGAAATCGAAACGGTCGCGTCGGCGGCTCATCGTCGCATCCTGCTCATGATCGTTTTCGCTCTCCCGTTCCTCGTTATCCTGCAAGGCCACCAGCAGGGCTCCGATGTCGTCGAGACAGATATCGGGACGAAGCTCCGCCGGCAGGTTCTGAGACGCCTCCCGCGAGGTCCCCCCGCTCAGGACCAGGACGCTTTGCGCGCCCATCGCCCTGGCCATCGCGACCTCGACCTCGGCCATGTCGCCGACCACGACGATTTCCGCAGGCGCGCAATTCAGGCGCTCACACAACAGCCGCGCCATCGCCTCCGACGGCTTGCCGCAGACGGTGGGGACAACCCCGGTCACGGACTGGATTGCGCTGGCGATCGCCGAAGAGGCCGTGACCGATCGCGTGAGGCCGCCGTGGAACCAGGGCAGGTTCACGGTGACGTAGAAGGCCGCCGCGTGGTCGGCGACCGCGAGGCAGGCCTGATTGATGTCCCGCGCCGAATACTGCGCGGCATCACCGACGACGACGGCGCCCGGGACCTCCCGATCGCTCCGCCACAGCCGTGCACCGGCTGCCTCAAGTGCATGCGTCAGGCCGATATCGCCGATCGCCAGCACAACTGCGTCGCCATGGCGTCCCAGAATCGTGGCAGCAGCGGCAGTGCCTGCCGTCATCATCTCGGCGTCGTCGACGTCGAAGCCTGCCGCGCGCAGATGTGCGGCATAATAGGCCGCCGTTTTCTGCGACGCATTGGTACAGATGACGACCCTGCAGCCCCTCGCTTTGAGCCAGCGCAGCAGTTCGACGGCACCTTTGATCGGCGTACCGCCATCCCCACCCCCGGCGGAACTGCGCATGATGCAGCCATCGACGTCAAGCACCCAGCCCCGGGCGCCGGAAAGGCGGGCCAGCGTGAGGCCGTCCGACGGCGCTTTCCCGCTCATCGCGCAGCGCCGCCACCTGCGAAGGACACGGTGGAGCCGCCCGTGGTGAGGCTCAGTGACCAGGGGCCTTTGTCGTCCTCAAGCGAGGACAGCAGCGATCCCAGCGACCCCCTTTCCGACTGGCGCCGGCGCACCATGGCGTCGACCTCATCGGCCGGCATCACCGCACGCAGGAGCAGGTCTTCGTCGGCAAGCCGGAGCCCGAACTTGGCCTTGATGTCGTCGAGTGTCGGCTCAATCGTGATCCGGGCCCGCTTGGCGCGCCCCGTAGCCATCGCCCGATCGCGCAGATTCGGATCCACCGCCCCCGGCATCGGTCCGAATTCCCCGAGCAGCAGATCCACCACTTCATCGGTGATGCGGCGATAGCGCTCTCCGGTAATGACGTTGATCGACGCCTGGGTGACGATATATTGCGCGAACGGGGTGACGGCGATCGGCCAACCCAGGTCGGCGCGGACCTGAATCGACTCCTCAACCACCGCAGGCATCATTTCCGCCCGTCCCATCTCGGCGAGCTGGCGTTCCGCTGTGGTCAGCACCCCGCCCGGCAGTGTGTGCTGATAATAGGCCTCGTCATAGTCCGCCGGCGCTCCACCCGGCAATGCAAACAGCGCCGCCTCGCGCCTGAGACAGGCCGAAGCCCGCTCCAGCGCCACCGGATCGATGCTGACGCGATGTCCGCGGGCCGCGAGATTGCGCACGAGCTGCAGCGCATTGCTGTGCGAATTGCCGTTTGCCAGCGGCGGCAGCGCACAATGCAGCTTCGTCAGCCCGAGATCGGCCGCTTTCAGAAGCGTCATCGGTGCCAGACCGATGGTACAGTGGCTATGGATCTCATCGATGCGGAGCCGGGTCAGGCGGCTTTGAAGCTTTGGCAGCAGGCTCTCAAGGCGTTCCGGACTGAGCAGACCGCAGGGATCCTTGAGATAGATGGCATCAATGGAATCGCAGCCATCGAGTTCGGCGATCTTGTCGGCGTAATACTCGTCGGTATGAACAGGACTGCTTGTATAGCTGATACCCGCGATGACTTCCTCGAAACCCTCCTCTTTTGCCATCGTGGCGTTTTCGATCGTCGAAGCCATGTCGAGCATGGGATCGGCGACCCACATCCGGGTGATGCCGTGGCGGCGCAGCAGGCTGTAGGCGAGGCGCAACACCACTTTCGGGGTCCGTGAGAAAGTGACGAAGCGCCGACCGGTGGTAAGGAATCCGAGTCGGGTGTTGGGGGCAAGTCTCCGTGCGAGGTCAAGGCGCTGCCACGGATCCTCGCGGTGGAACCGCACCGCCGCCGCCATGATGGTGCTGCTGACGATGTCAATCGCCTCATAGCCGCATTGATCGAGCAGCGGACAGAGCTGCTCAATCGTCCGTGTCGTCACTCCGACCGCACCCCACAGGCTCTGATTGCCATCGCGCAACGACACATCGATCAGTCGGACATCGGTCATTGCGAGAATGCTCCCTTGGCGAGTTGTTCCTCAAGCCAGCGCGTCGTCACCAGATTCCCGGTGATGGCCGGGCTGGCCAGCACATGGCGCAGCAGTGCGGCATTGGTGGCCAGGCCCGACACCTGCAATTCGGTGATCGCCCGCGTCGCCCGCGACAGAGCAGTGGCGCGGTCATGGCCGTAAGCGATGATCTTGGCCATCAGGGCGTCGTAATAGGGCGGGAAGTGGTAGCCCTCATAGATGTGGGTGTCCCACCGCACGCCTCCGAGCAGCGGCGGCCGCCATGTGCGCACCACACCAGGCGACGGCTTGAGCCGGTGTGCCGGATCCTGGGCCGTCAGGCGCAGCTCCACGGCATGACCTTCGAGCTTGATGTCATCCTGCATCAGCCGCATCGGCTCTCCCAGCGCCAGCAGGATCTGCTCCCGCACCAGGTCAATCCCGGTCACAGCTTCGGTGACGGGGTGCTCGACCTGGATGCGGGGGTTGACCTCGAGGAACCAGATCGCGCCCTGCTCGACGTCGAAGAGAAACTCCACCGTGGCCAGCCCAAGACAATTGAGGCCCCGGCCAATTCGCAACGCGTAGCTGTGCAGCAGGGTGCGGTGTTCGGGCCGCAGCGCGCTGGAGGGGGCCTCCTCAAGCATCTTCTGATAGCGGAACTGCAGCGAACACTCGCGCTCGCCGAGATGAATGCAGTGCCCCCTTCCGTCACCGAGAATCTGGACCTCGATATGCTTGGCGGCACGCACAAAGCGCTCGATAAACACCGTGCCATCCCCGAAAGCCGCCGCGGCCTCCGAGGCGGCGATGGTCCAGGCATCCGCGAGATCGGCCGCCTGCTCGACCAGTTTCATGCCGCGTCCACCACCGCCGAAGGCAGCCTTGATGAGAAGCGGATAACCGAGATCACCGCCTACGATCCGCGCCTCTTCCAGCGAGCTGGTCGGGCCTCCCGGGGACACCGGGACCCCCACCGACTGCGCGAAAGCCCGCGCAATCAGCTTGTCGCCGAGCGTTTCCAGCTGCTCCGGCGAAGCGCCAATGAAGGTGAGGCCGTGATCGGCGCAAGCCCTTGCGAAGTCGGCGCGCTCGGAAAGAAAGCCGTAGCCGGGATGAATCGCCTTGCATCCGGTCATGCGCGCGGCATGGATAATCGCCGCCTGATTGAGATAGCTGTGCGCCGCCCGCGCCCCCCCGAGAGTGACGCAGTGCGTCGCCCGCGCCGCGCCGAGCGTATCCTTGTCGGCACTCGACACCCCCAGAACGGTTTCAATACCGAGACTCTGGCAGGCGTCGATCACCCGGATTGCGATCTCACCGCGGTTGGCGATGAACAGGCGGAGCGCACTCATGCAGTCTCACCCAGTCTGACGCTGAACAGCGCCTGGCCATGCTCGACCAGTTCGCCATTTTCGACATGGATCGCTGAGATCACCCCGCTGACGCCGGCCTCCACCGAATTCATCAGCTTCATGACCTCGATGATGCAGACCACGCTATTGGGTTCGACCACGTCGCCAACCTTGACGAAGGGCGCCTCCCCGGGTTTCGCTGCGCGGTAGAAGCTGCCGAGAATCGGCGCGTTGATGGTCGTGGTCGGGCCCTGATGTTCCTGCTGCAGCACCTGCGCGGCCACAGCGGCGGCAAGAGAGGCCGCCTGACCGGCAGCGGCGCTGTTTTCCCAGGCCGGTGCAGCCCGCGAATCTACCGCGATCGGCTGGTAATCCACCTCCACCGTGGACATGTCGCCACGACGCACCACCAGCGACGTATCCCCCTTGGAGTAGCGCAGTTCCGAAAAATCCGCCTCTTTGAGCAGACGAATAACCGCTGCAAGTTCCTCAAGATCAATACTCAATTCACACCCCTCGCTCCAGGGCCGCGCCACGCTTGTCGACCCTTCGATCGCTTGCCGCCTCGAATTTTCGGCGACGCTCATTCTTTCCGTCTCAAAATCACCGACAGGATTTGGAGATAAAGGAGACTTCGGCGTTTTCATCCACCGCCCATCCGCCTGTCCCAGCGCACCTCCCTGGAAGCTCAACATCGCCGTTTCCAGCACTCTTGCCGGATCTTTAATACAGGTTTTTTCCGCCCATGGGCAGGCTGATTGGCCGCCATCGCAAGATCGCAGTCCGGCGCCTCCCGGCAGCCCCACATACCCTTGTTCCCCAACGACTTCCCGCAGGCAAGGCGTCCCTGATGCGACCCGCCCGCACTATCTGGATACCTTCCCACTAAAACCCGCATTATGTTTCTGCTCCGGCCGCCCCAGCCGATCACCCTCGCCCTCTCGCGCTCATGGAATCAAACCATCCGAGATTAACGCAAGCAAAATTATTGCTGCGCGGGCCCCGGCCGGATGGAATTTCCGCAAATGAAACTGCCGCCAGCTGAGGGTATGGCGGTGCACCCCGCGGACCGGGTTTCATCCCGAGGCGGCGGCGGTACGGCGGTTGGGAAACTCAATTTCCGTGGGCGACTTCTGTGCGCAGGTTCCATCAGTTCGCGCGACATGCGGCTCTGATCCGCCGGAAACCATCTGCCCGTCACTCCCGCCACCAGAGGCACGACACTCTCTCCGCGCACCATCTTTGCGCCGGCTTTCCGAGTCACCTGATTTACAGAAATCCCGGCATGAAGGTTCGACTCTGGTGGCACAACTCCGAACCGACGAGACAACAATTCCGCAGACTCAATCGGTTTCCAGTCCTCTTCCGACTCAGTCCTATCGCCAACAGGCCACGCTGTGGCCGGCAGAAGGCCATCCTGTTCTTGCGCATTTCGACGCTGAGTCGATCATCGTCTATCAGGCCTGCAAACCTGCCATCGCAGACCATGCGTGCACAGATGGCCGCCTTGGCGGGCCCGCGTTCAGCTTCAGCCGCATGAGCTGGATCAAGCCCAATTTCCTCAGGGATGATGTATCGCTGCGGCTGGGCCTCCAGGGTCGGCCAGGAACGCGTCCTGGCCTTGCGCCTTCGGCGAGCCTTTTTCGACAGCTGGCTCCGTGAAGCGGTTCCGTCATCCTTCGCAGCAGCGCGGCATCTGTTTGCCACACCAGATACACCGTATACACCGGATTCCTGGGCCAGAGCGGTCGCGACATCCGAGGTCCGCCTGCAATGGGACCCGGACCATACCCCGAGCGGCGCCAAATCGCCCCGTCGGGCTGTACAACTGGGCTTGCGCGGCAGTGCATTGCGGGCACTGGCCGAGGACGCGCTTTTGCAGGTGATCGATATGACGGACTTCGTCATCCGCCAGCGCGCCTTTGCCCCAGGACGACTCGCCCTTCCTGCACACACCTGTGGAGCGCGTCTGCCGGCCAGCAGAATCTGTCGCCGGCATGGCCACCGCTCCAGCGCACCCGCCCCCCCGACGTCCGCTGAAACCCCGATCCTCACGCTCCTCGCCGGAGGGGTCGGCCGCCTGCATTTCGCTGCGGCCTCGTCCGAAAGACCCCGAAAGGGCCTGAACAGATAGCTGCCGGATCCGCCTGTTACCGCAGAGGTTACTCCTTCTTCGCCTCCCGGGCGTGATAGTCCGCAACCGACAAACCTCCTTCCAGAAGGTCGTCGAGCTTCATCCTGCCCGCCCGGCCGTAATGCTCAAACGGCATTTCCGACAGGACAATGGTGACGTTCTCGGGCCGACACTTGAGGACGTCGACGGAAACATCGGTCAGCGCCCTGATATAGGCCCGCTTGACGTCGATGGAACGTCCTTCAAGAATGCTCACATTGATGACCGGCATGGCTCTTGTCCCTTTCCCGCGACAGTTTTCACAGATCTACACGACGATGCCTGGCGCACGCAATCGCCCGCCCCGGAGCTTTTCGTCCCCGTGCACTCTCACCGCTTCTCTCCCGGTATGCCGGCTCAGCCGGCACAGGCGCTCCGCCGGAAATCTCGCAGATGCATCAGCCATCGACACCGCAGCATTTCGCGGTTCGCCGCTTCCTGCTCCCACAGGCGCCGACCAGTCCTGTGCCCGTTCACCGCAATTCAACACCTGTGGATGAAAGACGCAAAGATCTCTGGCTGTGCGTCAATGTCTCAGCCATAGGGCCGGGGCCCGAGCAGCGAGAGGTCCTTGAGCACGACGCACGCGGCGGTAAAATCATCCCCCCGGAAGAACATGCTTGGCGTCACCACCACCGGAATATGTGCCCGCGCAGCCGCCTCCACGCCGATGGCGGAATCCTCGATCGCCACGCATGCGGCCGGCTGCAGACGGAGACGTGCCAGCACCTCGCGATAGACGTCCGGTGCCGGCTTCTTGTTGCGGACATCCTCTCCAGCGACGATGGCATCGAACTTTTCCGCCCAGTCTGCTCCCAGCGCCCCCGACAGCAGGACATCGACATTGCCGCGCGAGGTCGTGGTAGCGATCGCAAGCCGCTGACCGGCAGCCTGCGCCGCGGCCAGGAGTTCCGCGACACCCGGCCGCAGCGGACAGCAGCCGGTTTCGATCAACTCGACATAACGCGCCGTCTTCACACGATGAAGCCCGGCAATGTCCGCTTCCGAGAATGACGGAGCGATCCCCAGGCTTTCCGTATAGGCACGAATGCGCTCCCTGCCGCCTGCCACCAGCAGCAGACTGCTGTAGAGGGCGTGGTCCCAGTGCCAGTTGAGACCAAGGCGGAGGAAGGCATCGTTGAAGGCCTGCCGATGCTGCTCCTCGGTCTCAGCCAGGGTGCCATCGACATCAAAAACCAGCGCGGCGGCAGCCCGCATCAGCCTGGCCGCATCCCCAGCCAGCAAGGCCGAGCCATTTTCGATCAACCCCACCTCCCGGTCCTTCCGCAGCCGTCCTGCAAGGCCCCGCTTCGGCTCCCGCGACCGCCAGCAACCGGGAACCTCGCGGAGCCGATGCGAAAACCGCACCCTCCCCCTGCCTCATTCGCCCGCGCCTGAGCACCCTGCCGCGGAACCGGGCTTGCTGTGAGGCAAACCACTGCCACCCTCTGCCTGAGGCCCACACAGCCGCATCGTGTATCTTCCACGACCCCTAACCGCCGGCGGCACGTGAACCCCAGCCCGGATGGAGGATCAGCCTGCGGTAGAGGTCTTCGATCGCCATCCCCTCTCTGCGCGTCAGCCTGGCAAATTCCCCCTCACGCCCCTGCCGTGGCAGACGTCCCTGGCTCTGCTCCAGCAATTCAAACAGCACCCCGACCAGGCGCCCCGGCATTTCGACAATGCCTTCGACGCCGGAGCGAAAACCCTCAAAATTCTGCAACCGGCTGCATTCCTTCGGCAGTTCGTAATCAATCGTGGTCTGCACACAGTCGTAAAGGAATTCCGCCTGCGCTGTGGCATCGAAAAAGCGATAGAAATCCGCGGTGTCATTCGTGACCCGCAAGCCACCTTCCGCTGTCGGCTCCCAGTCCACATAGGCAAGAAGACGCGACGAAAAACTGTCGATCGCCTTGTGGTAGCCGGCCAGGGAATCGAGAATGGCGGCCGAGACCGGAAGATGGACGCCTTCGGGATTAAAACTGCGACGCTGCAGCACATGCTGAATCAGATAGCGATGAAAACGGCCATTGCCGTCCTCGAAGGGACGGATGAACAGGAACCCGAAGGCCATGACCGCGGCAGCAACGATGGGGTCGAGTTCGCTTCTGTCGCCCTGATCCAGCGCAATCATTCCTCTCACCAGGGAAGCGACATCCCTGTGGCGGGCACTGACAGCTTGCGGAACCGGCGTCCGCCCATCCCGGTCATACTCCCCGACGAAGGCATCCTGCCTGCGAAAACCCGGCTTCACGAAACGCCGGTCGCCGACCACGCCGCGCTGCACAAGGAAGAGTTCGGTCTCATCCAGTGCGAACTGCCCCGCCTCCGCGATCACCCTGCTCCAGCGCTGAATGCGCTCCTGAGGCGGCCGCTCCCCCTCAATAAGATAGCTCGCTTTGGCCTCCCTGAAGAGCAGGATCGCACCCGCGCGCTCCACCAGGTCTCTCCGGATCTGGCTGACCACGATCCGGGCGCGGGTTCTCAGATCCCGTCCGACGAATTCCGACAGGATATCCGACCTGGTCACCATCGGGCAGAAATTCACGGTGCCCGGCAGGTTGTTACGGACACGATGGCGCAATGAATTGCGCCCGATGACACCGAACTGGAGCCTTGTATCGACGACGTCAACATAGGGCCGCGGCTCCACATCCGGCAAATCGAGTTTGCGTCCCAACAGCCATTCATAAAGGAACCAGATACGGCGGGAATCGCTCCTGCCCGGCCTGCGACGGATCAGATCGCGGATCTCCCGCTCGCCAACCGCCAGAAACAGGCGTTTCAGGACCGCAAGGTCGAGCCCCTCATATTTCAGGGCGAAGATCAGATTGCCCTCAAATGTAGCCTCTGGCGTGTGGCGGACGGTAAAGATGCGCCATCCTGCCCTGGTGACGACCTGGTGGCGGACGCCGATCCCGGAAAGCAGATGCGGCAGCGGGACCGCGAGGCGGTAGGCATCGATCAGCGCCGCATAGCCGACCGGGGTGACAAGCTCCGGCAGTCTCTGATCCCGGTAGACGCTGACCTGCCCCAAAAATTTAACCGGCATCAACACGCTCCAATCCACGAACTGCGATTGACAGCGAATTCGCCTCGCGATGAAACAGACTTCCCCCTATAGCACGAAATCTCCCTTGCGGGTCAAGGAATTGCGGCTGACGTCAGAGATCCGGAATTCGGAATCAGCCCTCCCGAACGGCCCCGCTTCAAAGCGTGGCAATTGCGGCCCCCAGGCGGATCGGGGCGAAACGAGTGGTGGGATGGCGTCCCCCCAACCGGCGGCATGCGGCAGCTGCGATCTGAGACGCTATCCGATGCGGCCACCGTTCCAATCGGACAACAGGCTGCGACAACCCGCCCGCAGAGACGGCTGCAGGTTCCAGAGGCTCGCGGCGTCGCGTCCCGCGACTCCACCGGCACCTCACCCAGGGCGGGTCTGGCCTGGTTGAGGACCTGTCTCGATGCGGCTTTTGAGTGTCAGGGGCACTCCTTGCCCAGCCGCTTCGCAGCACCACGGCGGCCAGACAAAACCCGGGACCTCGGTTGTCTGACGGGATGGTCAAGCAGATACTTCATAATCTGCCAATTTCTGGTTCCACATCCGGCAGGGGATGGTCGCAGTCCGGCAACATGTTCCGTCCTGCAAAATGCGCATCGGCCATCGGTTGACGAACGATCTGCGATCGCAGACTGTTGTGCAATCACAACGGTTCGATCCCTGACCGGGTCGAAGAACGAAAGCGAGTGAGGAAACATGTCGGGACTGCTGGCTTCCGCAGACTGGAACGGCAAGGCGTACGACGGATCGTGGAAGCCCCTGCGCGGGGGCGAAATCGAAGTTCGTGAACCCGCGACAGGGGCGGTTCTGGCCCGCGTCGCCCTCGCCAGCCCCGGCGACATGCGCGAGGCGTGCATGCTGGCGAAGAAATCACAGCCCCAGTGGGCCCGGATGGCCTATCCGGAAAGGGCCCGCGTGTTCCGCAAGGCCGCGGCTCTCGTGCAGGAGCATCGCAGCGGGATTGCGGAACTCATCGGGCGCGAGACCGGGAGCATCGTTCCCAAGGTCATGTTTGAGATCGACGCCGCGCTGCATCTTCTCAACGAGGCGGCCGCCATGGCAACCCAGCCAAAAGGCCTCGTCCTGCCAAGCGCGGACGGCTGCACCAGCCTGGCACGGCGCGTACCCCATGGCGTCGTCGGCGTCATTTCGCCATTCAATTTCCCCTTTGTGCTGAGCTGCCGCGCCGCGCTTCCAGCGCTGGCGGCAGGCAACGCCGTGGTCCTCAAGCCGGATCCGCGAACCCCGGTGAGCGGCGGGGTGCTGGTCGCGCTCCTGATGCAGCAGGCCGGCCTGCCCCCCGGCACGCTCTGCATGTTGCCGGGAGACGCGGATGCGGGCGAAGCCCTGGTGACGGACCCGGATGTTGCGATGATCTCCTTCACCGGATCCACCGCAGTCGGTCGCCGGGTCGGTGAACTGGCCGGCAGACATCTCAAGAAGGTGGCCCTTGAGCTTGGTGGCAAGAACTCCCTGATCATCCTTGATGACGCCGATCTCGATCTTGCTGTCTGCGGGGGCGCGTGGGCCTCCTGGCTGCATCAGGGCCAGATCTGCATGAGTGCCGGCCGCCATCTCGTTCATCTCGACATCGCGGCCGAATACACCCGAAGAATGGCAGAGAAAGCCGCCGTGCTGCCGGTCGGCAATCCCTGCACCGAACAGGTCGCCCTTGGCCCTCTCATCACCATGAAACAGACGACGCGGGTCGACCGGATCGTCCGGGAGTCTGTCGCCATGGGTGCCAGGCTGCTCGCTGGCGGCAATCCGCGCGGACAATTCTATCCTGCCACCGTCCTGGGCGATGTGACACCCGACATGCCTGCCTTCAGGGAGGAGATCTTCGGACCGGTGGTCTCGATCACATCCTTTGCCAGTGACGACGACGCCATTGCGCTTGCCAATGCCACAGAATACGGACTCTCGGCCGGAATCCACACCCGCGATGTCGGGCGCGGGATGGCGATGGCGGAGCGCCTCAATGTTGGACTGGTTCATGTCAACGACCAGACCGTGGCCGATGACGGAACCATGCCGATGGGGGGGCGCGGCGCCTCCGGCAATGGTTCCCGCCTCGGTGGTCCTGCCAACTGGGATGAATTCACGCAGTGGCAGTGGATGACGATCCGCCGGAAAGCACCCGGCTATCCCTTGTGATCGCCTGGACTCGTCGGTGCGCGGTCGCAGAGAAGCATTTCCCTTCACGAGAGGCTCGGAAATCATTCTGCGATCAGCGCTGCCGGCTCAATCCGTCACCAGTGGTCAGCAACGAAACCACCTGTCGACGCGTTGGCAAAGCGCCGGACAGCAGCTTCATCAATGCCCTGCCGATCCCTTTGATCCGCTGGATGACTGACATTGCCACATCCGCCAGACCGCCTGCGCCGACCAGGTTGATCGGCAATCATCCGGCGCTGGAACAGAGAACCCCGGTGCAGCAGGATCACAAGGGAACCGCCACCAGCTTCCGTCGCAGCGGGCCACGAAGCGCCATATGATTTCCCCACATTTTCTGCGGGTGATCGCGGCTGCATCGACTCTGTGGATCGGTGTTTCGAATTGACCGCTGGCTGCTTCAGGGTTGGGGTGGGGGAGCAGCACTGGATGGCGTGCCGATCAGCCGCGCCACCACACTGGTGGCCGTCACCCGGCAAACTGACGATTTCGGCCGGCGTCGCACTTGGCGCCATCTCGGTCGAGACCACGATGTAGCTGCGCCATCTTGGCGAACTCAATGCCGGTCCTTTTGCGCCAGGTTTCATCGTGGTGGCACTGGCCTCCAGCCTCGGCCTGGTTCTTCTGGCAGATGCCCAGCGACGCCAGTCCCGAAATCTCCGGTCGGAAACTGTCCCGCCCGGGCGTCTTTCCGGCCGACGAACTGGCTGAACGCACCCCATCCCACTGTGAAGCCGCTGGAGACCCCAACATTAACTTAACGAAATACCCTAACCAGCCCCTGCCATTTATCAACCAAAGTGTGAACTGCGGCCCCATTGGAGCTGATCATGGGAACACCGCTGAAAAATCCGCCCGTCTGTTTCACAATCGCACAGGCGCGGTTCAACCCACTGTTGAAACTTGGCGACTATCTCCCCTCAATCCAGGATGCAATGCGCAAGGCTGGCTTTTCGGACTTCACATCACGCAAGGCTATCACTGTCCAGATCGCAGATCAGGAAAGACCTCCGACGCCACCCAACGTGGTCAGCCTTGATCAATACTTCTTTGCCAATGCGGGCAAGACGCACAGATTTATCTTGAACCCTGATGCTTTCACGTTTCAATCGACGCGCTATCGCCACTTTGAAGAGTTTTCGGCCCAATTCCTTAAAGGGCTGGCCATGGTGCATGAGATCGTAGAACTCGACTTCACCGTCCTCGTGGGCCTTCGCTATTTTGACCATGTCGCACCTCGGCCGAACGAAAGCATCGAACAGTACGTCGTGCCTGAGGTGCTCGGGCTGGATTCCCCGAGAGGTGGCACCGTAGCCTATTCCTTTTCTGAGACCTTCAGCTACATAGACAACGTCGGTTTGCGTTCGCGTGTCTTGATCCGGAATGGTCAATTTGCCTTCCCTCCCGATGTCATCGCCGACGGCATGGAAATTGAACAACGGTTTCTCCGAAACTCTGGCAGGCATGCCACATTGGATACCGACGGATTTGTCGACGGACGAATCGTGTTTTCGGAAGAGGCCGTTCGGAAGCATCCTGGCTCCATCCATGATGTCATCAGTGCGTCCTTCAAGTCGGCTGCAACTGCCCACGCATTCGAGGCCTGGAACGAAAAATGACCCATTTGGATGAGCTCCCCACAACCCATTCGCACGCCCATCAGCGAATGCCCGCCATAGGTACTGCTGGCACAGGCGGCATCGAGAGTGCTGAATACTATCGATGCAGACACCGCTCGGTTATGTCGACTTGCAGGTCGTGGTGATCGCCATTCCGTTTTCCAACCCGGCTCCATTTGCCGAACTCCTGCAAAAAATCCAAACCGGCTTCGGTCGCACCATGGCGCGGTTGCCCGCAGTATTCGGCGTCTCTCGCCAGACTCTCTACAACTGGCTGGGGGGAGAGACGCCAAAGCCAACGCACCATGAGAAACTCAGACAGCTTGCCGAGGCCGCGCAGTACTTCTCTGAGGTCGGGTTCAAACCAACATCGCTTACGCCAGACCGCACGATATCGCAGGGCAAGTCGCTGCTGCAGTTGGTCCGCGAAGGTGCCGACGGCCACAGCTGTCAGCGGGAAGGATCCGGCCCGACCGCCACAGCAAGTGAGCCACAAGTGAGTGAGCCGCCACAAGTGATTTGGCTCAGACGGTCGGGGTCGCTGTCCGCAAACGAAAGGCCGCGTCGCCCAGGGGGCGCCACACCATCATGATGGCGAAGAACAACGGCGCGAGATACAACCAAAATATCAGGAGCCGTCCTGTTCCTGCGCGACAAGCTCAGCGCATGCCGAATCAAAAATCCATTCCCGTGAAAGCAAGAGCATGTCGCCTCTCCACCAGCCCGCCGCCTCCATGCGACCTGCTTTCTCCAGAACAGCAACCGCTTCCTCGCCATTGACCCGGAAACCGTTCCATGTCTCGGTCTCCAGGCGCCTTCCACCGATCCGCTGGCCTCCATAGTCGACGACAACCGCGTCACTCCCTCGGCGCAGCACAACATCGACTTCGCAACCGCGTGGCTCATGACCAGCCACAAGAGGCAGGCGCAAACCGATCCACTGGTCATGAACCCAATCCGGACCATCTCCTTTCGGTCGCCTGACGATCTCGATAAAGAGACGCGGCGCCAACGCTTCCTCACTCTCTGCAGCACCACCGCAGGACGCCGTATCCTGCCCGGCACTCATCGCCGCAGTCTTCGTCGATAACAAAGCCAGCCGCGCACCGATTTCCTCGCCAATGCGCCGCACAAGAGTCTGCACATCGGCGCGGACTTTCCCAACACTGCCACCGCTGCGCGCCAACGCAGCCTCGAACCTCGTTACCGCAGCGGCACCCTCCCCCCTGTGGAACAGCGATCGGGCCGCGCAAACCTCTACCATCAGCCCATCGAAATCGCAGCTCGGCGTGACCTTGTCAAATATCGCCAGGGCCTCGTCGTGACGGCCAAGCAGACCGAGAACCGCGCCTCTCGACCCCTGCAGCGTCGCAAGCTCGGGGCGCAACGCAAGAGCTGTGCTGCTCCAGGAGTCCATCCGACCAATCAGATCGTCGCGACCCGCAAGAAGCGCGCGCGTCGTCAACACATCCAGAACATAAGCCGCTTCCGCCGGATGCGGCTTGCGTGCAATCTCGCGCTCCAGCGCGCCAACACCCGCCTCATCAGGAACACCCGGGTTGCCAAGGAGATGGAATACGATCCGCTCCGATTGCCGTGTCATACCCGGCACCGGCCCCGTGCCATTCCAATATCGGGCAACCGCCTTTTCGTATTGCGGCCAGATTGGCGCCACTGCAGGGCGCGTCATTGTGACCTGCCACAGCAGAAGCAAATCGTTGGCGCGGACTTCTCCGAACAACGTTACCCGGCGCGGCACGGCGGACACTGCTAGCACCACAGCACCTACAAGCGCAGCCATCAAGCCAGCAAAGCCGAACCAACCCCCACCGGCCCCAACCCGCAAGGCGACAAGTATGAACACAATGTCCATCGCTGGTCCTGCGGCAACGAACATCATCATGCGCCACCGCTGTTGCTTTCTCTGCGGATAGGACTGCACCAACCCACCGCCGACAGGTCCGCGCCCCACAGTCAACACCGTCTCCCCGACGCGCAGCCGAAACAGCGGCTCCCCATGCCAGATCCGTATCTCCTGGATCTGAATGCCGACCGCCTGCCCGGCAAGGGCATGAGCCAATTCATGCAATATTGTGTGAAGCGCCGCAGCCAGATAGCCGATCACGGGTATCGCCACGAGAACCAGGGGTGACATTCGTCCGTAGCTCCAACTCAATATACTCGCCTCATCCGGGGAGCCGCACCGCACGGCACCTCCCTGGCAGGCTTCCTCAACACCAATACAGAAACCACAAGCCCAAACACAGGATCACGGATCACGTGCTCTTTTGCTGGGTATCTTCAACGCCGCGAGATCAGACCGGATTACGCTCCCCTCCACGCTTGCCTGCCCCCGTGCTCCCCTTGCCAAGGGCACACTGTTTCTGGCACTCCGCCTGGCACCCCTGTCCGCCGGCCCCCACGCGCACCGCGAAGCGGAGCCGAGCTTCACGAATCGCCATCCGATGTTGCGATCCAGATTCCCGGTCCGCCAAATAGACCTCCCTCACCCGCCGGCACAGCAGCTTGCCCGCCGGGCTTCGCGGCAGTTCCTGCCAGACATCGAACTGCTTCGGTGCCTTGATGCCACCGAACCGCTCACCGCAGAACGCCTGGAGCTCCGCCAGATCAATTTCCCCGCCCGCCTTGATCTGCACCACCGCGGCTACCTCTTCGCCCCAAGTCGCATCGGGCACGCCAATGACGTTGCAGTCCTCAACGGCGGGATGCGCGACCACCACCTTCTCGACCTCCGCGGGGAAGACGTTGAAGCCTCAGGAAATGATCATGTCTCTCTTCCGGTCGACAAGGAAGACCCAGCCATCCGGATCCTTGTAGCCGACATCCCCGGTGCGATGCCAGCCAAAGGCCGACGCCCGCTTCGACTCCTCGGGATTGTTCCAGTATCCGATCATGATCTGGTCGCCACGAACCACCAGTTCCCCGCGTTCCCCCAGAGGCAGGAGCCGCCCCTCCTCATCCATGATCTCGACACTCACGAAAGGCGTAACCCGACCGCGGCCCTGAAGACGGGCCTCATTGCCTGTGGCCAGGGCACTGGCGAGTTCCTGCTGCGAGAAGAAGGTGGAATTGAGGCCGCCCTCGGTCTGGCCGAACCCAGTCGCCATCACCAAGCCCACGACGCCAGCTCCTTCGCTGAACTGAAGCAGATCGAAATGATAGGCCTGTGCGAATTCGGCAACAGCGGCAAGCTCACCAAGAGTGGCGTCACCACACTCGGCGGGCGCATTCCGGTCAACACTTCGGGCGGTCTGCAGTCGAAAGGCCACCCCATCACCGCAACCGGGCGCGGCCAGATCCACGAACTCGTCATCCCGCTACGGGGCGAAACGGTCCGCGCCAGGTCAAGGGTGCAAAATACACCATCGCCTCCTGCAGCGGCGGCATCTTCAGGGTCGAGGAGGTCCTCGCCTGCGTCACAATTCTGGCCGCGAATCAAAGCGAAGAACCCGGTGAAGAAAGCCAGCAGGGGCGCCCCCATGGAAATCGCATTCGAAATGGTCCCGGCTGAAAATGCGCGGCAGACCGTAAACACACCTCTTGGACCGATGTCTGTAAGTCGTTATTGCGGTCAAGTCTTTCTGTCTGGATATTTCACCGAGGGATAGAGCTGTTCCCGCTCAAATTGGCACATACCCGGCGTGCCTCACAAATCGCTTGCATTCAGGCGGCTCTATCTTCTTCAACACAGTGCCGACCTTTTCTGTCAGTGCGTCAACGGTACG
>WQYW01000116.1 GCA_009781045.1 Alphaproteobacteria bacterium
CCGATATGGATGCGCCCGGACGGGTAGGGGAACATCTCCAGAACATAATATTTCGGACGGGGGTCGTCGTTGGCCGAGACGAAGATCGATTTCTCGTCCCACTGGCGCTGCCAGCGTGGTTCGGCATCCCGGGCGTTATAACGTTCGAGGGTCATGGCTCACGTCTTTGAGGTCGGTGTTGGCCATTCAGGCCCGCGAGGAGCGGGATTGCGGATCCTGATGTCGTGCCTGCGGCTAGCCTTTCTATCGCCTTTTGTCACGCAAAATGCTGTAGAACAGGGCCTCAATGATCGGAGGGAAGTCGATGAGTGCGGTCACAGAAGGGGTCGATCCAAGGCAAGTCGATCCAGGCCAGGTCGATCGAAGGCTGCTGGAGATTCTGGTCTGTCCGCTGACCAAGGGCCCGCTGGAATATGATGCGGCGAAACAGGAGCTGATTTCGCGCGCCGCCAAGCTCGCCTATCCGATCCGGGACGGCATCCCGATCATGCTTCCCGAGGAAGCGCGCCGAATCGAGTGATCCTCCTTACAGGGCCTGACCGCGCAGCAGTCGCGGCGCACCTGCGGTTATGCCGGCGGCGTGGCGGGCGAGGTGCGCCCGGATCATGGGAGCACGGTCGAGAAGACCGAATCCGAATCCGGTGATGGCCTGGCCCAGCCTTGAGCGGTCGGACAGCAGCAAGCGCGTCGCGGTTGCGGTCAATCCGGTGGCCACGGTGTCAAAACGGCGCCAGCGCTGATAGCGCTCCAGCACATGGTGGCTGCCGATGTCGAACCCCAGCCGGGCGGCATCGACGATGACCTCGGCGAGAGCCGCGACATCGGTGAGACTGAGGTTGAGCCCGAGTCCGGCGACGGGGGGGATGACATGGGCGGCGTCGCCGACCAGTGCCAGGCGCTCGGCAATAAAGGAACGGGCGACAAAACCGGAAAGCGGCAGGGCTCGGAGCGAACCCTCCAGGGTCAGGCGGCCCCGCTGGCTTTCGATGCGCCGTTCGATTTCGTCCTCGAACCCGGCAGTGCTCAAACTCACCAGATATTCGGCTTCGCGGCGCGGTTGGCTCCACAGCAGGGCCGAACGGCGGTTGCGCAGCGGCAGCAGTTCAGCCCGGCCGGTGCTGAGGAACTGCTCCTCGGCACGCCCCTGATGATCCCCGTCATGGCGGGTGGTGGCGACGATGACCGAGTGATCGTGGTCCCATCCGGTGGTGCCGATGCCCGCGCGCAGGCGCAGGCGCGATGCCGCACCGTCGGCGGCGACCACCAGCGCCGTTCGGATGACGGTGCCGTCGGCCAGCCGGACCACGGCCGAATCTGTATCCGTTGTGGCGGATTCAAGGCGCAACGGTCTCAGGCGGATTTCTGTCGCACCTGTCGCTGACGTGCCTGCTGCGGACAACAGCGCTGCCTTGAACTCGCGGTCTTCAATGACATGAGCCAGCGGCTGGCCGGCTTCGATGCTGTCGGAAAAGGTCAGGAGTGTCGGGCGCCTGCCATCCCGGGGCGTGGAACCGGTGATGGTGATGTCGCGGACCGGTTCGGCCAGGCTCTCCAGCTGCGGCCACAGGCCGATCTCTTCCAGCATGCGGCGGGCCCCGGCCAAAATCGCGGTGGCGCCGCAACCGCAGAGCGGCGGCGCATCGAGAGCGGGATCGGCGACCAGGATGGTCACGGCCGAGCGGTCGCGCCGCAGGCCGTGTCGGAGCGCAAGCGCAAGGGTCAGGCCGGCAAGGCCGCCGCCGCCGATGACAATGTCAGCATCGAAGATTTTGTCCATTTCCTGCGCGGCCCCCCAAGGTCTCAAAGAAGGCCTCAAAGCCGGTGACGATGAAGCCTCGAAAACAATCCGCGAATCGGGTCTTAAGCAGTTGCCTGCTCTTCCCGCGAAACCAGGTAGAACTGCGATATGAACCAGCGCGCATACCAGCGCAGCATAGCCGGGATCGGTATCAGGAAGGCGCAGCTGAAGGCAAATATCAGCGATCGCCACAGCACCTGCGGCCCCGTGGCGATGAAAATCACGTCGCGTCGCGTGCCTTCAAGATTGCGGCAGACCCAGCGGATCATCCACACCACCACCCAGGCTGTCCAGGAGATAATGATCAGCATCGAGGCCAGCAGCAGCAGGAGCCAGCCCCAGTCCACCATGCTGAGGGAGCCGTCGCTGAGGGAAGCCGCCGCCCAGACGGAGCCGACGATGGTCAATATCGGCAGGAGCAGCAGCAGGAGCCAGCCCACCATGGCAATCGGGCCGCCGGTGAAGGAGATCGCCAGGCGCTCATAGCTTGCCACAAGATTACTGACCACCCAGCGCAGCATGATCCACGCCAGCACAAACTGCAGCAGAACTCCGGCGATGGCAAATGCCAAAGTGAGGGTCATATTGTTGAAGATGAGACCGATCCAGCGCACGTAGTTGAGCGCGCCGAAACTCATGAACACGTACCAGATGTCGCCGGGCTGGCCGATGAAACCCAGGGTGCGATGTCCCGGAACGACAATGCGGGAAATGGTCCATCTCCAGAACCAGACCGCGACCCAGGGCGCCGGGAGGATAAGCTGCACGCCGATGCCGAGAACAATGCCGCGCCACAGGAGGTTGAAGAGGCCGATATTGAAGGACAGGGACGTGCCGCGAAGCGGAGCCGGACGATGAGCCCGCGCCTCGACGGCGGCCGGGCGCGGGCTGTCTTCTTCGGCAGCTGCCCGAGCCGGTTGCGGACGTGGGCTGTGGGAACCGCGCCGCTGTGGAGCCGGGCTGTAGGAAGCAGAGCTTTGTGGACCGGAGTTATGTGGCACCGGGGCCTGCGGGCCTCGAGCCTGGGGAGTCGGGGTTTGCTGCCGTGAGGGCTGCGGAGCCCGATTCTCCGGAGCTTGCGGGCGCGGTGCCTGGGGTCGTGGGGGCTGCGGACGTGGGGCCGGCGCTGATGCGCCCTGCTGTCTATGGGAATGGAGCGATGGGGGAAGCAGGGATGGCGCTGCCAGAGATGCAGATGTCGGGCCCGGCAGATGTTGCGCAGATGAAGATTGGGCGATCGCGGCGGCAGGATGTGCAGTTGCCGACTCCTCGGCCGGCAGGATGGTGTCGACTTCGCCCGCCTTTTTCCAGGCCGGCATGCCTTCGGTCCACACCAGGGTATCGGATCGGACCTCGCCTTGAGTTACGAGAGCGCGGAACTGGGAGGCCGAAAAAGGTCCCTTCTTTTTGCCCTCCAAAGCGTAGAACCAACGCGCCATCTCGTGACCCGACTCCCGTGCCGCAACGTCAAGTGCGCATGACGCTTAGCAGTCCGGCCTGATTATGCCAAGTTTTGCCACCGCGCGATGGCAGCTTTCGGGAGCCTCAATGTTCGAAAGCTGAATCAAATCAATGCGAGCGCTGCGCGAAAAGACCTGACGCCCGGTGAAAATCCACCTTTCCCGGCTTGCCCTGTCCCTGCCTTAATCCTGCCAGTTTCATTACGGCGGTAAAGATAGCGGAAGGATATGCCATCACTTTGCCGCAATGTTGGGAATGCGGCCTCGGCGTTTGCGCGCTGTACATCCCTGACGCGCCTCGCCGCCGTCGTCAGGGTGCGGGTGAAGCGGCGGAAAATCCGGCACCCCGGCGCTCAACCGACGAAGTCCGCCGGTTGCATGACGAGGCGCCCGATCGTGTCGATGCCGCTGCCGCTGCCGCTGCCCGGCCCGCCGGACTTTGCCAACATATGGGATTTTGACCGGCAATTGTATTTCTGGAACGACTGACCGTGCCCCGTTTTCAGCGCGGTGATTGGTGGCAGATGGATGACCATCCCGGCCGGAGAGGTGCAGTTTTTCCCGGATTTCGAGCCGGGTGCGAGCTGCCTCCGGTCCGACCCGGGCAGTCAGCATTTCTGGAATGACGGACCGTGCTGGCGAAACCGCAGCGCCGCAGCGCATGACGTGATTTCGCAGGAGGCGGCCGGTTGCGAAATCTTCACTGTCCGGAGAGTTCGGAAAAGCACGGTGCCCGGATGACCGGATGCCGATTTGCGCGAAGGGGTGGCGGCCCATCGCGCTGCGAAAGGAGCGTAGTTGCGCTGTCTGACGATGATAAAGGCCATCTCCCTGCAGGCGTGATCCCGCCTTGCGAAAATTGCATCCCCTCAACCCTGTTTTCAGGTTTTCAGGTTTTCAGGATGTGTGCGCGGAAAAAACCGCCATCGCCAGTTCCCGGGTCAGGTCCGGCGGAGAGCTCTGGATGATTTCGACAGGTTTTGAGGAGCGTGGTCTGCGTCCTCCCTGCAGCCCTCCCGGCGGTTGCGGCAGAGAGAAATAAACCTGTGATTTCATGAACTTTCCTTTTTCCCGGGGCATCGGGGCCGGTATCGCCGGGCTCGCCAGAGAGAGACCGGGGGCTGGCTGGGGCTGGAAGGCAGGCTTGACGCGCAGTGCGAATCCCTCCCCTGATGCCGGGGTCGGGGAGCTGGCCCGCGTCACCGATGGTTAATCGCGTCTTAACCTCGTGCCATCTATGGTGAACAGCAAACCGTCCGGTCGGCCGCACTGACCGAGGCGGTCCTTATGAATAGTATCGGCGCGTCCAAAGCGTCCGTGAGTATCCCATGACCGCTTCATCCCGAGCGCCGCAGGGCGGTAACAGCCAGGACGACGAGCGCTCGCCCTTTGCCCGTCTGGCGCAGTTGCTGTCTCCTTTTTCACCCGGGAAGGCGCTGATCAACCTGTCGCTCGGCGAACCGCAGCATCCGCTGCCGGATTTTGTCGCTCCCGTGCTTGCCCGCCACAGCGCGGAATTTGGCCGTTATCCTGTGGCCAGAGGCATAGAAGCCTTCCGTCAGGCCGCGGCTTCATGGCTCACCCGCCGCTTTGCGCTGCCGCGCCAGGTCGATCCCGATTCCGAGGTTCTGGTTCTCAACGGCAGCCGGGAAGGCCTGTTTTTCGCGGCCTTCACGGCTCTGCGTTATGTCGGGGCGCGCGCCGCCGCCGGCAGGCCCGCAATCCTGATGCCCAATCCGTTCTATCCGGTCTATGGAATGGCCGCGCGCTGTGCCGGCTGCGAAGCCGTTCATCTGCCGACCACGGCGGAAAACGGCTTTCTTCCCGATCTCGCAAGCCTTGATGCGGAGACCCTGTCGCGCTGTGTCGCCTTCTATATTGCATCGCCCGCAAACCCGCAGGGCGCCATCGTCCAGAAAGACTATTTCCACCGCCTTCTCGCCCTTTCCGAACGCTTCGGCTTCGTCATTCTGAGCGACGAGTGTTATTCCGAAATCTATACAGGAGAGGTTCCGGGCAGTGTGCTGGAATGCGCCGGCAGTGATTTTGCCGGCGTCGTCAGCTTTCAGTCGCTGTCGAAACGCTCGAATCTGCCGGGCCTGCGCGTCGGCTTTGTCGCGGGTGACCGCAGATTCATCGACATGTTTCATGAGCTGCGCAATGTCGCCGCGCCACAGGTGCCGGTGCCGCTGCAGCAGGTCGCGGTCGCTGCCTATAGCGACGAGGCCCATGTCGAGGAAAACCGCCGGCTCTATCGCCGCAAATTCGATCTTGCCGACCAGATCCTGAGGCAGGGTTGTGGTTATCGCCGCCCCGGGGGCGGTTTCTGCATCTGGCTCAATGTCTCCGCTTTCGGCAGCGACGAGGCGGTGACCGTGAAGCTCTATAAGGAGGCGGGGCTGCGGGTGGTGCCGGGGAGCTATCTGGCACGCGTGCAGGCGGACGGATTCAATCCAGGCGCGGGCTATATCCGCCTGGCGATGGTGCAGAATGAGGAGACCACTGCCACGGCATTGACCCGGCTGGTCGAGACATTGGGCCTGAGTGAATGAGTATGCTGGCACTCGAACGCGTTGTACCGTGGCTCGGTCATCTGCCGCAGCCGCTCCGCGATGTTTTGGCCCGGAGCCTGCGCCAGCTCGGCGGTCTGGCGCTGATCGCATGTTCGGGCGCGGTGGCCGCTTCGTTCATGACCTGGTCGGTGCAGGATCCAAGTCTCAGTCAGGCCACCTCGCGGCCGGCGCGCAACGTCCTTGGTTATGCCGGTGCCATCACCGCCGATCTGTCGATGCAGATTCTTGGTCTCGGTGCCATCATGCTGATTCTGCCGGCTGCGGTCCTGGGCTGGCGCATGGTGACGCGGCGGGCTTTCGATCGCGAGCCGCTGCGCTTAGGCTCCTGGATTGTCTGCGTGGCGATGACGGCGGGCTTTGCCAGCAGCTTTCCGCATGGTGGTAAATGGCCGCTGCCGACGGGGCTGGGGGGCGTTGTCGGGGACGCCGTGGCGCGTGCGCCCGCCCTGATCCTGGGTCAGCCCGGAATGTTCATCGGTTTTCTCTACGGCCTGTTTCTGTTTCTCACCGTGGTGGTCAGTTTCCTGATTGCCTGCGGCGTCGGCGCGCGCGAACGCGAGCCTGAGGAGTTGACGGGCGTCGATGACGATGAACCGGCACAGACCGACGTCGACGAAGGCTCGGTGCGTGTGGGCTGGCTGTTCCACACCATCATGAGCACAAGGGCGCGGCTGAAGTGGTTTTTTGGCGTGGTCTATCGCCATCTGGTCTCCAGTGGATCACGCTCGCGCGGCGGCCTGTTCGATCGCCATGAGCCCAGTCTTGGCGGTAGCGGCTCCGTCTCTGCGGCAGTGGAGATGGAAGAGGAGGACGGGGAGGAAGAAGAAGAGGAGGAAGAGGAGGAGGAAAAGCCACCGCCGCCGCGGCGCAAGCCGGCGCGGCCAGCGCGCAAGGCGGCGGGCAAATTCGAATTCCCGCCAATATCGCTGCTTGCAGCACCGAAGGCCACCGATCGCAAGCCACTGGGCAAGGCGGAGCTGGAAGCCAATTCGCGCGCGCTAGAGGGTGTGCTGGGGGATTTCGGTGTCCGTGGCGAGATCCTTGCCGCCCATCCCGGCCCGGTGGTGACACTCTATGAACTGGAGCCGGCACCGGGCATCAAGTCATCACGTGTGATCGGGCTCTCCGATGACATTGCGCGCTCGATGAGCGCGGTGTCGACCCGGGTCGCGGTGGTGCCCGGGCGCAATGTCATCGGCATCGAACTGCCCAACGCGCACCGCGAAAAAGTCTATCTGCGCGAACTCCTGACCTCCAGAGAGGCCACCGAAAGCGTCGCCAAGCTGCCGCTTTGTCTGGGCAAGACCATCGGCGGCGATCCGGTGATCATCGATCTCACCGGGATGCCGCATATGCTGATTGCCGGCACCACCGGCTCGGGCAAATCGGTAGCGATCAACACCATGATCCTCAGTCTGGTCTACCGCCTGCGTCCCGACCAGGTGCGTCTGATCATGGTCGATCCCAAGATGCTCGAATTGTCGGTCTATGACGGTATTCCTCATCTCCTCACACCTGTTGTCACCGATCCGAAGAAGGCGGTGGTGGCGCTGAAATGGGCGGTGCGGGAGATGGAGGATCGCTACAAGGCGATGGCCAAGCTCGGGGTGCGCAATATCCACGGCTATAATGCGCGTCTCGCGGAGGCGAAGGCCAAGGGCGAGGAGCCCACCCGCACCGTGCATACCGGCTTCGACAAGGAAACCGGCGAGGCTATCTATGAAGAGGAGAAACTCTCGCTGGAGCCGCTGCCCTATATCGTCATCATCGTCGACGAAATGGCCGACCTGATGATGGTGGCAGGCAAGGACATCGAGGGCGCGGTCCAGCGTCTGGCCCAGATGGCCCGCGCTGCCGGCCTCCATGTCATTCTTGCCACCCAGCGCCCCTCGGTCGATGTCATCACCGGCACCATCAAGGCCAATTTCCCGACCCGCGTCGCCTTCCAGGTCACCTCGCGGATCGACAGCCGGACCATTCTCGGGGAAATGGGCGCCGAACAGCTGCTCGGCCAGGGCGACATGCTCTATATGGCGGGCGGCGGCCGCATCAGCCGTGTTCATGGTCCCTTCGCGTCCGATGACGAGGTCGAGAAGGTGGTGCGCCATCTCAAGACCCAGGGACAGCCCGAATATCTTGACGCCGTCACCGCCGAGGATCCATCCGACGAGGACGGTGCGGTCTTTGACGCCACCGGCATGGGCGGCGACGGTGGCAACGACCTGTTCACGCAGGCGGTGGCGATCGTGCGGCGCGACCGCAAGGCGTCGACCAGCTACATTCAGCGCCGGCTGCAGATCGGCTATAATCGCGCCGCCTCGCTGATGGAGCGCATGGAACTCGAAGGCATCGTCGGTGCGCCCAACCACGCCGGCAAACGCGAGATCCTGGTTGAGGAAGAAGACAATATGTGAGGCCTCCGCACAGGATGGGAGCTTTGCCTTATTGCAGGTCAGGGCCTCGATGGCCCGGGCCTGTTTTCCCCCGGAAAAGGGCCGGTTCCCAGACAGGCCGGACAGGCAGTGCCGGCGACAGGCTCCAAATCGGCAAAGCCTGCGATCTCAAGACCGTGATGGCCACCCCCCTGCCACGAATCATCACCACTCCTGGTTGGGTTTCGCGCCCCCTGAAACTCGCAGGGCCGATGGCTTCGGGAGTTGCCCTGGCGGCACCGGCGCATGGGTTTCATGCCCCCCATGGTCGCGGGCCAGACCCCGCGCCGTTCGGATTATTGCACATGAAATCAAATGGATATACCGCCCCAGGGCGCGGCAATGCCAAGCTTGATCGAAACGCAAAATCATGTCTGTTTTTGCCTGAAAACACGCTAAGACAACGCGCCTTGGCGCGGTCACCATGGGTCCTGTCGCGCAATTGCCGTTTTGGGGCGGATGCGGCGGCGATTGCACAGATGGGCGCGTGGCGTCGTGCGGGCCATCGGGCATAGAACAGGACCATCGCGTTGATCAGAAATCCATTCCCCCAAGGCGCATCCCGGGTGCGCATGCACGCCGTCAGCAGCGTGTTCGTCGCGCTCCTCCTGACCGGCACGGCAGGATTCCCGTTGATGGCGCAAGGCTCCAATGCGGCAAAGCCGGCAGCAAAGGGACAGAGCGTGGCGCCACCACCGGCGGTGGCGCAGAAGCCCCCGACGCCGGTCATTCCCGACCCGCGCCGCAACGCTGTCCCGCCGATGCAGTCCTTCAACAATGTCCAGGTGGCGCAGACCGCCAGGGTCAGTGCCTATCTGTCGTCCCTCCAGACGCTGTCTGGAAATTTTGTTCAGGTCGGGCCCGATGGCGGCCGTACCCAGGGCGACTTTTTCATCCAGAAGCCGGGGCGGGTGCGGTTCGAATATGATCCGCCCAGCCCGATCGACATTGTCGCCGACGGCACCTCCGTGGTGGTGCGCGATCGCAATCTCGCCACCCAGGAAGTCTATCCGCTGTCGCAGACGCCCTTGCGTTTCCTGCTGCAGGACCGCATTGACCTGATGCGGGACACCAATATCGTCAACGTCACTCTGGATGAACTCTTTGTCAGCATCACCATTGAGGAGAAGCAGGCACTGGTGGGCACCAGCCGCCTGATGCTGATGTTCGGTGTCAAGGACGGGTTGCTCAAACAATGGACGGTGACCGATCCGCAAGGCTACGACACCACGGTTGCGGTCTATAATCTGGAGGCGAACAAACCGGTGGCGGCGGACCTGTTCTATATCGATTTCACCAAATATCCCGGTGGCAGTCAGTAACGGGTCGCGCGTTTTGCGGGAGCGGTCCGATCGGAAAGCGAAAAGCGAAGCGGCGGTGCCAGGATCCGCGATGGATTTTCACGCCAGGCGCGGATCGGGCAGGCCGGTGCGCCCGGTCGTCGGGATGGGCTTGAATTACACTTCAGCGCGCGGGATATTGGCGAGCACGGTGACGATGTCCTTGCTGATGAGGACATCGCCGTGATCATTATGGGTTTCGGCGAGGCCGGCGTCGAAATCGATGGTGACATCGCCTTCGGGCAGATCGATCCCGGGGGCGGGCTGAAATTCATAAAGCAGGATTACGATATTTTCCTCGTCGCCGTCCCAGCCGGTCGCGGTGCCGATCGTGCGGCCGAGAATGATGCAGTCCGATCGTTCATGGGTCTCCTGGGACATCGGTGGTCTTCCTTCCTCGCCTTAAGGGGTTGGGGGTTTCGCGGCTGTTTTTGCGAACTGGCCCGCCAGCCGCAAAGCCCGCGCCAGGGTGGGCAGATCTAGCAGCGCCAGGGCTGGCGCGAAAGCGCGAAAAGTGCCGCCGTCCGCAGCTGCTGCTTCTCCCTGAAACCCTGCCCGGAAGAATATGGCAGGGCGAGCTGGCGTGCGCGGTCCGGGCGAGGTAGCGGGCTGGCTTTTCCGGCCTGCGCCCGTTGCGGGAGCTGCAGATCGGGTGAGCGGGGTTGATCGCACACGCAGGATGCCCGTCGTTCGCGCGCCTGTTGCCTGTCAGCGAAACGCCAAAGCCCGTACCGGCCGGCAGGGGGGTGGTCTCTGCCGAGGCCCTGATCGGGGCACACAGTGCCCTGTGATCCTGCCAGGGCCCGGCACGGCAAAGGATCAGGATCGACCCGGCATCACCGCGCCGGAGATTGATCCGTGCCCGCCGGGAGCGCCGTCGGCTTGCAGAATTGGCGCGGCGCGCATTGCGAATGCATACCCGAGTTCACGGCTCATGCCCCAGGTCTTCTGCCAGGCTGCAGATTCGAAAGGCCGGATCCGCAGGGAGGGAAATTTCCTTCATGAAGGAGCGTCCGTTCGGTTTCGACAATTTCGCGGAAGCGGTCGCGGTCCTGAGCTTCGATCCTTTCGCCTGACCAGTCAGCTATGCGTCCCAACACGTCCTTGCGACGTGTGGTTGAGGATCATCTGCACTTCGAGTTCAGGATGCCCTTCCGCTGCTGCGCTGAATTCGATGAGACGTTTTGTCTCGAGCAGGGAATAGGTATTGCCTTCAGGGCGGCTCGAATTCCAGGAGAGATCAATCAAAAGGCGGCGCCTCCCTGCTTCGGCGGAAAGCCCGCAAGTCCCGGGGTGAAGCTGCTGCGGCGTCAGGCCGTCAGTTCTGACCGGATGGAGGTGGCGGTGAGGTTTGTGGTGCTGCAGGGGCGGGGTCGGCGACATATCCCGCGATCAGGATGGCCCCGGTTGGACGATAGCGCAGTGCGTAGATAAAGGGCCTGTCAAAATTCACCGAGACTTCTTTGGGACCGGTGGCTGTGGAGCGCGTGGCTTCGGCTGCGGTAAGGGACGCCGCTTCGCTTCCGGCCTCGTCGATGACGAGCCATGTCTTTTGTCGCACCCGACCGATCTCAAGACCGTCGGCAAAGCCGGGGAGCTGATTGGCGGAGGCGAGTCCGGTCTTGAGTCCCATCGCAGCCAGGGTCCCGAGCAGGTCATTGTCGCTCCGGCTTTCGAATTTCGGCAGCGCCAGGGTGGCTTTGACATCGGTGAAATCAAGCCCGGCCAGCAGCGCAGCGGCCTCTTTGAATTCGCCCTTGGTGATGGCATCGCGGGCGGTTGTGACCAGCGTGAGCACGAAATTTTCGTCAAGATAGGGAAGTTCAACTGCAACGAAGCCGTTCTGTGCGCGATACCGCGCCTGGTTGATGGTCCCGGCCATGGTGGTACGGAAGGCTGTGGAGCCGTCTTCACGGGTGAAGGGGCGCTCCGCCGTCCTGGCGACGTCGAAGCCGGTTTGCCAGCAATCCCTGAAGACCAGGGCATTGACAGCGACCAGGCTCGGTGCCGAACCCGGCTCGAGGAAGGATCGGATACGCCCGCCGGTTTTCGCAGAGAGCATGGCGTTGAGGCCGTCAATGGCTTGCTGTGAGCCGAAATCGACTGGCTGGAGCAGGATATTGCCCTCGCTCAGAGCGAGATCCCGGATGCCGGGTCGGAGTGGCAGGCGGTGATCGACCAGCAGGGCATTGAAGCTGGCAAAACGTCGTGAATCGCGCTGTACCGCGAGATTGATCAGGCGCGACTCGGCGCGCAGATCCCCGATGCGACCAGCGCCGCGGGAAAGATGCAGCGTCGCTGCAATCGCGTTGCGCAAGGAAGGGTCGGCACCGAGATCGAGGGTGGCGAGAACTGCCGACAGACCAAAGGGCGAAACCGCCACATTCTGGTTGGGAGAGGAAAGCCCCGTGACCAGGTTGATCGCGAAGCCGGCTTTGGCGAGGGCGATTTCGGCAGAAGCGTTCTGCCCTTCGAAAAGCTGCGGTGCACCGCAGTCCTTCGCGATGCCTTCCCCAGCGTCTGCGGCATGGACCAGCGGACCCGAGAGCGCGGCGATGGCAAGGAGGCCGCAGAGAAGGTGGCGGGTGACGCTCTGCATGACCGGTCGTCCTGTTTTGGAAAGTCGGCTGGGGAGCCATGCCTTCCGGTTTGTGCTGTTGAACATCGTCATCTCTGCATCTGTTCGGTGTATATGGCCTGGAGGTCGATCTGGCGAGCCTGCGGCTTCAGGAGCGTTCGACCTGATCGACTGCAGCCTTGGGGGAGATCCGGAGGCGTCCAGGCTTTGGCTTTCCCGCAGCATAGGCCCGGGCCTGTTCGGCGCTGAGTTCGGCCTTCTCCGCCCCGACCTGTGACTGGTTCGTCTCTGCTGTTTCGGCTTGCGCCCGGGCTTTGCCCGGGATGGCGGCGAGGATGGCGCAAAAGACAAGAGCGGCTGTTTGGAACCATGGCCTGCTCCTTGCCGGATATTGCCGAAACTGAAATCCAGTGCGTCAGGCCATGCGCATCACCGAAAATCTCTGCAGTGTTCGCCAGGCCTTTTCACAAAAGTCGTTTTCACCAAAGCCGTCCGCCACGCAGTGTCCCTGACAAGAATTCTGTGTCCTGCAGCAGAACCGGGTTGCACCCCAGGAGTGTCCTGCGAGGTCCTGTATTGGTTCCGGTCCAGCTCGTGGCGGTCGAGCTGTACTGAGAGGGGTCCGCGATGTGAAGCGCGAAGTCATCAAATCGCCTCCGGCTCGCAGCAATGTGATTGGAGCCAGCAATTGCGCAGCGCGAGGTCTGCGGCGCCGGAACTCAGCGATCGTGCCGCCACAGCTTCGGGTTGCGCGGTTGCGACCGACTGGCAAGGACTGCAGTGGCGGCACGGGCAGCGATGGTGTTCACATTGCCGTGTGCCGGGCGGTGCGGCTTCGCGGGATGCGATAAGGGGGCCTCCGGAGCGATCGGAACGGATTTGTTGCCGTCCGATCTGTTCTCTGGCAGACTGCGCCGTGCCCCCACATCGGTTGTCAGGAAACTGAAGACGATCAGAGGATCGCATGAAGAAAATGCATCGCACCGCCCGAACGTGTTAGGGCAGCAATTGTGCTGCTCCACGTTCGGAGCTGACTTATGTCCAATACACCTATCTCCAACACACATGTGTCCAATACGCGTGGCTGGCGGCACATCGGGGTCGTCACGGTCCGGAGCGTTACCGGCCGCAGCAGTAATTTCAGCAGCCTCGGGGAGGCGGTTCGCCGCTTCGGCTATCTGATCGACCGTGGTCATGACGGCGGGCTGGTTTTCACAGAGGATGAGACCGCTCTCGAGATTCCGGCATGGCGTGTTCATCAGGAGTGGGCAAACCTCCCGAGGACCGAATCCGGCTGCCTCCGGGGCGGCTGCTTCGCAGGGCGCAGGCGGGGCCCGGTGCCGGGCACCGGCTGCTCGGGATTCCGTCGTCGCTCGTTCAGGAATGGTCGAACGACGAATGAACGGCGAGCCAGAGAGGCCCTTGAGCATGACGAAAACGCCAGGGCATGCGGTATCCGGGTGCGAGGGCGCCGCAGCAGATTACCTTCCGTGTGGGACGATTTCGCCATCGCCCGCCGGGGAGACAGCTGGAAATATTATCGCAGGACCCAATACCGGCTGGTGGGGTGAGGTGCGGTAAGGAGCCGGAGCAGATTTGGGTGAAGGACGATGCGGCCGATTGCGAACAGGGTCTTGCCGCGTTCGTTGCTGTCGTTGACCGGATCCCTGTTTGCGGACGGAATGGGGCGGCATTGCCATCTCAGACACCGTACCGGCCCTCACTGCCGGGAGCAGAGCTGTTGTGGTTTTCGGTGACAGGGTTGATTGGCATTGTGGTGCGCCGCCTGGCTGGCCTCAGCGTCGCAATGAAACGAGGCTGACTGGTGCTGCCATCTGCGACGATCGGCAGATGCGTCGTGAGGCCCGGCCTTGTTGCGTCGGCGTATCCGTTTCCCGCTCCAGCAGCAACCCGGTGACCGGTTCTGCCTGCCTCCGATTTCTCCATTTGAGGGGCCATATCATCTTCGCTAAACGCCTTGCCGCTCACACCCCGCAGAGCGCAGGGAATAGGGATCCGTCCCGACGCGCTTTCTGCCTCGCGGGGTCAGGCTCTCCACCGGGAAGGAGCGGGGAGGGCCAGGGCTGCCGCAAGCCCGCTGGTGACACGGCCGCCGACCTCGCTTTGCGGCAGGTGACGGAGGGATTGTGGCAGGCGTGGGGAAGGCGCGCCTTACCCAGCTGGCAGAAGCCCGGGTTGGCGCTGTCTGAATGCGGCCGGGGTCGGGGGTGAAGGCATCGACTTTGCTGCGGGCGGCGGAGAACGCAGGCCCGGCGCCCGTGCGACAGGCCGGCAGTCTTTGCGTCAGCTCCTGGTGGCATGCGGCAGACAGGCGGGCTTTTCACCGACAGGGTGCCGCCATCCGGCCTCGCGGGGTGGAATGTATTTTCAGGCTTTGAGCCAGGCGGTCAGGCGCCCGATCTGCGCCTGCGGCTTCCCGGCTGCGCTTCCGATCTTCCTGATTTCTGATTTCATGGCGGAAGTTCTTCTGGAATCGGTGTGCGCTCAAACAACGTCGGGTGGGCGTTGTGCCGCAATGATGGCTCTGGTGTGGTTTTTCGTCTATGGGCCGGAAAGCGGCAGCAACCGGGGGTCCCGATGGGTCGCAGGGCCGGTTGCGGATTTTTCCTGTGACGGAGATGGCGGGTGCTCGAAGCTGTGCAGGCGAGCACAACCATAGCGTGCCACAGCGAATTGATTGCCACCTTGCGTCCGTGCGAGAGAGGAGGCGGTCGCACACAACCAGCGGTTGCATTAGGGTTGTGTGAGCAATAGAGTTGGAAGGGTTTCGAAGGTCTTCCGGGGCATGGTTTGATGCAGCTTTCTCTGTCAACGTGGAATATCAACTCGGTGCGGCGGCGCATCGGACTGGTCGCAGAATTTCTGCGCAGCATGCGGCCCGATATTCTCTGTCTGCAGGAGACCAAGTGCCAGGATGATGCCTTTCCACTGCGCTCGTTCCAGCAACTGGGCTATCCCCATGTGGCGCTCAACGGACAGAAGGGCTACCACGGTGTAGCCATCGTCTCGAAACTGCCCTTTGACGCCACGGGCACGCGAAGTTTCTGCGACCGGGAGGAATCGCGCCATGTCTCGGTATCTTTCGGGGAGGCGGCGCGCATGGTGCAGCCGCTCCAGCTTGACAACTTTTATGTGCCCGCGGGCGGGGACGTGCCGGATCCCGAGGTCAACGACAAATTCGCGCATAAGTTGCAGTTTCTTGATGAAATGTCGGCGTGGGAGGCACTGCGGCCACGGCGCCGCGATCGCCGGATCCTGGTCGGGGATCTCAATGTCGCTCCCTACGAACACGACGTGTGGTCGCACCGGCAATTGCTGAAGGTGGTGTCGCACACGCCGGTGGAATGCGAGAAGCTCATGGCCGTCCTGGCGGCTGGCGCCTGGATCGACGTGGCGCGGGCGCGGATCCCGATGATCGAAAAGGTCTATACGTGGTGGAGCTATCGCACTGCCGACTGGACAAAAGGCAATCGCGGCCGTCGGCTTGATCATATCTGGGTGTCATCGGCGCTGAAGGACGCGGTTCGCGATTTCAGCATCCTGCGGGAGGCGCGCAGCTGGGAACAGCCCTCGGACCATGTCCCGGTCACGGTGGCCCTGGAGGTATAGGGGTAACGATCATCTGGAGCGGGGCGTGGTCCAGTTGCGCAGGCGGTTGCCGATAACGTCAAGATCGCTCGCGATTCGCCCCGAACGGCTGGCCAGGACCTGGCGCAGCTGATGTGCGGCTGCGACGTCGACCTCAAGAACGCGCCGGAACAGGCTGCGCGGGATGCGCAGCAGGGCGGAGATTTCGAGTGCGGTGGCCGTCGTCGGCCAGGAGACGGGCACGATCATTGCAAGCTGTCCGATCAGCATGCCGCGAGCGGCGTGGAGCGGCGCACTGCTGCCATCCTCCATACGGATCACACCGCGACGGATGACATAGCCGGCATCGGCTTCGTCGCCTCGGGTGAACAGTCTGTCGCCCCGCATAACGTCGCGGTTCTCGGAACCGATGGCAATCAGGCGCAGTGCCGCGCTTCCCAACACCCGCAAGGTCGGGACTTCCTCAAACAGCGCTACGTCGTCTTCGACAGACATTCAGACCGGGACCCCAGGAATTTTTGTGCCGGAGAATCATCTAGCACGTTGTTGCCGCAATCCCCTATGGCATGGGCTGGCCGCATGGCAAAAATCGTCGCCGAAGGCGAAAAGCCGGCTGTGAGGTGCCGTGGCCGGGCAAAATCGCAAAGGCGAACGCAGTGGGGGATCGGGAAGGTCACGGCACCAGTTTATAACCGCCTGTTTCGGTAATGAGAATTTCGGGGGTGGTGGCGTCCCGTTCGATCTTCTGGCGCAGGCGGTAGATATGGGTTTCCAGCGTATGGGTGGTGACCCCGGAATTGTAGCCCCAGACCTCCTGCAACAGGGTCTCGCGCAGGACTGTGACCTGTCCGGCGCGGTAGAGGAAGCGCAGAATCGCGGTTTCCTTCTCGGTCAGCCGCACCCGTTTGTCGGTTGTGGTGGTCAGGGTCTTGGATCCGGGGCGGAAGGTATAAGGCCCCACCGAGAACACGGCGTCCTCGCGGGCATCATACTGGCGCAGCTGGGAGCGGATGCGCGCCAGCAGCACGGCGAAGCGGAAGGGCTTGGTGACATAGTCATTGGCACCCGATTCGAGGCCAAGGATGGTGTCGGAATCGGTGTCGTGACCGGTCAGCATGATGACCGGGGACTTGAATCCGCCCTTGCGGAGAATGCGGACGACTTCGCGGCCGTCGGTGTCGGGCAGACCGACATCCATCACCACCAGATCCGGCGGATCGGTCTGGACTGCGAGGATACCCTTGGTGCCGGTATCGACGGCGGCGGCCTCGAACTCCTGGTGCAGTGCCAATTGTTCCACCAACGTTTCACGCAGATCGTTGTCGTCGTCCACGATCAGGATCTTGCGGGCAGTGGGCATGTCCAGTTCCTTTTCACTCCGG
>WQYW01000117.1 GCA_009781045.1 Alphaproteobacteria bacterium
AACGATTCCTGTTCGTTCCGCATCCGACTCCCATTTGTTCACGAGCGCATCTCTTGACCCAGGACTGCGGGGGGAGGGAGACCGTCAAAATTCTTTAGCTTGGGGGGCATTTAGAATCGCTGACCAGCAGCAGGTCGACCATCAGATCGAGGCAGGAGGCAACCGTCTTTCCATCAACCGCCAGCGAGCGGGCCAATTCCGCGGCGTTCAGGAGCCCCGACTGGTGGTGAGCGAGCATGGTCCAGAGACGTTCCAGTGTTTCGGCGGCGATCCGCTGTCCAAGGCTCGGGATATCGCGCTCCAGATAGGTTCGGATCGGATTCTGTCGCAAGCACAGGCTTGCCGGTTCGATGGCATCAAACAATCCAGGTTCGCGATAGCCGACCCGTCCCGGCCTGGCTTTCACCCGAGAAGGTCCATGGACGCCGAACCAGGCAGAAGGAAGCGTCCTGTGCGCAAGCCTCTGGCACGGCCGCGGTCGATCCACCCTCGCAGATTCTGGAACAGGCGCGGGGCACGCTGAACCTCGTCGAGAATGACGAGCTTGTCCTCGTGGCTGCCGAGGTAGAGTTCGGGCTCGCTCAGCCGCGCACGATCCGCATCGGATTCAGGATCGAGATAGACAGACGGCCGCTGGCGCGGGATTTCCAGCGCCAGCGTGGTCTTCCCCACCTGCCGGGGGCCAAGCAGCACCACCGCTGGCGTCCTGTCGATCAGCTGCTTAAGCTGGCCTTCGATGCGCCTTGAAATCATCCTTGCAGATATGGAGCGACAGTCCAGAAATGCAGGGATAATCTCCAGGATGCCCGCAAGCCCTCCAAGCGACGTCCAGACCAGGGTTAATTTTTTGTTAAATTCAAGGGGATATTGTCTTGTCCAGACTTGGCAGCTCCAGACCTGGCAGCTCCAGACCTGGCAGCTCCAGACCTGGCAGGCACTCTTGTGTCTTTGCCAATCCGCCCGCAGTGTCGATCGGCAGCGAAGCATTGCATCAGGCAGGATGGACGACGCAGGCACACATCGCCCGTCGATTGCCGTGAACGTCGGCCAGAGCGTTGTCAGCACGGATCCTTTCGAGGCCACGCCATTTCACGCCACTTGGACCTTGAGTCGGGCTGGTTCGCGTTGACCCGCCCGGGCGTCCACGGGCAAGCGCGCCCTGGGGCTGCCACCGCCTCGCGCCTTGAATTCACCTGCCGGAAATCCCCCGCATCTGACAAATCCACCGGGATCCCCCAATGGCGATCCTTTTGATTTCGTGGCGCTCACCTCGCAATCCGCTGCGAAACGGACGGCGACTGCCAACAGGACCGTAAGCGAGGCAGGCTCTCGTCCAGGCAGCCGAGGGTGGACAGGATCGGACAGGATCCGCATTTCTGCATCCCGAGACTTGACACAAGGCCTGCCCGCTGTAGGCACTGACAGACAACGCTTGGGGGCGGTTTTCCCGAAGAATTCGTGCCAATATGTGGCGTTTTATCGGGATTCGCGGCAATCCGCCTGACGCAGCAGAAATTGAAGGAACCGTGATGGGGCTTTTGAAATTCAAGGGGAAACCCGTCCGCGCCATCGCCGGCCTGGCCTCGCTTGCGGCTGCCCTGCTGCTGCCCTCGGTGGCCGGCGCCCAGACCCAGGGTGTGGTGCGCTCCATCCATGGCGACTGGCAGATCCGCTGCGACACCCCCCCAGGGGCCATTAATGAACAATGTTTTCTGATTCAGTCGGTGGTGGCCGAAAGCCAGTCCAACGCCCCCCTGACCGTGATCGTGCTCAAGACCGCCGATCAGAAGAGCCGCCTGATGCGGGTGGTGGCGCCGCTCGGCGTGCTCTTGCCTTCGGGCCTCGGCCTGAAACTCGACAACCAGGATATCGGCCGCGCCGGCTTTGTCCGCTGTCTGCCCAATGGCTGTGTCGCCGAGGTGGTCATCACCGACACCCTGCTCAGCCAGTTGCGCAACGCCAGAACCGCAACCTTCATTTTCTTCAACACCCCCGAGGAGGGTGTCGGCTTTCCGCTCAAGATGACCGGTTTCAGCGAAGGCTACGACAAGCTGCCCTGAGGCCGGGCAAAAAGCCACCCGTCACAGCTCCAGTGGCCCTCGTGCGGGATCCGATGCTCACTTTTCGCGGCCCGGTTGCCGGTTTGCGAAAGGCCATTCTTCCCCTGAACGGCTCCAGACGCCTCATGTCAGCGTGAACTGCAACAGCAGATTGCGCTGCAACACCGAGAAATTATTGTCCGACACCAGAGTCAGCACGGTTTCGCCCTGCGCGCTGACATGGACGGCAATACCTTCCATATTGTCGATGTGCTGGGCCAGACTGGCTGCAAAGATCACTTCGCCGTCGACCAGCGCCCCCGGTGCAATGGACGCCAGCGCGAGGCTGCGGATGCGCACATCAAGGCCGCTCGACAGGAAGAATTTGCGCTCAAGGATCAGCACTTCACCGGAAGGCAGCAGCACCGCGTCGCTGATGTCGAAATCGGCGCTGCGGCGCACGGCAAACTGTCCGGGACCTGGCCCTCCGATCAGGAACGCCATCAGGTTGCCCTCGGCATCAAGACCACGCTCGGAAAACGCAAGCAGCGTGCCACCAAGCCGGCCCCCGCGGGGCACGAAAACCATGCCCTCGAGTCCCTTGTTCTCCGGCAGCATGTTGACCGCGTGCGGCACCCTGACGATTTCGCCGCGTGCCTGGGTGAAGCCTCTGGCGAAATCGTAACGCAGGATCTCACCGACCCGCTCCAGCCCGACATAAACCACCGAACCATCGATCGCGATCGATTCGGAATCATACCAGTCCGGTCGCTCCCAGATCGGCCAGCCCCTCTTGTTGAGCAGCGGTGCCGCCTCAACCTCTTTGAGGCCGGCGAGCACGCCGCCCGCGTAGTCGATGCGACCGGTGAACCACCAGCCGTGGTCGGACAGCGCGATGAAGCGCTCTCCCGCCGCATCGACGCGGATCGCCGACAGCCCACCAAACTGCCGATCGCTCGAGGTCAGCACCAGACCGCTGCGGTAAGTCAGCCGGCCGAAACGCCGCAAGCCGGGGTCACGGCGGTCAAAGGCGGGAAGCGGATGGGCGGTGACCTCGATCGACCGCGGCGCCACCGGCCCGGTGACCGGCGGCCGTCTCAAAGGCGGCACGAACTGCCCCCGCACCATTCCACCCGCAGCATAAAGCGAGGCCGCCGCCAGCGTCCGGCGCAGCAGCGTGCGGCGGGAAAAACCTGTGGTCACGAATGCAGCCGGCGCCGGCGCGAAGGAGCGCCCTGAGCCGGCCCCGACGCCCCTTCGGTCTCGCTGAACAGCTCGGCGAGCTTGTCGGTGATGGCACCGCCCAGTTCCTCAGCATCGACGATGGTGAGCGCACGACGATACCAGCGGGTCACGTCATGGCCGATGCCGATCGCGATCAGTTCCACCGGGGAGCGGGTTTCGATCTCCTCAATGACATGGCGCAGATGGCGCTCCAGATAATTGCCGGGGTTGACCGACAGCGTCGAGTCGTCGACCGGGGCACCGTCCGAGATCATCATCAGGATCTTGCGCTGCTCATGCCGCCCGAGCAGGCGCTTGTGCGCCCAGTCCAGTGCCTCTCCGTCGATATTCTCCTTGAGCAGGCCTTCGCGCATCATCAGGCCGAGATTCTTGCGCGCCCGACGCCAGGGCGCGTCGGCCGCCTTGTAGATGATGTGCCGGAGATCGTTGAGCCGCCCGGGATTGGCCGGTTTGCCTGCGGCAAGCCAGGCCTCGCGCGACTGTCCGCCTTTCCAGGCCTTTGTCGTGAAACCGAGGATCTCGACCTTGACGCCGCATCGTTCCAGCGTACGCGCCAGGATGTCGGCGCAGGTCGCCGCCACGGTGATCGGGCGCCCGCGCATCGAACCGGAATTGTCGAGCAGCAGCGTCACCACCGTGTCACGGAAGGTCGCCTCCTTTTCATGCATGAAAGACAGCGGATGGAACGGGTCGGTGACCACCCGCGACAGGCGCGCCGGATCCAGAATCCCTTCCTCGAGATCGAAATCCCAGGCCCGGTTCTGCTGCGCCATCAGGCGGCGCTGCAGCCGGTTGGCCAGGCGCGCCACCAGACCCTGCAGATGCGCCAGCTGCTTGTCGAGATAGCTGCGCAGGCGTTCCAGCTCCTCATGCTCGCAGAGGTCCTCGGCGGCGATCTCCTCATCGAATTTCGGAGCGAAGCTGTGATATTCGGGACCACGCGGCTCATTGCCGCCCCGGCGCTGCGGCCGCGTTGCCTCCCCGGGGACCTCGTCATCGGCAAGCTCCCCCTCGTCAAGCGCGTCCGAGGCCATCGCCTGGGCGCCTTCCATCGCCCCCTCGTTCATCTCCTCGGGCGAGGCCTGCCCCTCCTCGGCACTCATCTCGCGGGAGGCGTCGGATTCAGGTGAACCCTCGCTGCCGGTCTGGTCACTTTCGCCCTCGCCGTCGGCATCGTCTTCGCTATCGCCCTCGGAATCGGGGACCCGTTCGTCGCCGAGATCAAGCGCCGACAGCAGGCCATGGACGGCTTCACTGAAACGGCTCTGGTCTTCGACCAGTCGTCCAAGCTGATCAAGCCGGGAACCGATCTTCTGCTCCAGCACCGGCCGCCACAGGTCGACCATCTTCTTCGCGGCTGCCGGCGGCACCATCCCGGCGAGGCGCTCGCGCACCAGCATCGCCACGGCTTCCGCCAGCGGCGCGTCGGCACGGTCGGTGATTTCGTCAAATTTACCGCGATGAAACTGATCGTCGAGCATGGCCGAGAGGTTCTGCGCCACCCCCGCCATGCGGCGCGCCCCGATCGATTCCACCCGCGCCTGCTCCACGGCCTCGAACACACCCCGCGCCTGGGGATTCTCGGGCATCAGCCGGCGGTGCAGCCGGGCATCGTGGCAGGCCAGTTTGAGCGCCATCGAATCGGCGTAGCCACGCAACACTGCGGCGTCGCGTGCGGTCATTTTGCGCGCCGGCTCGGGCAGGCGCACCTTGCCGGCGGCGATGCCCGGCCGCTCACTGGCAAAGCTCACCTCAAGTTCGGCGGTGCCGGCCACCGCCTTCATGCATCCGGCCACGGCACGTTTGAACGGCTCGTTGGGCGCTTCCTTGCCAGCGCGGGCCCTGGAGTTGGAGAGGCTCATGGCGGCGTCAGCTCAACGCCACATTGACCGCCGAATCCGGCAACTCCGCGTTGAAACAGCGCTGATAGAACTCCGCCACCAGTGGGCGCTCCAGTTCGTCGCATTTGTTGAGGAAGGTGACGCAGAAAGCGAAACCGACATCGCCGAAGATATCGGCATTTTCCGCCCAGGTGATCACCGTCCGCGGGCTCATCACCGTCGACAGATCGCCATTGGCAAAGGCGTTGCGGGTGAGATCGGCCAGCCGCACCATCCTGCCGACGATGTCGCGGCCCTCCTGGCTGCGATAATGCTTGGCCTTCGCCAGCACGATCTCCACCTCCTCGTCATGGCTGAGATAGTTCAGCGTGGTGACGATCGACCAGCGATCCATCTGGCCCTGGTTGATCTGCTGGGTGCCGTGATAGAGGCCCGAGGTGTCACCAAGACCGACCGTGTTGGCAGTCGCAAACAGGCGGAACGCGGGATGGGGCTTGATCACCTTGTTCTGGTCCAGAAGCGTCAGCCGGCCCGACACCTCAAGCACACGCTGAATCACGAACATGACGTCGGGCCGGCCGGCGTCATATTCGTCGAAAACCAGTGCCACATTGTGCTGCAGCGCCCAGGGCAGGATGCCATCGCGGAATTCGGTGACCTGCTTGCCGTCCCGGATCACGATCGAGTCCTTGCCGACCAGGTCGATCCGGCTGATATGGCTGTCGAGGTTGACGCGCACACAGGGCCAGTTGAGCCGCGCCGCCACCTGCTCGATATGGGTTGATTTGCCGGTGCCATGATAGCCGGTCACCATGACGCGGCGGTTCCTGGCAAAACCAGCGAGAATCGCCAGCGTGGTGGCGCGATCGAAACGATAATCGCTGTCGACTTCCGGCACATGCGGGTCGACCTGGGAAAAAGCAGGCACATCGAGATCGCTGTCAATCCCGAAAACTTGACGAACCGACACCATCATGTCGGGCAGGCTGGTCACGTCCTCAGCTTTGGACACAGAAGCGGTCGACATTCATCCTCCGAGGTCCCGGGCAGTCCGTAAAACCGGTCTTTTTCTGCACTCCGGGCTCAACGCCAAATCTATCAGAGACCACGGTTCGGCAGAAGCCCGCCGGGGGTCAAAAATTCCAACGACTTTTCAGATACATAGACCATAATGGCGCATTCTGCAAAGGGGGGTGATGAGGAAATAGCGGGGAAACCCGCGCAAGGCCCCTGCGGACAGCCGAATCACACATGCCGGTGGACCACGCCAAGCCGGCGGCTTGCGGCAGAAGGCTCCGCGCGCTTTGTGCCGGGAACCTGACGCGTTGCAGCAGGATCCCTGAAACAAGTGGAACAGAGATGCCGAGGTCTTTGAAATTTTCGAGTCAATACTTGCTGAGGAATGAAACAAATACATGCATGCCTCACGGCCCGGGATCAGGACCGCTGTCGATCAGGGAGGCGGAATCTGCGGCCAACGTTTCAAAACGTCCTGTCTTCCAACAGCTTCGCGTCCCGGATCGCAACCGCATGCGCAATTCCTGGAGAAGCCGGTTTCCGGGCACATGCGACCACCTCGATCGGCCCTGATCGAAATTTATGCTCGCTGGGTGCGGAATCTCACCTGCAGGCTGCCGTGATAGCCTGCCGGATGAGGAAAAAATCGATGCCGACTGGCGCCCGTCGCCTTCATCTGTTGAACCTGAAAACGGCAGATGAACGTCCTGGTGATCGATAAAACCTCATATTTACAATGTGTTGCGGAAGATCAGCCCAATTGCGCAAGCAGTCCCCATCGGGTGAGCGGCCGGGGTGGCGAAATTGCGGTTTCGAAACAGCAACGCTCTGTCTCCAACTGCCGTTTTCAGGTTGAACTGGAGAGATTTTCGCAGCTTCGGCAAGCCGATTCCATCGGACCGAAACGGACCGAAACCGCCCTGTCTTGACAAAGTAATGCAAATTCCTTACCTCCCTTTTGAAGGAAGGAGACTGCATATGCCTGTCGCGCTTGAGGAAGTCAGTACCATTACCGCCAAGGGACAGACGTCGATCCCAAAGTCAGTGCGCCAGGCGCTTGGTGTTGGATATGGGGACAAGATCGCCTTCCGGATCGATGATCGTGGCGTCACGGTTCACCGCGCTGATGCCGAACATCAAGACCCGGTCATCGACAGCTTCCTGGCGTTCCTCGCCGAAGACATCAAGCGCCGCCCGGAGGCGCTGACTGTGCTGACGCCAGCCCTGGCTGACCAGCTCGCCGCATTGACCCAAGGTGTGGAAGTCGATCTTGATTCGGCTATTGATGGCGATGTCGGTCTCTAGTCCCGTGGTCGACACTCAGAGTTGGCAGGCTATCGGGCATCCGGTTTTTCTCGATCAGCTTGAGAAACTGATCAAGAGGGTTGAATGGTTGAAAGTGAAGGATCCGGCCAATTGGCACAGATCTGCTCCTGCGAAGCTGCTGGAGGCGCTGCGCAAGCTCGTGTTCGAGACAATCCCGCTTGATCCATCCCGCCCGGAATATCGGCAGGGCGTGACGCTTGGTGATGATCGCAAACACTGGTTCCGTGCAAAGTTCGGCAGCGGGCGCTTCCGGCTGTTTTTCCGCTACAGTTCCAGCGCCCGGATCATCATCTTTGCCTGGGTCAATGACGAGACCACGTTGCGCACGTATGGTGCGAAGTCGGACGCCTATGCGGTCTTCCGTCGGATGCTGGACAAGGGGAACCCGCCAGATGACTGGGGGGCGTTACTCGCTGCCGCGACAGACGAAAAGGCGCGCCAACGCTTTGATGACGCGTCACCGAAGTCAAGCTAGCCACCCGGGTCACCCGCGTCACTGAAATTGTCGACATTGGTCCACGCTTCTCGTCCGCATTGTGAGAAACACAGAAGCGGTTCCGCAAACCCACACAGAATCAAGAATCAAAGGCACGTCCAGCGGCTGCATCAGCCATTGCGCACGCGATCTGGTACGCGCCGGCCCGTCGCGCCATCTGCAATCGCAACGAAACTGGAGCGAATCAGTGCCAATACCGAGGTTATCCATGTACCACATCCGCGAGATCTGTGAGACTGACCGCCGGCGGGAATGCAAAGCGCACAATCGGAGTTAAGCGTCTGGGAGAGCTCCACTGCGCTGCCGGGATTGCATCCAACGGGCGAAGAGCGCCGGTCTGACGCAAGCCCCTGCCGGACTTCTTGAACGACACCGCATCTTTCCTCCATCCTGCGCCCGGACCATCCGGAGCCCCTCCCGAACAGGACAGGCAGAACATGACCGAGAGAAACCGGGTCCTGGTCATCGCCGGCAGCACACGGGCGCGCCGGCTTTGCCTGCACATCGCACAATGGGTCGCTGGCATCGGCCGCGACAGCATAAGTGCCGATTTCGAGATCATCGACCTCAGAGACTGGCGGCTGCCGATGGACGACGAGCCCGGGATTCCGGCGCTCGGCGACTATGAATTCGCCCATACTCGCGCCTGGAGTGACAAGATTGCGCATGCCAACGGTTTTGTCTTCGTCACGCCCCAATATAACTGGGGCTATCCGGCTCCTCTGAAGAACGCCCTCGATCACCTCTATCAGGAATGGGCGGGAAAGCCCGCCGTCATTGTCACCTATGGCGGCCATGGCGGGGGCAAATGCGCCCGCCAGCTGCGACAGGTACTGCGCGGCCTGAAAATGAAGCCGATTGCGCTCAGTCCACGGCTTTCCCTGACACTCGATGTCATCAAAGCCAATAGCGGCGTCATCGACCCCGCCACGGTTTTTGCCCGGAAACGGAAGATCATAGGGAAAGCCATGCTGCGGCTGCAGTCCCGGTTGCAACGCAAGGCCTGGCGCTCCCTCCTCCCTCCCTGGTGAATGAGGCGGCACTTATAGGGCCATCAGGGCCTTCGGGCGTCGATGGAGCGACAGAGACAGCCAGTGCGGCGGCATTCCTTCCCGCGCGGCACGCATTTGTCGGATCCTGCCGTTTGGCATTGCTGGATCACTGTCCACCAGTCACGTCGGATCGAACCTCGATCGTAAATTTCGCGCCCAGGGTCGCTGAAACGTCACAACCCACGTTTTCGGCATTTTCCATGGGGGTGCGCTTGGAGGGATTTCAAATTTGCCAAATTGTTGTGCAATATCAATTGCCACACCGGACTCTCCGCCGATTGGCATTCCACAGAACTCGCCACCAAACCACGAAACATATTGTCATCTTTCGAGTTGCCACACCCCGAAAAACTAGTTATATGACTAGTCTGCCGAGGAGGTGACCATGGGAACTTGGGCGGTTCAAGACGCGAAAGCACAATTCAGCGAGATGCTCGACGCTTGCCTGGAGGAAGGCCCTCAGATCGTCACGAGGCGTGGTGCTGAGACTGCCATACTGGTCGCCTTGACGGAATGGAAGAGCCTCCAACACGCTGCCAGGCCGACCTTGAAAGCCCTGCTTTTGAGCGATGAAGCGCGAGGAGAACTCAACATTCCTCCACGCGGCAAGCGAATGCACCGTCCTCCCAGAGAACACGTCTGATTACTGATGTACCTCCTGGACACCAACATCGTCTCCGAGTTGCGTCGGGTTCGCCCGCACGGCGCTGTGCTCGCCTGGCTGAAAGGCGTTGGCGACACGGATTTGCACATTTCCGCTGTCACCATAGGGAAAATTCAGGTTGGCATCGAAATCACTCGTGAGCAGGACACAGTCAGGGCGGCAGCACTCGAGACCTGGCTGGAACACATCGCGGAAACCTTCAGGGTCCTGCCCATGGACGCCCTCGCCTTTCGTGCCTGGGCCCGCATGATGCACGGCCGAACGAGCGATCTCAGTGAAGACGCCATGATCGCGGCGACAGCAGCCATTCATCACCTGACGGTGGTTACCCGCAATGTGAGAGACTTCAAGGACTTCGGCATAGCCACGTTGAATCCCTTCCTGACGAAAGACCTCGCACCCTAGCGTGGCGTAGCCAGCTACGCTCCTGCCCTTTTGCAGGTTTTGAGGGTTCCTCCCCTGGTGGTTTTTCGAAAGATTGGATGGCGCGGCACCCAGCGGCTGCTGGCCCCGATCAAGGTTGCCCCTGATCCGGCACGGCGCTGTTGCCACGATCAAAGCCCCCCTCGGCTGACCCAGTTGACGCTGCAGACTGGCGGCGACTGGACCGCAATGTCGAAGGGCCAGGGATATTGCGCATGCCGCCTGCCTGGCGCCTCTACTCGCCCAGCCGGTGAGCCCTGTCGTGTTCACCGGTTTCGATGAATACAGCGCCGCCCTGCCAGAAGCCGCCTGGGCGGCGCGCCATCTGCGGCAATACCGCGTCATCCTGCGCTCCAACAGCCAGTTGTCGCAGGCCGCCTTCGTCGCCGGCGGCACCGGAGTGGCGCTGCTGCCGGATCTCCCGGCACGACGCCTGCCCGAACTCGTGAACGTCAGACTGTACCCCGATCCACCGTCGCGCAAGGTCCGCCTGGTGATGCGCCCCCGACATGCGCGAGCCATCCCGCTCCTGCACCTGGTCTTACGATTTCCTCGGCGGATTATTCGCCGCCACATAGACCCGGATTGGCGGTTCGGTCGCGCCAGCACCGCACAGCTCCCCGCATTTTCGAAAGCAAGCTTGCGCAAAGCGAAGGCCGTGCAGCAGAGAAGTTTCGTAACCGGCGTGCCCGCCGACCCCGTTTTTCAGAGGTTTCCACACCTCAGCTCGAGGCTGGCCTGGCAAAGCGATCGTCGAGCGCATAGCCGGCCCCCCGCACGGTGCGGATCGGATCGGGTTCCCCGCCCGGATTGAGCAGCTTGCGCAGGCGGCCGATATGGACATCGACAGTGCGCTCGTCGATATAGTTGTCGCGGCCCCAGACGCTGTCGAGCAGCTGTTCGCGGGAGAACACCCTTCCCGGATGCTCAAGGAAAAACTCCAGCAGGCGATATTCCGTCGGCCCGAGGTCAACCGCACGGTTTGAACGCGCCACCCGCCGCCGGACACGGTCGAGTTCGATGTCGCCACAGCTCAGCACCGAGGCCACCCGCTCCGGCGCGGCGCGCCGCAACAGGCTCTTCACCCGCGCCAGCAGTTCCGGCACCGAAAACGGCTTGACGATATAGTCGTCCGCCCCGGTAGCGAGCCCCCGTACCCGCTCGCTCTCCTCACCCCGCGCTGTCAGCATGATGATCGGCAGCCGGCTGGTCTCGGCCTGCGCGCGCAGGCGACGGCACAGCTCGATGCCCGACAGTCCCGGCAGCATCCAGTCGAGCACCAGGAGATCCGGCATGCGCTCCCTGATCCGCGTAGCCGCCTCGTCGCCGCGCAGGATGGTCTCGACTTCATAGCCCTGGGCATCGAGATTATACCGCAACAGCTCCGCCAGCGCCTCCTCATCCTCGACAACCATGATATGTGCGCCCATGGCAGGAATCTCTCAACCGTTGGACAGAGGTGGGGCGAAAGCGGTGATGTCGCCCTTGGGCCGCTTGCTCGCCATTTGCTGGCCTTCGATCATATAGAATACGGTCTCGGCAATATTGGTGGCGTGATCACCCATGCGTTCGATATTCTTGGCGCAGAACATCAGGTGAATGCAGTAGGAGATGTTGTGCGGGTCTTCCATCATATAGGTGAGGAGTTCCCGGAACAGGGAGGTGCAGATGGCGTCGATTTCCTCATCGCCCTTCCACACCCGCATCGCCGTCTCCAGGTCATGGGCGGCATAGCCATCCAGCGCCGACTTGACCTGCCGCTGCACCATGTCCGTCATATGTTCCAGCCCACGGAACAGGCTGAGCGGCTGGAATTCGCTCTCCAGCGCCACCACCCGCTTGGCCATGTTCTTGGCGAGATCCCCGATCCGCTCCAGATCGGTGGCGACCCGCATGGCGCCAATGATCTCGCGCAAATCGACCGCCATCGGCTGGCGCCGCGCGATCGTGAGCACCGCACGGTCCTCGATCCGCTTAAGCAGCGCATCGATATCGGCATCCCTGGCCCGCACACCCTGCGCCTGCGCGACATCGTGACGCAGCAGCGCATCCAGCGAATCGGCGATCATGCGCTCGGCAAGACCGCCCATTTCCAGAACCAGCCGCGCCAGTTCCTGCAGGTCGGCGTCGAAGACCTTGGCGGTATGTTCAGACCCCATGTCGTCCCTCCTCAGCCAAACCGGCCGGTGATGTAATCCTGGGTGCGCCGGTTCTGCGGCGAGGTGAAAATCCGGTCGGTATCGCCGAATTCGATCAGTTCGCCCAAGAACATGAAGGCGGTCTTGTCGGATACCCGCGCCGCCTGCTGCATGTTATGGGTGACAATGGCGATCGTATAGTCGTCGGCCAGTTCGTCCATCAATTCCTCGATCTTCGCCGTCGAGATCGGGTCGAGCGCCGAGCAGGGTTCGTCGAACAGGATCACCTCCGGCCGGATCGCAACCGTGCGGGCGATACACAGACGCTGCTGCTGGCCACCGGACAGGCTGAGGCCCGAGGCCCCGAGCTTGTCCTTGACCTCGGCCCATAATGCGGCATCGCGCAGCGCCTTCTCAACCCTGCCCTCCATCTCGGAACGCGGGATGCGCTCATGAAGGCGGATGCCGAAGGCGATATTCTCAAAGATCGTCATCGGGAACGGCGTCGGCTTCTGAAACACCATGCCGACACGGGCCCGCAACTGATTGAGATCGAGCCCGGGATCCAGAATTCCGGTGTGATCGAGCAGAACCTCTCCGCTGGCACGCTGCCCCGGATAAAGATCATACATGCGGTTGAAGACCCGCAGCAGGGTTGACTTTCCGCAACCTGACGGCCCGATAAAGGCCGTGACCCGATGGGTATCCAGCGTCAGATTGATGTCCTTGAGGGCGTGGTGGTCGCCGTAATAGAAATTGAGGTTGCGCACCGTGAGCTTCGCCGGCACTTCCGATGCCACAGCCACGGGCGGCGCCGCCGTCAGAACAGATGAAACAGACATCTCATTCATTTTCCGTTCCTCACGGCGCCGAGGACGCGCGCGCCGATATTCATGGCAAGCACAGTGAGCGTGATCAGGAGTGCGCCACTCCAGGCCAGCTGACGCCAATATTCGTGCGGGGTCTGGACAAAGTTACTGATGGTAACCGGCAGATTCGCCATCATCCGCATCGGGTTCAGGCTGAAGAACTGGTTCGACATCACGGTGAACAGAAGCGGCGCGGTTTCGCCGGCGATCCGCGCCGTCGCCAGCAGCACGCCGGTGATCAGACCGGAACGCGCGGCCCGATAGGACACCCGCCGGATCACCAGGGAGCGCGGCATGCCCAGCGCGCTGGCCGCCTCGCGCAGCGAATTCGGGACCAGCAGCAGCATGTCTTCGGTGGTGCGCAACACCACCGGGATCACGATCACGGCCAGCGCCAGTGATCCGGCAATCGCCGAAAAGCTGCCCATCGGCACCACCACCAGGCCATAGATGAACAGTCCGATGATGATCGAGGGCGCGCTGAGCAGAATGTCATTGATGAAGCGGATCACCGGGGTCAGACGGTCGCCACGACCATATTCGGCCAGATAGGTTCCGGCAAACAGACCGAGCGGCGCGCCGATGGCCACACCGAGCCCGGTCATGATCAGGGATCCGGTGATGGCATTGAGAAGCCCGCCCGAATTGGTGGCGGGCGGAGGCGTATTTTCGGTGAAGATCGCAAGGCTCAGCCCGGCCATACCCCTGGCGAACAGCGTGATCAGGATCAGGACCAGCCAGGTCACCCCGAAGCCGGCGGCGGCGATACAGAGAAGGCGAATGATGCTGTTTTTGCGGCGGCGAGCGGCATAGAGCGAAGACATGACCTTACTTCCCCCCCTTGCTTTCCAGCCGCAGCAGCAACAGCCGCGCCGCCGCCAGCACCAGGAAGGTCAGCACGAACAGCAGAAGACCGAGCAGGATCAGCGAAGAACGGTGCAGACCATCGCTCTCCTGGAACTCACTGGCGATGGCGGCTGCAATGGTGGTTCCCGGCGCGAAGATCGACGACGAAATCCGGAACGAGTTGCCGATGATGAAGCTCACCGCCATGGTCTCGCCAAGCGCGCGCCCCAGCGCCAGCATCACGCCGCCGATGATCCCGACCCGGGTATAGGGAATGACAATCCGCTGCACGACTTCCCAGGTGGTGCAGCCGATGCCATAGGCTGCCTCCTTGAGCACCGGCGGCACGGTGCGGAAGACATCGACCGTGATCGAGGTGATGAAAGGCAGCACCATGATGGCGAGGATGAGGGAGGCGTTGAAGACGCTCAGATTCGAGGACGGACCCGCGAACACCGACCCCAGCAGCGGAACACCGTCGAACAGGTGGATCATGAAAGGCTGGAATGTGTTGGCCAGAAAGGGGCCGAGCACAAAGAACCCCCACATGCCATAGATGATCGAGGGGATGCCGGCCAGCAGTTCAACCGCGAGACCGATGGGGCGGCGCAGCCACAGCGGACAGATTTCGGTGAGAAAGATCGCAATCCCGATTCCAACCGGAATCGCGATCAGAAGGGCGATTCCCGAAGACACCAGAGTGCCGGTGATCGGAGCCAGTGCCCCGAACACCGGCGGATCAAGCGAGGGCGCCCAGCGCTGCGTCCACAGGAAGGCGATGCCATATTCCCGGACCGCAGGAGTGGCCCCGATGATCAGGGAGACGATGATGCCGCCGAGAACCAGCAGCACCGAAATCGCACTCAGGCGCGTGATCCAGTAGAAAGCGAGATCGCCCCGCCGGAACGCGGCGAGCGCCCGGGCGCGGTTCGATCCTGCGGCAACTGCCATCGCTTCACGCTCCACAGCCCTGTCTGCCACGTCGATCCCGATTGTCATGTTCCACCGCGCCAGGAACGGCACCCTCGGCCGCAGATGGCGGCATCCCTGAAAGGAGCTTCGAAGTTGACCAGGGCATCTGCGCCGCAGGCATCGCGGGTGCCCGCATTCCGCCAGGCCCGTTTTTTTTGCAGTAGCGGAGCGGCGGAGCCGGATCAAGACCCCGTGCTCCGCCCCCCAAGCTTTCAGCCATATCCGGCTTTCAGTTCCGGATATCGGTTTCCCAGGTCTTTTCGATCAGCTTGACGACATTCTCAGGCATCGGAATGTAATCGAGTTCCTCGGCCATCGCCCCGCCCTTGGCAAAGGCCCAGCGGAAGAATTTGACGGCTTCCTGCGCGGCAGCCTTGTCCGGCGTATCCTTGTGCATCAGGATGAAGGTTGAGGCCGTCACCGGCCAGGATTTGTCACCGGGCTGATCGGTCAGGATCACGTAATAACCGGGCGCATGCACCCAGTCGGCATTGGAGGCCGCCGCCTGGAAGCTTTCGTTGGTGGGCTCGACCCTCTTGCCGGCTGCGTTCACCATGCCGGTATAGGTCAGCTTGTTCTGCTTGGCATAGGCATATTCGACATAGCCGATCGAATTCCGGGTCTGCATCACATTCGCCGAGACGCCTTCATTGCCCTTGGCGCCGATGCCGACCGGCCATTCCACCGCGGTCGCTTCCCCGATCCGGCTCTTCCAGTCGGAGCTGACCTTGGACAGATAATTGGTGAAGTTGAAGGTGGTGCCGGACCCATCGGAGCGACGCACCACAGCAATGGCCTCCGATGGCAGCTTCGCCTCCGGATTGAGCTTTTTGATCGCCGGATCGTCCCATTTGGCGATTTTGCCGAGATAGATATTGGCCAGCGTTTCGCCATCGAACACCAGTTCGCCGGGCTTGATGCCCTCGATATTGACCACCGGCACGATCGCACCCATCACCATCGGCCACTGCACCAGACCGTCTTTCTCAAGCTGCTCCGGCTTGAGCGGCATATCGCTGGCGCCGAAGGTCACGGTCCTGGCCTGGATCTGCTTGATCCCGCCACCCGACCCGATCGACTGGTAATTCATGCGGTTCCCGGTCTCCTTGTGATAGGCATCCGCCCATTTCGAGTAGATCGGGAACGGGAAAGTCGCACCCGCTCCGCTGATGTCGGCGGCGAAAGCCTGGGTCGCGACAATGACCATGCCGGCAGCCACGGCAGTCCTGATGAAATTCACGCGTTTCTCCATCCTGGTGCGGGGGCGCTCCAAAAAATGCCCCCTTGTGCCGCCTCGTTCTACGGCGGCGACATGACAGTCTTTATGGCGGTTGGATGACACTTATGTGACAGCGGCCCTATTATGGCCTCGCCGCAGCAGCCTGAGACCTCGCCCCCCCAAGATGCGGCAAGCGGCCCATGCTGAGACCCGCCCGGACGGAGACCTGGCCCCTCCCTTCGGGACCCATCGGGCGAGCGGCATCCGTCGGCCGGACGGCAGCTCTTTCACCGCTCTCGGGCATATTGTCCCGGAGCGCTGGCTGGGATTGGCCATGAAGCTGAAAGCCCGCCTTTTTCCGGGAACACGCTCGACCAGGCATGCCCGGAGCCCGTTTCCGCCGATAGCGTCGTCAATGCCGAGTCGGCTCCGATCAAGGCTCCATTGACCACGAGGGGCACTGGGCAAGCTTTGGAAGCGTGCGGCAAGGCTCCGATCGGCTTTCCAGTTATCGGCGTGAGGCCAGGCGTCCACGCAGCGTCACCGCCCCGTCCCCGCACGCAATCGATTTTGCCGGCCCGCAGACCCGCCTCACTGCGACGACGCAGGTCCTCCCCTCATAATCCAGGGCGAACAGACTGCTGCCGCCCCTCGGCTGTTCCGAACAGCCGGGCAGATCGAACCAGCGGAATTGCCCGGCAATATTGGGCGCAAGTCCGATCCAGCCCAACGCAAAACGAAGGCC
>WQYW01000118.1 GCA_009781045.1 Alphaproteobacteria bacterium
GCTGGTCAGGAATGCAGAACTCATGGCTGCATTGAGGATCTGCCGGTTCAATGACGACTGGTCACAGTACTGGGAGACGAAAATGGCCGCATGAGGTCCCCCGAGGTTTTAATCGCACCCCGGCGTGGCCCCAACACCCAGTCTGCTGGAAGCCGCTCTTCCCTGACCGGGTCGACACGGGCACCTGACTTTCGTCCCCATAGGATGGGGGCTCTTTTCAGGGGGCGTCTCTCGAACCCACAGAACAGAACCCATGGACCTGTGTGACTGCGCCCAAGCCACCCATGGCTCCGCAATCCCTCTCCTTCCGCAATCACGCTCATCACCGGATCCCCGCCAGCCTGAAACCTCCCCCTCGACTGTTTCAGAGGACCGACTCTCCCACCATGGATAGGGATCTCTTTTTTCAGACCCCGTCCCTCAAACCCGCAGGCTCGGAACCCATGGACCAGCGTGACAGCCGGCATCCCGCAAATCGACCCCAAGGCTTCGCAATGCATCTCCTTCCCGATCGCGCGTCTCACTGGATCCCTGTTGGCCCGAAACCGCCCCCCGACTGGTCCAAAGGACCGACTCTCTCGCCACAGGATTGGGGGGGCATTTTTTCGGCCCCTGTCTCTTGAACCCGAAGGACCTGCCCACATGGACTTGAGCGACGACCGCACTCGCCACAATCGACCTCAAAGGCTCTGCGGACCCCGGTCTTCCCGATCGCGCACTTTCCCGCCCTGTGCCCCCCCGACTCAAACCGGAACAGGCCATCCTGCCCAAGGATCCTGCCCAAGGATCCTGCCCAAGGATCCTGCCCAAGCCATCCAGGTCGATCGCGTGCGCGTTGTGGTGGATTCCGGGGAAGCCTGGCGGGTCCCCTCCACGGCCCTTGCGGCCCATGCCCGACAATGGCCGATTCGGGCCTTCCCGGACTCCAGAATTTCGTCCCGAGCGCGGTCCCGATTTTGAAAATTTCGCAACAAAACGGTTTTAAACCGGCTCCTTTCGACCCCTTGGAAGAGCCCCCGGAGTGCGCCTTGCCATTCACCTGCAGTTCAGAAAGCATTTTTATTACAAAAAGTTATACTAACCACCGAGGCAAACGAGGTAACTATTCCTTCCCCGGAAGACTCCCAATGGTGTATGATGCAGCCGCGTTGATCGAGATCATCGCGGAACACACGCAGCGCGCCGGCTTTCACAGAGCGGTCGCCTGCCAGGCTCGCCGATGTCGGGGGCCTGTTTTTTTGGAGGGTGCACAATGGCCCGCACAGTAGCCTTGCCGGTTCTCAACGGTGAATCCGGCCTTTCCCGTTACCTCACTGAAATCCGCAAGTTCCCCATGCTGGAGCCGCAGCAGGAATACATGCTGGCCCGGCGCTGGCGGGAACATGACGACCGTAACGCGGCACATGAGCTTGTCACCAGCCATCTCCGGCTCGTGGCCAAGATCGCCATGGGCTATCGCGGCTATGGCCTGCCGATCTCAGAAGTGGTCTCGGAAGGCAATGTCGGCCTGATGCAGGCCGTCAAGCGCTTTGAGCCCGAAAAGGGTTTCCGCCTTGCCACTTACGCCATGTGGTGGATCAAGGCCTCGATCCAGGAATACATCCTGCGGTCCTGGTCGCTCGTGAAAATGGGCACCACGGCCAATCAGAAGAAGCTGTTTTTCAACCTGCGCAAGGCCAAGAGCCGGATCTCGGCGCTCGACGAAGGCGATCTGCGTCCCGACCAGGTCAAGCTGATCGCCACCCGTCTTGGCGTCACCGATCAGGACGTGATCGACATGAACCGCCGTCTCGGTGGCGACGCTTCGCTGAACGCGCCGATCCGCGACGATGGCGAGGCCGGCGAATGGCAGGACTGGCTGGTGGACAATTCCCCCAACCAGGAAACCATCATGGCCGAGCACGAGGAATATGATCACCGCCGCATGGCGCTGGTCGACGCCATCAAAGTGCTCAACGCCCGTGAAAAGCGCATCTTCGAGGCCCGTCGTCTGGCCGAAGACCCGATGACGCTGGAAGATCTGGCCACCGAATTCGGCGTCTCGCGCGAACGCGTGCGCCAGATCGAGGTGCGCGCCTTCGAGAAGGTGCAGGCCGCGGTCAAGGGCACGATCGCCCGCCAGGAGCAGGCGGCGCTCGACGCCGCCGCATAAACTCAAATCCAGCCGACAAAATGCGACTGGACCCACGACAAGCGTGGGTCCAAAGGTCCTGGGTCCATCCAGCCTTCCGCACGTTGATCAGACAACCGACAGGAACTCCGATCGCCTGCGGCAGATGACGGCGCGGTTTCTTCCTGCATGGCGTCAATATTGGCAGTACCCTCGCCTTGGGGCTGCCCGATCACGCTTCCATTGTGCACGGCCACAATAATTGATGCGAAAAGAGCCTCCTGGGACACGAAAAATGAGGCTGACCGGAAACGGCTGGCTTGTGCAAAGCGAACAAGGTCGGTGGAGGACGGCGCCGGCAGGGATCCTGCCGTGCGGTCTGACGCGAGAAGGGTCAGGAGGCTGGTGGATCGAGGCTGTTGATCAGATCCCGGTAGAGTTCCTTCATGTCGGGACTGCGATCGGTGAAACAGGCTGCGGCCTTCCGGTAATATTCCACCGCTGCCTTGATGTTGCCACGCGCTTGCTGAACGCGTCCAAGGCGATCGTAGCCATCGTGGGCCTCGGGAAAGTCCTTGAGCAGGCTATGTGCCGCGCGCTCGGCTTCGTCGAGTCTGCCTGCGCGGATCAGGGCAATGACGGCGTTTGAAGCCAGGTCCAGTTTGTTTTCCTGACCATATCTGATTACAATCATGAACTATTCCTCCGACTTGTCGTGGTGCGAAGTCGCACACGACGGGCTCCCAAAGCAGTTATACCAGTTGTACAGCACAATGACGGTGTCAAATCAGACCGCATCTGCCTGATATTCTTCAGGGATTATCCCCTGGTTCGACTGCGCGCCATCCCTTCGTCCCGACCTGCCGCGACGCGAGGGCATCGTGGGGGCCGCCTGTCAAGGATGGCCTCGTGGCCACCGCCGGAGGCGGCGCGGAGCTTGCGACGCGTCCTTCGACAGGTGGGCAACCCGGATGCCATCGTTGCGGCTGTCGGGACGTGCGGCGGTGCCTCCCGTGGCATGAGCCGCGAGAATGGACGCCATGCGGGTCAGCCCCGGAAATCAGCCATATTCGCTTGCGACAGGCGATTGTTGCGTCTGGTTGCGAAATTCTCCCGCAAAAGGCGGGATTGCCGCCGCAGAGGCGGCGGTGGGCGCGGCCTCCCGCATGTCGCACGCAACCCATTGGAATGTTGGATCTTGATGGCGGGGTCTGACCCGAAAATCCGGTAAGGAGGAAAGCTTTGGCTGCACCTGTCCTGATGACTCTGGAACTATTTATAGAACTCTACGAACACGACGCTGGCCTTGCCGAAAAGACGCAGAAACTCGGATGCACCCGCTGCAGCGCGGCAGCGAAGCTGTACCGCGCGCACTATCAGCGCAAGCCGCGAGGCCTGAAAGTCTTCAGGGGGAGCCTTCAGGTCGTGGCATCAGACGCACCTCAGCGCCCGATCAGGCGATCGGCAAAATAGCCGATGGTTTTGCGGTAGATGACCGCCCGGTTCCACTCCCTCATCGCATCAAAATTGGCACTGCCCTCGTCATAGGGCTGCCCCATCTGAAAACCGTTGCTGTGCAGGAGGTTGGCAGTCGATGCCAGCACGTCGGGGACGCTGTGGCGCAGATCGACATGGCCGTCGCCGTCGAAGTCGACGCCATATTTGATGTAGGACGAGGGCAGGAACTGGGTCTGGCCGATTTCTCCGGCATAGGCCCCGATCAGATCCCGGAGCGGCAGATCGCCACGCTGGACAATGGTCAGAGCCGCCAGCAGTTCGCCCTGGAACAGCTCGGTGCGACGGCAGTCATGGGCAAGCGTCGCCAAAGTGCGGATCACCGGCAGCCTGCCCATGTCGCCCTTGCCGAAATCGGTCTCCAGCCCCCAGATCGCGATCAGGATCTGCCGGGGCACCCCGAAACGCTGCTCGATCCGCGACAGCAGCGCGTCATGACGGCGCAGCATCGCCCGCCCGGCATTGATGCGCCCGGCCCCGACCCGGGTTGCCACATACTCCTCAAAACTCTTGTCGAAGGTGGCGCGCTGGCGGCGATCGAAAGCAAGGACCTTGCCATCCGATGAGACCCCGGCAAAAGCGGCATCCGTGATCGCGGCGGAAACTCCGGAACCCTGCGCCTCCGCGGTCATGGCGGCGATGAAAGAGTTGAAATTTCCGCCACAGCGCGCCGCTTCAGCTGGACCCGCGCTCGCCATCACCATGGCCGCAAGGGCCAGCCCCGATCTCCACATGCCCGATTCTCCTTCGAGTTCCATTGCTCACGCGTCCGTGAACGATCCTTTGGACCGCGACCAGATACCCCTCGCACAGGCGCGCCAGATCCCTGCGATACACTCACGCCCGGGATGTAAAGACACAGAACGGGCAGGAACCCGCCTGGTTCCATTTTTGCGGAACCCGCAAACCCGCTTACCGGGTTTTCAACAGCCTGTCGCCCGCGAATATTCCCACAAGGCGGGAACAACTTCATGGCCTCCGGCGTTGATGTCTCTCCACCACTGGCTTTGCCACCGCGTCTGTGGCTTATGTCTTTTGGTGATCCGATCAAGCGCCACGACAAAGGCACCGGTATTACCGCATGCGCTTCACATCCCAGTTTCTCGATGAACTACGTGCCCGGCTCCCGGTCTCGGAAGTCGTGGGGCGACGGGTCAAGCTCCGCAAAACGGGGCGCGAATGGACCGGATTGTCGCCGTTCCAGCAGGAAAAGACCCCCTCCTTCACGGTCAATGACCAGAAGGGGTTCTTTCACGACTTCTCCTCCGGCAAGCACGGCGACATTGTCGCCTTCGTGATGGAAACCGAGGGCGTGCCCTTCACCGAAGCGGTCGAGCGCCTCGCCACCATGGCCGGGATGGCTCTGCCGGTTGAAACCCCGGAAGCCGCGCGCCGCGAAGAGCGGCGCAAGACCCTGCACGAGGTCATGGAGGCCGCAGCAAAATTCTTCGCCACCACGCTGGCCTCGCGCAACGGCGCCCGGGCCCGGGGCTATCTCGCCGACCGCGCTCTGTCACCGGCGACCCAGTTGCAGTTCAGGCTCGGTTACGCGCCTTCGGAGCGCTTCGCCCTCAAGGAACATCTGGGAAGTCAGGGCATCCCGGTGGCCGACATGATCGAGGCGGGCCTGCTGGTGTCGGGCGAAGACATCCCTGTGCCCTATGATCGCTTCCGCGACCGCATCATATTTCCGATCACCGACCTGCGCGGTCAGGTCATCGCCTTCGGCGGCCGCGCTCTGGAGAAGACGGTTGCGGCAAAATATCTCAATTCGCCGGAGACCCCGCTCTTTCACAAGGGCGACAATCTCTACCACCACGCCGCCGCACGCCAGGCCGTGCGCGATGGTGCGCCCCTGATCGTCGTCGAGGGCTATGTTGATGTGATCGCCATGGTGACTGCCGGCTTCACCGCCACGGTGGCTCCATTAGGCACGGCGCTCACCGCCAACCAGCTGACCGCATTGTGGAAAATGGCCGATGAACCGGTCCTGTGCTTTGACGGCGACAAGGCCGGACAGAAGGCCGCCTGGCGCGCCGCCGATCTGGCGCTGCCGCTGCTCACCCCCGGCAAGAGTCTGCGCATGGCGCACCTGCCCGAGGGCCAGGATCCCGATGATCTGGCCCGGGCAGGCGCCCGCGGCGCCATTGAGGACGTAATCACGGCATCACGCCCGCTGGCCGAGGTGCTGTGGTCGCGGGAGCTGGCAGGCAGCAGCCTTGCCACCCCTGAGCGGCGGGCCGCGCTTGAGCTCCGGATTTCCGAGCTCACCCGGGCGATCCGCGACGACATGGTGCGGCGCTATTACCGCCAGGACTTTTCTCAGCGTCTCCAGCACGCTCTCGCCCCCCAAAGCGGATTCCATGGGGCGCGCGGCGGCGGTGGCGGCGGCGGTGGCGGTGGCGCGCGATCCGGCAGCTTTCCCCGCCGCGATCTCGGCCGCCGTGGCGGCACCATGTCCACCGCGCTGCCGCGGGGCCCCTATCAGGCCGTCAGCCCGCAGCTTGCCGCAAGCCCGATCATGGCGGGCGGGCGGGGTGCGATGTCACGCCGCGAGGCCCTCCTGCTGCAGTGCCTGATCAACCACCCCTGGCTCCTCAACCTGCTGCTGGAGGAAGTGACGACACTTACCCTCGACCATCCCGCAGCCCGCAAATTCCGCGACGCCATCATCGGCATCTTCGCCGCCGACCCAATGATCTGCGACCATCCCGCGAAATTGCGGGAAAATCTCGAAAAAAGCGGCTTTTTATCGATTTTTCAAATGCTTGACCGAGCCATCACGACCACCGCAGTGTGGGGCGCGCGCCACGGTGCGGCAGCAGATGACGTTCTCAACACCTGGCGTCAACTTGTTGCCTTGCATAGCCAATGGCACTCCCTACTTAGGGAACTGAAAGATGCCGAACTGGCGTTGGGCAACGACCCCAGCGAGGCAGATTTGGCCCGGTTGCGGGATATCAAGGACCACATGGCCAGGGTTGACGGCACCGAAGCCCAGATTGAAGGCTTCGGCGAGCTGTCAGGGCGGTCCCAGAAGAATGTTTGAGGAACAATCATGCGCAACCGCGCGCCGCCGAACGACCCCCGGAGATGCGCAACCGGCGACAAAACAGGGTTAATTGAAGCTTAAGCCTGTTGTGGCAAGCTGTCGTGTGCCGCCTCGGCTGTTTCAGGTGGCGAAAATTCGGCTGTGATCATTGGAGGCCCCGCCAGGCGCTTGAATGCAATGCAGTGCCATAGCTGATTGCAAAGAGCTTTTCGACAGGTTTCAGGGTGGCACCCCGCATTTTCGAAGCCACCATTCTTGCGTCGTCGCACCCCGCTTTGAGCGTGCCCCTCGCAAGACAGGTTGAAGGAACATGGGCAGGCGAACTGCGCCGCCTGTACGAAGCGCGTTTAGGAGTAAGGGATGGCCACCAAGCTAAAGACACCGCCTGTGAAGGACAAGGAGAGGGAAGACAAAGCTGTGGACGTCGTTGTCGAAAAAGATGCCCCGGACGCCCCCTCGCCGCTCCTGGATTTATCCGACGCTGCGGTAAAGAAAATGATCAAGCAGGCCAAGAAGCGCGGCTTTGTGACCCTTGATCAGCTCAACGAAGTATTGCCCCCCGATTCCACCTCTACCGAACAGATCGAAGACATCATGTCAATGCTTTCTGACATGGGGATCACGGTTGCGGAGACAGACGAGTCGGAGAACGAGGAGGAGAAGGAAGAGTCGGAGGAGGAAACCGATACCGAGCTGGTCGAAGTTGCGCAGAAGGCCGTCGCCGAGGTCAAGAAGACGGAGCCCGGCGAGCGCACCGATGACCCCGTGCGCATGTATCTGCGCGAGATGGGAACGGTTGAACTCCTGTCGCGCGAAGGCGAAATCGCCATCGCCAAGCGCATCGAGGCCGGCCGCGAGGCCATGATCGCCGGTCTTTGTGAAAGCCCCCTGACCTTCCAGGCCATCATCATCTGGCGCGATGAACTCAATGAAGGCAAGATCTTCCTGCGCGACATCATCGACCTTGAGGCCACCTATGCCGGTCCCGACGCCAAGGCCGCTCTGAGCGCCCCCGCAAGTGACCCCGGCGCCGGCGCTGCCACCGACACCGATCCCGCCGCGGCAGCGGACACCGATACCGACGCCGATCCGGTTGCCGCAGCGCCCGCCCATGTCGCGCCCCCTGCGGCTCCGCCCTCCCCGACGCCGTTTCGCCCCGCGCCCGGAGCAGCCGACAGCGAGGAGAAAGATCCGGCCGAGGCTGCCGCCGAAGCTGACATGGACGACGACGAGTACGAAAACCAGATGTCGCTCGCGGCCATCGAGGCTGAACTCAAGCCCAAGGTGGTCGAGATCTTCGACAAGATCGCCGACAACTACAAGAAGCTGCGCAAGCTTCAGGAACAGGACATCGCCAACCAGCTCCAGAACGAGTCGCTGTCGCCGCACCAGGAGCGCAAATACAAGAAGCTCAAAGACGAAATCATCGTCGAGGTGAAATCTCTGCGTCTCAACCAGGCCCGTATCGATTCTCTGGTTGAACAGCTCTATGACATCAACAAGCGCCTGGTCTCGCACGAGGGCCGTCTGATGCGGCTCGCCGACAGCCATGGCGTGGCGCGCGAGGATTTCCTGCGCAACTACCAGGGCTCGGAACTCGATCCGCGCTGGCTCAACAGGGTCTCCAAGCTGTCCGCCAAAGGCTGGAAAGGCTTTGTTCATCACGAGAAGGACCGCATCAAGGAATTGCGCCACGAGGTCCATCAACTGGCCGCCCTAACGGGGCTTGAGATCGGCGAATTCCGCAAGATCGTGCACTCCGTCCAGAAGGGCGAGCGCGAAGCGCGCCAGGCCAAGAAGGAGATGGTGGAGGCCAATCTTCGCCTCGTGATTTCGATCGCCAAAAAATACACCAATCGCGGTCTGCAGTTCCTCGACCTGATCCAGGAAGGCAATATCGGGCTGATGAAGGCGGTCGACAAGTTTGAATACCGCCGCGGCTACAAGTTCTCGACCTATGCCACCTGGTGGATCCGCCAGGCCATCACCCGCTCGATCGCCGATCAGGCCCGCACCATCCGCATCCCGGTGCACATGATCGAGACCATCAACAAGATCGTGCGCACATCGCGTCAGATGCTCAACGAGATCGGCCGCGAACCGACCCCGGAGGAACTGGCTGAGAAGCTCGGCATGCCGCTTGAGAAAGTGCGCAAGGTGCTCAAGATCGCCAAGGAGCCCCTGTCCCTGGAGACGCCGGTCGGCGACGAAGAGGACTCCCATCTCGGCGACTTCATCGAGGACAAGAATGCCGTCCTGCCGATCGATGCCGCGATCCAGTCGAACCTGCGCGAGACCACGACGCGGGTGCTGGCATCCCTCACCCCGCGCGAGGAGCGCGTGCTGCGCATGCGCTTCGGCATCGGCATGAACACCGATCACACCCTTGAGGAAGTGGGCCAGCAGTTCTCGGTGACCCGCGAACGCATCCGCCAGATCGAGGCCAAGGCCCTGCGCAAGCTCAAGCACCCCTCCCGCAGCCGCAAGCTGCGGAGTTTCCTCGACAACTGACCGATCCTGCGAAAACCGCAAGCCCGAAACGGTACGGCAGGGTTTACGGAGCAGCAAGCGGGCCAAAGGCCGGCAGCGCGGCAAGCCCGTACCCCCGTGCCTCAAGGCCACGGGGTCCCAACGCCACCCGCGCGCCCCGGGCACTGCCGGCTCGAGGCCTGCCGCCAGCCGTTAACACCAGGCCGCGGATTTTCGCGAAAATGCCCGTTCCCGGCCTTCAAGCCCCGGCCCTTCACCCAGCTGTGGCTGACAGTTCCCTGTCCGGGATGCGCGGATCCGGGGGAATCCTGCCTCCCGCGCCCGCCCCCGTGTGGCGCCAGGGTTGCAGTCGCGGCAGGATGTGCCCAAAGTACACGGCTGCTACCTTGCATCAGCGCTCGCACTCCCTACTTACACAGGGTCGTGCAAGATAATGCGAATGGACCAAGGTCAACCCGAGGGCTCGCCCGGCTTCATGCCCGCCCCGTTTGCGTCGCGCAACATGCCACGACCGTACCGTTACCGTCAGTCGTCAGGTTCACTGAAAATTGCAGGCATTGGCACCGGCGCCTGCACCAAGCGCGTTCAGGAGTAAGGCATGGCTAACACGGCTTCCACACTGGAGACACCCCGACGAGAGGACAAGAGCGAACCGCACAAATCCGTGGACACCGGGGCGATGGATCCCAAGGACGTTTCCCTGCCGCAGTTCGATCTCTCGGACGCTGCCATCAGGAAGTTCATCCGGGCGGCCAAAAAGCGCGGCTCTGTAACCCTTGAGCAGATCCAGGAAGTGCTGCCCCCCGATTCAACCTCCGAGCTGATCAACGACGTATTGTCCCTGCTGTCGGACATGGACATCACGGTTACCGACGCGGGCGAGTCCGACGACGAAGACGAGAGGGAGGAGACCGAGGAAGAAACCGCAAACGAACTCGTCGACGTCGCCTCGAAGGCGGTCACCGAAGCCAGGAAGGCGCGGCCCGGCGAGCGCAGCGACGACCCGTTGGGGATCTATATGCGCCAGATGGCGACGGTCGAACTGCTGTCGCGGGAAGGCGAAATCGCGATCGCCAAGCGCATCGAGGCCGGCCGCGAAGCCATGATCTCCGGTCTTTGCGAAAGCCCCCTGACCTTCCAGTCCATCATCGTCTGGCACGATGAACTCAATGAGGGCAGCATCCTGCTGCGCGAGATCATCGACCTTGAAGCAACCTATGCCAACCCCGGCCGCACCGCCCCTGCCCCAGGTGCCGAGCTCAAGATCGACCCGGCTGCGGCCCCGCCTGCGGCCCCGCCCTCGCCGACGCCATTTCATCCGACAGCCGGCGACAGCGATCCTGCCGACGCCGACATGGACGACGACGGGTTCGAAAACCAGATGTCGCTCAATGCCATCGAGATCGAGATCAAACCCCTTGTGGTCGCGACCTTCGGCAGGATCGCCGACAACTTCAAAAAGCTGCGCCGGCTTCAGGAGCAGGATATCGCCAACCAGCTCCAGAACGCTTCGCTGTCGCCGCACCAGGAACGCAAATACAGGAAGCTCAAGGACGAGATCATCGGTGATGTGAAATCACTGCACCTCAACCTGGCCCGTATTGATGCGCTGGTCACGCAGCTTTATGACATCAACAAGCGCCTCGTCTCCCACGAGGGACGCCTGCTGCGGCTTGCCGACAGCCATGGCGTGGCGCGCGAGGACTTCCTGCGCAATTACCAGGGCTCGGAACTCGACCCGCTCTGGCTCAACCGGGTCTCAAAGCTCTCGGCCAAGGGCTGGAAGGGCTTCGTGCACCACGAAAAGGACCGCATCAAGGAGCTGCGCCACGAGATCCACCAGCTCGCCGCCCTCACCGGGCTCGAGATCGGCGAATTCCGCAAGATCGTGCACGCGGTCCAGAAGGGCGAGCGCGAGGCGCGCCAGGCCAAGAAGGAGATGGTGGAGGCCAATCTCCGTCTCGTGGTCTCGATCGCCAAAAAATACACCAATCGCGGTCTGCAGTTCCCCGACCTGATCCAGGAAGGCAATATCGGGCTGATGAAGGCGGTCGACAAGTTTGAGTACCGCCGCGGCTACAAGTTCTCGACCTATGCCACCTGGTGGATCCGCCAGGCCATCACCCGCTCGATCGCTGACCAGGCCCGCACCATCCGTATCCCCGTGCACATGATCGAGACCTCCAACAAGATCGTGCGCACCTCGCGTCAGATCCTCAACGAGACCGGCCGCGAACCAACCCCGGAGGAGCTCGGGGCCAAGCTCGGCATGGCGGTCGACAAGGTGCGCAAGGTGCTCAAGATCGCCAAGGAACCGCTGTCGCTCCAGACCCCTGTCGGCGACGAGGAGGATTCGCATCTCGGCGACTTCATCGAAGACAAGAATGCCGTGTTGCCCGTCGATGCAGCAATCCTGGAGGACATCCGCAGGCACACGGCGCAGGCACTGGCTTCCCTCACCCCGCGTGAGGAACGCATCCTGCGCCTGCGTTTCGGCATGGGCATGAACACGGATCACACCCTGGAGGAGGTCGGCCAGCAATTCTCGGTGACCCGCGAACGCATCCGCCAGATCGAGGCCAAGGCACTGCGCAAGCTCAAACATCCCTCCCGCAGCCGCAAGCTGCGAAGCTTCATCGACAGCTGAAAGCGAGCGGGAAATCCCAGCGCGCGCCCCGCCTGAGTGCAATGACGCCAGGCCACAGCGATCCATCCCCTTGGTGAGGCGACGGGCGTTTCGCCCGCCGCCTCACCTGTTCCTGACACCAACTCTGATCCAGGGCCGTTTCTGCCCACGTCCCATTTCCGGGACGACTGACTGTGCTCTTTTTAGCGTTGTCGAGGCACAGAAGACGCTTTTCACAAGCGAGGTGATCCGTAGCAAATGGATAACCATCCCGGTTGGAGAGGCGCAGTTTTCCCGGATTTCGAGCCGTGCGAGCTGCCTCTTGTCCGACCTGGGCGGTTACCCAGGGCCGAAAGCCGAAGTCCCCTTCCAGGGCGGCCAAGCGCCGGCTCCATCTGACTTCGCCGCCAGGCGATGGGCGCAGGATTTGCCGCAGCGCCCGTCTCCGATCCGCAACCAGGGACAGTACACACTGGCGGGTCCTTAAGGCCGGATGGATCCCCTCACCGAGCATCGGCCGTCTGGCAAGCCACGGTCCACGTGCCGGTCTGCCACAACCTCTTTGAAGATCCACGGGGGGGGCCGCTGCGCTACATCCGCCACCAATACGCGTGCCCCCAGTCGCGCCAAAGCAAACCTGGCGTTAGCGGCGCGTTTTTTCCGCAAAGCTCGTCCGCAAACCGCATCCAGCACCACCCGCCCATCCCCAGCTGCGTGCGGTGCGGGATACCCCAATACCAGCCACGAATCACCCTGCTGCCGCTCCAGGTGTAAACAGAAGTGTTCCGACTCACCCGCCATGCAAAATCCCGCGCAGCAATCGCATTTGCCAAAGCACACATCCTGCAACTGAGGGTCCCCAACCAGGAAGCCCCGCGCCCCTCCGCCCGGCGCCTCCCCCGTCGACCACAACGCCAGCTCGAAAATCGGCCGCACCACAGCCTCAAGTAGTCAAGGATAGCTGAAAGCTTTCGTGGCCGTGCGGCACCACGCCCTTCCGCGCCGCGCGGCACCTCCCTCACCGCATCCGAATCAGGGCCTCTGATCAAACCTGACGCGGGGACGCAAAGAGAAACAGGGCAGCATGCAAAATCATGCCTCCCTTGCCGATTTTTCATGCGCCCCGGCATCACAATGTGCCCACCCATCATCAAAATGCCAAACTTGACGTCGATCACGCGCGCCGATTGCTCCCTGAGCCGCAGCCCGCACGTACTCTCACCCTGCGTCCTGCGCCCCAGACTGGCAATGAAATCACCTGCAACACCATAGAGAAAGACAAACTCCTCGCTCACCTCGACCTGCGCACAGCACACCGGGATGTGATATCGGGGCACCCCGTTACCAGTATATATCAACTCGCCCCCTCACCTCATGACAGAAGGCCGCTTCACCGCGACAGGAACATCGTTCATGACTTCGAAATCCTTCGCCGGAGCAAGAACCGAACCATCCGTCCACCCCGCCAATCCGGGGCAGGGAGCCCGGCTGACAGTTTCCTTCCGCAGCGACGAAAAACACTGGGAGGAAAATGTCGACCTGGTTGAGCTTCTGCGTGAGGTTCTCGCCAGCGCCGGCTGGGTGTCCCATCGCTACAACGACTGGCTGGTGACGGACTCCGGCCTGTGGCTCAAACCGCAATTCGGGTCATTCGAGCCCAATGACAGCGGCGGGGTGAGCACCACCACCACGATCGAGGTGGCGCATCCGATCCTGTTGCCGGAACCCTGCTTTGAAATCCAGCATTCCGGCGATGAAAGCTTCACGCAGTCGGTGCGCGCCGGATTTGAGCAATGGGTGCAGATGGATTGGCTGGTGTTCGATGATCTGGTGGCCCCGGCTTTGCGTCACTGCCACAGGCTGGCGATCGATTATCCCTCCGCCGACGGCAGGACTGCCCCGCTGCAGCGCCGCCTGTTGCTGGGGCCGGTGCAGCATATCTTTCTCGACCACGCTTCTGCGCCAGCTCCGGAGGAAGACCATCCCTTCTGTCCCTGCTGTCTGTTCATGAATTCAGTGAATGCGTTCAACCCGCAGCTCAAGAGCCGCGGAACCTTTGGCATTCGCCTCTATGCCGCGCGCGATGCCGCCGGTAGGCTCCATGCCGACTGCCGCGTCAATGGCGAGGTTTGGGAAGCCGGTGCACTGGCGCTGCGGGCCTATGCCGCGACCTGGCCGGATCGCGGTCTCGAAACACGCAAGCAATATGTCCTGCTCTCACCCGACCCGCGCCATCAGCCATAACCTGCGATCTCCGTGTATCGGCTCACTTCCGTGGCACTGGCCCTTTTGGCCCGGCAGCCCTGGAGATGGGGTAGCCAGCCTCTGCCGGGTGCCTCCAGCTACTTCGCTGCCGGATTGACCGGAAGGCCGTTGCCGCAAACAGACGGTTTCTCCTGCCGCGCGGCGCAGCCGACCCACCCCCGCAAGAGGGGACCACCGCCATCGGCGGGGATCGCGGAAGAAACGACAGAGTGAAGCAGGTTTTCCTGTCAATGCCGGGTCCCGCGGTTAAAGCCGTTACAGAAGGTTCCCAGGCAGGGCTTCACCATGAGGGACTCTCTGTGCCCGCATGACCTTGCCGGGTTGACGGCTGATAGCATCGCGCAACGCACGGACCGAAAGGCAAAGCCCGCGATCTCCTATCTCCTCACCTTCACAGATCGGGGCCGATCCGGATTGATCTCTACCTGTTGCCGGAATGCACTAGCGCCTGGTCGATAACAGCCGTAGGAGAGCGCCCCTATTGGAGAGCCTGGCGCTCTTCCAGCCAACCGAAACAGGGAGCAAGGCCATGTCTGCAACCTCGCGCCCGGTCAGGGCGATCTGACCCTTCCACACGCCATCCGTCACGCATACCATTTGCACCCCCTGATTTTGCGGGCGCATGGACTTGTGGCCTGAACCTGCGCAAATAACAGCGCCTGACGCTGCTTGCACGGACACAGTGCCGGCTGGCTGTTCCTCCCTGACGGTACGGCGATCTGACGCGCGTGCCGTCCTGTTTCGAAGACACTCATGAACATCAAGACTTTCGCGAGTGCGGATAGCCGCGTTCGCATCTTCTGCTCGCCCACATCCTGGATCGAGGGTGCGGCCGTGCAGCAGCTTGAACAGATCGCCAGACGCCCTGGCGTCAATTCCGTCGCCGGAATGCCGGATCTTCATCCCGGCCATCACGGTCCGGTGGGATGCGCGGTCGAGACCGAGCACATCGTCCATCCCGATATCATCGGCACCGATATCGGCTGCGGCATGCAGTTCTGGCTGCTCGAGCTGCCGCAGGCACGGCTTCGCATCGACAAAGCCGCCGAGCGCATGGCTGCACTGGAGGGACCCTGGAACGGCGATCCTGGCGCCTTGCTGGAAAGCTGCGGCATTGCTTCGGATGGCTGTGGCGTGAACCTTGGCACCGTCGGCGGCGGCAATCACTTCTGCGAACTGCAGACGGTGGTGGACATACTTGACCCGGTTGCCGCAGAACAGGCGCATCTGCGCCCAGGCTTGCTGGCGCTCCTGGTGCACTCCGGCTCGCGTGACCTCGGAGCCACTGTCCTGGAACGTCACTATCACTGCGGCACGGCGGGCCTGACGCTCGAAAACGGCGGCCGGGATTATCTCGCCGACCACGACAATGCCGTGCGCTTCGCCAGCCTCAACCGGCGGGTGATCGCCGAACGGGCGCTCGCGGCCTTGCGGACCGAGGGACGGATGCTGGCCGATATTCCCCACAACCTGGTCGAGGTTGAGGGGTCCAGGATCCTCCACCGCAAGGGCGCCGCACCGGCGACCCGCGGCCTTGTCCCGGTTCCAGGCTCACGCGGCTCCGTCACCTACCTGGTGGAGCCGCTGCCCTCTCCTGAGGGCGCGCTGCAATCGATCGCCCATGGAGCGGGACGGCGGCACAACCGCGGATCGATGGACAAGCGCGTCGGCACCAAAGCCAGCGATATCAGGAGGCTCGAGCGCAACCCCTTCGGTGGCCATGTGCTCTGTTCCGATCGCAGGCTTCTGATCGAGGAGGCCCCGAAAGCCTATAAGGACGTACACAAGGTGGTCGACGACATGACGTCGCACAAAATGATTCGCGTGGTGGCAACAATGGCACCGCTGGTCACCTTCAAGAAAATGGCGCGCATGCGTCAGCGCGATGGAGGGCAGCGCCGATGATCCTCCTGTGTATCTCCTCCGGCCGGGGACCGGCCGAATGCCGTCAGGCGGTTCGCGCCATCACCAATATCCTGCGACGCGAGGCGCTTGAACTCGGGCTCGAGGTTGGCGCCGAAGATCCGGGCGAGGCCGCAGCCTCGCTCCTGGTCACGATCGACGGCGAAAACGCCGAAGGCTTTGCCCGCTCCTGGGAAGGCACGGTGCAATGGATTGCGAAGAGCCAGCTCCGCCCCGGCCATAAGCGCAAGAACTGGTTCGTCGCCGTCCATCGCCTCCCTGCTCCGCCGACACCGGCTGTCATCCTGCCCTCGGAGGTGCAGTTTGACACCATGCGCGCCGGCGGCCCTGGCGGCCAGCACCAGAACCGTACCGAAAGCGCGGTGCGGGCAAAGCACCTGCCCACCGGGCTCTCGGTCGTCGTCCGCGACCAGCGCTCCCAGCACCGCAACAAGGCCCTGGCACTGGCGCGTCTCGCCAGCCTGCTGGCGGCCGTGGAAGCCAATACGCGTGAGCGCGCCGCCTCGCGCGACTGGTTGCAGCGGATCCACGTCGATCGCGGCAACCCGGTGCGGGTCCTCGAGGCAGGCTGACAATTGCGAAAACGCCAAGCGGCCTTCTCCCGCCTGGCGCGCGCAATCATCGGGCCGGGACCTCACACTCTCTGACGCAGGTCTTCAAATCAGCCGAAAAGAATCCGCGTCCACTGTGCCAACCGCACGGATGTCACAAGACTAACCGCCATCAGTACCCAATACCACCACTTACTAATCCGTGCATAATATTGATGACCTTAAGCTGCGGCGTACTTACAATCCTTATGCCTGAAAAATGCGCGGACGGAATCTGGCCTCATTTGTAGCTTACGCAATCCACGCCTAACCGCC
>WQYW01000119.1 GCA_009781045.1 Alphaproteobacteria bacterium
GATGAGCCGCACCCCGCCATGGATCACATCATAGGTGCCGAGAAAGTCGCGACCGCGCCCGACCGGCCAGGTCATCGGTGTGGTGTCGAGCGCCAGCGTCTTTTCGATCTCATCGAGCAGTTCGAAAGTGTCGCGGCTTTCGCGGTCCATCTTGTTGATGAAGGTGATGATCGGGATGTCGCGCAGCCGGCAGACCTCGAAGAGTTTGCGGGTGCGCGCCTCGATGCCCTTGGCAGCGTCGATCACCATCACCGCCGAATCGACTGCGGTCAGAGTGCGATAGGTATCCTCCGAAAAGTCCTCGTGACCCGGGGTATCGAGGAGGTTGAACACCAGGTCCTCGAACTCGAAGGTCATCACCGAGGTGACGACCGAAATGCCGCGCTCGCGCTCGATCTTCATCCAGTCCGAGCGGGTGTTGCGGCGCTCACCCTTGGCCTTGACCTGGCCGGCCAGATTGATCGCGCCCCCGAACAGCAGCAGCTTCTCGGTCAGCGTGGTCTTGCCGGCGTCGGGATGGGAGATGATGGCAAAGGTCCGCCGCCTGGCGACTTCGATGGCAAGCGGGGACAGGGTGGGGGATGGGCTTGATGCAATGTCGGACATGGCGCGGGCTGTGGCAGGACTTCGCTGAGGCCGAGGCTTCATGCCTCGGATGCCGAGGCACCCGTGCCGCGGGCCGTTCTTACCCCCCCTTGCCCGCCAACGCAATCCTGGCACGGATTCGCGGATTCGCCGGGTCCCTCGACCGCGCAAAAAAGTCCGTCTGGCGGATTTGCGGATTCCTGTTCCAAAGCCTTCCACCATGTGCCGGGATCTGGATGCCAAGGACCATCAAGGCCCGCGACGGTGCTGCGGACCTCCGCCGATCCTGCCTGGAAAGAAACTACCGCGAGGCGCGGGTATGGCAGTGCCCCGGGCACCGGGTTTCATCCAGGGGGTCGACGGGCACGCCGGTGGGAAACTCTCCTGAATACCGGGATCGCCAGGCTGCGCCGAGCGGACCCAATAGCCCGAGCGATTGACTTCCCCGCCAGCGCCTCCTGGCATTCTGCTGTGTTGCTTCCTCCTGCTGATTCCAGGCGACTGACACCTTCACCGCTTCACGCTATAAACCGCCTGACGCCCGCCGCATGGCAGCGGCCGCGCGGGTCGCCGCACAGAGCCGACAGACCGGGAGGAGTTTCGAAAATCGTGAAAAGACCGCAACTTCGTGATCTGACCCTGGTGGTCGCAGCCCTTGCGGTTCTTAACGCAACTGCGATCAGCCAGGCGGCCGACGTCGAACCGGCCAGGGATCATCCCCTGCTGGGCCGCTATGAAGGGGCACGGATGACGCAATATCGGCCGCCCCGTTATGACGAGGCCGTCCTGGTCAAGGCACCCGTGAGCAAAAATTCCGAATTCCGCCTCCGCCTTGAGGGAAACGTTTCGTTCTATTCCTACGACCTGCCACCCGACCGCTCGGGACTCGAAGTGTTTCGCAATTACGAGAGCGGCCTGCAAACAAAGGGTTTCGAAATCGCCTTCAGCTGCACCAGCTCCGATCTGTCCTGCGGGGAGGGCAATATCGTCGATGCCGTGGCCAATCCGGCCACACGGATGATCCCTTTCAATTCCTGCAACAACCCCAAATACCTGCTTGCCAGGCACACGAGCAACAACACGACATACGCAGGCATCCTGGTCTGCGAAAACAAACTGACCTATGTCGTCATCGCCGTGGTTGAAAGCAGGACCATGGACACCAACAAGCTGAAATTCATCGATTCCCCCGGGATGAAGAAAAGCCTGCTTCAAAGCGGCCACGTCAATATTTACAGCATCACCTTCGATACCGATCAGGATACCATCCGACCCGATTCGAAACCGACACTCGATGAAATCGGCAAACTCCTGAAAGACAATCCCGGGCTGCATTTGCAGGTCGTCGGCCACACCGATGCGACAGGCTCGGATGCCCATAATATCGACCTGTCGAGCCGACGCGCCGGAGCGGTGATCCGCGCCCTGGTTCAAAGCGGTATCGAAGCCACCCGCCTCTCCTCTCGGGGCGCCGGCGCCTCTCAGCCGGTCGCTGCCAACGACAGCGCGGACGGACGGGCAAAGAACCGCCGCGTTGAACTGGTGGGAATGTAGGATCTGGCCCCCCCTGCGGGGCAGTTCCTGCTGGTCCTGTGCCTGCCGGATCGTCACGGCTCTCCGGCTCGCGCTCTCCAAGATGAGCACGCTGGACCCAGGAAGTCGTTCCCAGGGGCGGTGTCAAAGCCCCGACAGGCCCCAACCCGAAACTCAGCGGTCGCGGACGAGCGCCATTGCCGGCAGGAAGTTCGATCCATCCGGCCGGCTGGGCTTTGGCCAACACGGATGTCGACTATCGTCCCTGGAACCGGCAGACCCCGCAGCACGGAATTTGCCCTGACGCCCCGTAATCGCCTGTCCGGGTGACCGGCAGCTCCCCGTCGGTCATGGCCGGCTGGTTTTTTGTTTCGGAGAACATTGCCGGCAGGCGGCACCAACCTGATGGATTGAACCTCCCTCACACCGTCGCCCAGCTGATCCAGCCCACCTGGCACGACGCACTGCCGCTGGGTCAGAACTCCCGCAATCGCGGCCCAATCACACCATCCGCGATGCCGATGCGACCTTGACAGTTGCGCCTTGCCGCCATTGCCCTACGATTGCGAAGAGAATTGGCGGCCTCGTTCCCATGTCCCCCCGTTGCCCATCGCCAACATTGCGAAACGCGGGGCTTCATTGTGTCGGGGAAAAGCGCTGCAACGGGATGTGCGGATGGCACCAAAAGAGAGGAGTCCGGCGCAGAAAACACGCAGTCGGTGACTGCTGGAATCGGACCTCGCGCTGTGGCGATCGCAGACAACCGCAATCGACCCCTGAAGGGATGGCATCGACACGAGGAGCGCGCGCGCGAGCCGTCTCGTGCACGGAGATTTGAAGGCGCATCATCACCCAGCTTTGAGCCAGGATGGAATGGGCACCACCGATTCCTCAACGAGACCTGCGACTTTCTCAGGAGCCGTCACTGGGTCGTCGCCAGACAGCATATCCACCGGGGCTCCGATGTCGAGCCCGATGCGCGCGACACGATCCCTCACCGACGGATGGAACCTAAGCAGCTGCGGACCGCAAGCGGTGACAGCAGCCTCATAACAGCGCAGCGCCTCGGCCCCCTCACCGCTCCGGAAGAAAGACTGCGCGGCAAAGACGCCTCTCATAAGCCTGCGAAGACCGTCGACGCGCAATCCCGGCGGCGCGGTCAGGATGGCCAATGCCTCGCGGTGTCGCCCGAGCGCCCCGAGCACCGCGCCACGCGCCACCCGCAAGGTATCAAGGTCGCACCACAGCGCCAGCGCCTTTACAGACCACGAGTCCATCTGTCCGAGGAGATCCTGCCGCTCGGCGAAAACCGCGCGCCAGATCAATGAATCGAGAATGAGACTCGCTTCTGCCGGATGGAGCGGGCCAGCCAGCTCCCGCTCCAGCGCCGCGCGCCCGGAGGCGTCGGGGACGTGCGTGAAACTGTCGATAGTGGAGAAGAGATGGGTGGCGATCCGCTCCGAGATCCGCGACGGCTGCGGGCGTTGACCGACTCCATCCCAGTAACTCGTCAGCCACAGCGCATATTTCTCCCAGAAACCGGTGCCACCGGCCTTTCGCCTCATCGCCTCCCGGATGAGCCTGGCGTCGTTGGAGTGCAGTCGGCCAACCAGCCACACCTCCTGCGGCACAAGCGAATGAAGAAGCGAGTAAAGAAGGAAGAAGAGAAGATAGCCGGCGGCGAGCGATGTGTAGCTCGGCGCTGACCAGAAAAGCACGACGCGGCAGAGAAGAACCAGCACCACCGAGTCCATCACCGGCCCTGCGGCCGCGAACAGGACCGTTTTCAGCCTGTTGTCGTTCCGCGCCACGCAGCTTGTTACCATCCCGCCAAGGGGCACGACGCCAAGACACAACAGCGTCCTGCCGAGGTGCAGCCGAAGGAACTCCCCGCCAGTCCCGATGCGGATCGCATGGATCTGGTATCCCACCAGGAGACCCGCACCGGCATGCGCCAGTTCATGCAGTGCGAGCTGAAGCCAGAAAACCAGCCCGCAGATCAGCGGAACCAGGATGGGCTCCCAAAGCCTGATCTCGGGGGGCGGGGTGTACGGAATCGGGGACTCCGGGACCATCAGGAAAAGAATTTCCACAGAACGCTCCCCTGAAAGCCGCCGTCATGACCGATCGCTGCCATGGACAGACCACCCGATCCCGCAATCCGTCAAATCCACCGACGACAGAAGATCCTATATCCTGGTTCCATGCCCTCGTTCAATCAAACCGATATCGGCGTCGGTCGCCGCCAACGACAATGCGCACAGCCTTTGGGTCAGAACCCGCGGAATCGACCTCCGGCAACAACATCCGCGACGCCGATGCGACGTTCCAGATAGTTGCGCGCCCTCCCTCCTGGCATGGCGCGGACAAACGCTTGCGCCTCGCGCGCGTCCCTCTCGTGCAACCAGTCGACGATTGCGCAATGGAGCCTCCTGGCGCGCCAGCTTCGATCTGCATCGACACAGGCCCGAACCCTGGCGATGACCAGATCGCACAGCCTGTCATCGTCACAACAGGCGATCGCGCCCCACAACAGATGGAGCGCAGAGGCGCGCGAAGCCATCGGCTCGACAGAAGGCACAAGCCTGAGGGCGTCGGCCAGCATGACCTCGACGAGGTCGCGCCGCCCACGGCGGGATGCCGCTGCGATCGCAAACGCCAGCACTCCGGCACGCTGATAGTTGTCGAAAGCTTCTGCCGCCGCGCGCCGTGCCTCCCGGAATGCCTTTGCGGACAGCTCCTCTGGAGCGTGAGCGCCAATCTCCGCCATGGCCTGGCAACGATACCAGCCGTCCTCAATCGTACGCGCCACAGCATATGCACGGGTGCACTCACCGCGCGCCAGAGTGAAGGCCTGGTTGCGCCGGATCACCGACTCACGCCGGGGTTTGAAGAGCGATTGCAGATCTGCCATCAATCCTCCCGGATCGGCATTGAACGCAGAGATCAAGCCGGAGGCCTTGTCCATTCCGGTCAGCAAGGGGGCTGTCACGCTTTGGGAAGTTCCGGCGCAACCTCACCTTCGGCACGATCCGTCAAACCGCAAGCCTCTGTTCCCAGGTCCCTGAAGAAGGACAAGGCCCGGATCTTTCCGACCGGCTGCCGCTGGATCCGCCCCGATCCACGGGGTCAGCGGAACAGCCCCACGCCCCAATAGGTCAGTGCTGCGACCGCAGCCGCCGCCGGAATGGTGATGATCCAGGCGTAGACGATCGAACCTGCCACATTCCAGCGCACCGCCGAAACCCGGCGGGCGGCGCCAACCCCGACAATGGCCCCGGTAATGGTGTGGGTGGTCGATACCGGAACGCCGAGGAAAGTAGCCACGAACAAAGTGATCGCGCCCCCGGTCTCGGCACAGAAACCCTGGGTCGGGGTCAGACGGGTGATGCGCAGGCCCATGGTGCGCACAATCCGCCACCCCCCCATCAATGTGCCCAGCGCCATCGCCGCCTGGCAGGACAGCACCACCCAGAACGGAACCGAGAAATGCTCACCGAGATGGCCGTGCGAATAGAGCAGCACCGCGATAATGCCCATCGTCTTCTGGGCGTCGTTGCCGCCATGGCCGAGCGAATAGAGCGAGGCGGAGAAGAATTGCAGGATACGGAAGGTGCGATCGACCGTGAACGGGGTGGACCGGGCCGCGAGCCAGGACACGATCACCACCAGCACCATGGCGAGCAGAAAACCGACCAGCGGCGACAGCACAATGGCCGCCACGGTCTTTGACAGGCCGCTCCACACCGCTGCCGAAATTCCCGCCTTGGCGATGCCGGCTCCGACCAGACCGCCGACCAGCGCGTGCGAGGACGAGGACGGGATCCCGAGCACCCAGGTGATGATGTTCCAGACGATGGCTCCAACCAGGGCGGCAAAGATCACCGGGGCATCCACGATTGAGGGGTCGATGATCCCGGTGCCGATGGTCTGCGCCACATGGAGGCCGAACACCAGAAAGGCCACGAAGTTGAAAAAGGCAGCCCAGGCCACGGCATATTGCGGCCGCAGGACACGGGTCGAGACGATGGTGGCGATCGAATTGGCGGCGTCGTGCAGACCGTTGAGAAAATCGAACAGCAGCGCGACTGCGATCAGGCCGATCAGAACGGGAAGAGCCACATCCACGGCGCGATCCCTTCTGCTCTAGACCTGTTCGATCACGATGCTGTTGATCTCGTTCGCCACGTCATCGAAGCGATCGGCAACTTTCTCAAGGTGATCGTAAATTTCGACGCCGACGAAAAAATCCATCGCATTGCCGTGGCGGTGTTTGAGGAACAGTTCCTTGAGCCCGATGGCGTGAAGATCGTCCACCCGTCCTTCAAGCTTGGTCACTTCCTCCGTGATCGCGGTCAGCATCGCCACATTGGGACCGATGGCCTTCATCAGCGGCAGCGCCCGTCCCACCAGATTGGCGCATTCGACCAGAAGCCCGCCCATCTCCCGCATCGGCGGCTCAAAGCTGCGAACCTCGAACAGCAGCACGGCCTTGGCGGTCTGCTGCATCTGGTCGATGGCATCATCCAGCGAGGTGATCAGGCTCTTGATATCGACGCGGTCAAAGGGGGTGATAAAGGTGCGGCGCACCGCGGTCAGAACCTCACGGGTGATATTGTCGGCTTCGTTCTCGAACTGGCTGACGCGCTGACAATGGACCGCGATATCGTCACCCGCATTCAGCATGTCCTGAAGCGCACATGCCCCCTGGATAACGGTGCGGGCATGCCGGTCGAAAAGATCAAAAAACCGCTCCTCTTTCGGAAGAAGAGCGCGAAACCATTGCATCATGGAACAACTGCCGCTTCGATGGCACAGGGACACGCCTGACAGGCGCCGTCATAAACCATTTTCTTCCTGACTGCGCCACCCCGGACAAACTTCGCCCGATCATCCACCGCTTTCCCTACCCAGCGGTAACTTTCCGGAGAATCAAGGGCTTAGAGTGATTTTCCGAAGTAATGGCCGATTTCGCCGATAATACCGCGGCGGAAGATCAGCACACAAACCACAAAAATCATGCCCTGGACGATCATCCCCCACTGCCCGAAGTCGGCGAGATAGAGCTTCATGGCCACGATCACGAAGGCACCGACCACCGGCCCGACCACGGTACCAAGACCGCCAAGCAGCGTCATCAGCACGATTTCGCCCGACATCGACCATTCCGCGTCCGACAGCGACGCGCCCTGGGTCGCGAACACCTTCAGTGCCCCGGCGAAGCCCGCCAGGGTTCCCGACAGGATGAAGGCCGCCAGCTTGTAGCGATCCGCCGTGTAGCCCAGCGAAATCGCCCGCGGCTCGTTGTCGCGGATGGCCTTGAGGACCTCGCCGAAGGGCGAGTTGATGATGCGGTAGATCACGAGGAAGCCGGCGAGAAAGCCGACCAGCACCACATGATAGAGCACCAGGGGATGCGACAGCGGCAGAATACCGAACAGATGACCGAGCGGCACCCCGGTGATGCCATCCTCGCCATGGGTGAAGGAGGCGCGCAGAAAGACGAAATAGACCAGTTCCGCCAGCGCCAGCGTAATCATCGAAAAATAGATGCCCTGGCGCCGGATGGCGACATAGCCGGTCGCAACGCTTAAAGCCGCCGCCGCAGCCGTACCGCCGAGAATGGCAAGCTCGGGGGAGAGCGGCGGTAGCGGGATGCGGATCCACATGAACCCGAGTGGAACCATACGGCTCAGCGTGACCGGCACCACCAGAGCGCCGACCGTGACCAGATGGGCGGTGACATAACCAGCAGTGCTGAGAAACATGGCATGGCCGAAGGACAACAGGCCGCCATAACCGACCAGAAGATTGAAGGCACAGGCGAGCAGCGCGTAGCACATCGCCTGCATCACATAATACTGATAGACGCCGATCCAGGGTGCCAGCGCCAGCAGCACGGCCATCCCGACAAAGACAATCATCACCTCGCGCGGCTGGCGTGCCTCTCTCCCTGCGATGCGGCTGATTCCTGCCATCTTACGCCGTCCTTCCCGTCAACCCCGCCGGCCGGACCAGCAGCACCACCACCATCAGCGCGAAGACCACGACGCTGGAGGCTTCCGGCCAGAAATATTTGGTCAGCCCCTCTATGACACCGAGCGCGAAACCGGTGACGATCGACCCCATGATCGAGCCCATGCCGCCGATCACCACCACCGCAAACACCACGATGATGAGCCGGGCTCCCATCAGCGGCCCCACCTGGTTGATCGGCGCCGACAACACCCCGGCGAGCGCGGCGAGACCGACGCCGAGGCCGTAGGTCAGCATGATCATGCGCGGCACATTGATGCCGAAGGCCCGCACCAGTTCGGGATTTTCAGTGGCGGCGCGCAGATAGCCGCCGAGGCGGGTCTTCTCGATCATGAACCATGTCGCAAGACACACCGCGAGGGAAAAAACCACCACCCAGCCGCGATAGATCGGCAGATACATGAACCCGAGATTGACGGCACCACTCAGCTCGCGAGGAATGGAATAAGGCAGCCCGGAAGACCCGAAATAGTTCTGAAACAGGCCCTGAATGATCAGGGCAATGCCGAAGGTCAGGAGCAGCCCATAGACAGGATCGAGCCCTTTGATCCATTGCAGAAGGCAGCGCTCCAGGGCAATGCCGAAGATCCCGACCAGGAGCGGCGCCAGCACCAGCGCCCACCAGTAGTTGAGACCGAAAAAATGGAGCAGGAACCAGGCGCAGAACGCCCCCATCATATAGAGCGCGCCATGGGCGAAATTGATAATGTTGAGCATGCCGAAAATGACGGCAAGCCCGAGACTGAGCAGCGCGTAAAACGAGCCGTTGATCAGTCCCAGCATTAACTGCCCATAGAGAGCCTGCATTTACGATCCCTCCCATCGATCTTCGGCGATGGAAACCGGTGAAACATGTGAGCCGGCGATGAAAAGGGAACCTGCGCCTTTGCCATCGCCCGTCCGCCTAAACCCCGAGATAGCTGTGAAGCCTGTCGAGATTGGACGAAAGCTCCGCGTTGGCGAAACTGTCGATGATTCTGCCGTGCTCGACCACATAGTAGCGATCCGCAACCGTCGAGGCGAAACGGAAGTTCTGCTCGACCAGAAGAATGGTGAAACCCGCCCGCTTGAGCCGCGCGATGGTGTCGCCGATCTGCTCGATGATGACCGGCGCCAGTCCCTCCGTGGGCTCGTCCAGCATCAACAGCGTGGCCCCGGTGCGCAGGATGCGGCCGATCGCCAACATCTGCTGCTCGCCGCCCGACAATTTGGTGCCCGGGCTGTTGCGGCGTTCTTTGAGATTGGGAAACAGCTCATGGATGGCGTCAAGCGACATTCCTCCCGAACGCACCACCGGCGGCAGCAGGAGATTTTCGCGCACCGTGAGGCTGGCAAAAATGCCGCGCTCCTCGGGACAGATGGCAATGCCGCGCCGCGCGATTTTGTCGGAACTGGCGCGGATGATTTCCTGATCGTTGAAGCGGATTGAGCCCGAGCGTTTGCCGATCATCCCCATCACCGCTTTCAGGGTCGTGGTCTTGCCAGCCCCGTTGCGGCCCAGCAGCGTCACCACTTCGCCGGTGCCGACGTCAAAATTGACGCCATGCAGGATATGGGATTCGCCGTACCAGGCTTCGAGGTTGCGCACTGTCAGGAGGGTCCCTGCGCCCCCCGCCAGGGGTGGCATCGACATGGTCTCAGTCATGACCGGCTCCCAGATAGGCTTCCCTTACCCGCTCATTACAGGACAGTTCGGCATAGCCGCCTTCGGCAAGCACGGCCCCGCGCGTCAGCACCGTGATGAAGTCGGAGAGATCGGCCACCACACTGAGATTGTGTTCGACCATCAGAATGGTGCAATCGGCAGCAATGCGCCGGATCAGAGCGGCGATCCTGTCGATGTCCTCATGGCCCATGCCGGCCATCGGCTCATCGAGCAGCAGCATCTCAGGCTCCAGCGCCAGCGTGGTGGCGATCTCCAGCGCCCGCTTGCGGCCATAGGGCAGTTCCACCGCCAGGGTGTCAGCAAATTCGCTCAAACCCACATTGTGGAGAAGTTCCAGCGCCCGCGCGTTGAAGCGGTTGAGGACACTCCTGGAACGCCAGAAATCGAACGCGGAGCCGGATTTGCGCTGCAGCGCCACGCGAACATTTTCCAGCACGCTCAGGTGCGCAAACACCGCTGAAATCTGGAAAGAACGCACCAGTCCGCGGCAGGCCACCTCCGCAGGCGGGGTCTCAGTGATGTCGGCGCCGTTATAGAAAATCCGCCCCGCCGAGGGCTGCAGAAATTTGGTCAGCAGGTTGAAACAGGTGGTTTTTCCGGCCCCGTTGGGGCCGATCAGAGCATGAATTGTGCCACGGCGAACCCTCAGAGTGACATCGCGGACGGCGACAAAACCCGCGAACTCCCTGGTCAGTCCCTCGGTCTCAAGAATGAACTCAGCTGGCAAACAAGCCCCCCGTCACCACCCTCGCGAAATGTCAAAGGGCCTTCAACCGGGTCCGCCCGGCGCCAGGCCTGCCCGCCAGCCCTGCCCGGATGCGGCGACCGTCGTCGTGCACGCCCCGCCTCCCGCAATAGGCTGGCCGCGACGGCGAGGCAAGGGCAGGAAGCCCTGAAAGCCTGAGAGCGATTTCTGCGTGCGCGCACGCGCGCCCCCGCCTTTTCCGCACCCGTTTCCATCACCGGCGCCGGCGGGATCGCCAGCGCCACAGCCTGTGCCTCAAGCGCCGACGCCTCATTTGACCAGCTTGCAGTGACCCTCGCTCTCGGGGCGAAACGCCTCCTCTCCCGGGATTTTCGTCACCACTTTGGCCAGATCCCACGTTCCTTTCGATTCGGCCGGCTTCTTCACCTCCATCAGATAGAGCGGGTGGATGGTCCGCCCGTCGCTGCGGATATAGCCCTTGCCGAAGGCCGGATCATCAGTCGGCATCGCCTTCATCGCCGCCACCACGGCGCGACCGTCCGCCGCCGAGCCGACCCTGTCGACCGCTTTCAGATAATGCAGGACCGAGGCATAGACGCCGATCTGCATGTCGTTCGGCATATTGTGTTGCGGATGCCGCTCGGCGAAACGCTTCGACAGCGCCCGGGTGTCATCATTGATGTCCCAATAGAACGGAACCAGAAACTGCGCACCCTGGGCGAGGTCCAGCCCGATGCCGGCAACATTATTCATGCCGAGAATCAGGCCGACAATCTTCTGATCCCTGTTCAGTCCGAATTCTGCCGCCTGCTTGATGGCGTTATTGGTGTCATCCCCGGCATTGGCGATCGCCACCACCTGTGCCCCCGAGGCCTGGGCCTGAAGAATGAAGGAGGCGAAATCCGCGGTGTTGAGCGGATGGCGCACCCCTCCGAGAACCTTGCCACCCCCGGCTGTGACCGCAGCCGTGGTGCTCTTCTCCATGTCGGTGCCGAAGGCATAGTCGGCGGTGATGAAAAACCAGGTCTTGCCACCCTGCGCCGTCACCACCTTTCCAAGACCATAGCCGAAGGCATAGGTATCGTAGGTCCAGTGCACGGTATTGGCAGTGCAGTGCTCCCCGGTCAGCGCCGAAGTACCGGCACCGGAACCGATGAAGACCTTGTTATCCTGTTCCGCCATGCCGGCGACCGTCAGCGCGATGGCTGAATTCGGCAGATCGAAGATCGCCTCCACGCCTTCGGTCTCAAACCAGCGCCGGGCGATCGCGGTCCCGATGTCGGTCTTGTTCTGGTGGTCGGCCGAGATCACCTCGACCTTTTTGCCGGCAGCGCTGCCGCCGTAATCCTCAACCGCCATCTGCGCTGCAACAACAGATCCAACGCCTTGATAAGACGCAAAAGAACTGGACTGATCGTTGAGCACACCGAGACGGAGCACATCCTCCGCCGCGACCGATCGCATTCCCGACAGCGCCAACGCGATGGCCATCACGCAGAAAAGCAGTCTCGCCACTCTCGTGGACATGTTTCGCTCCCCTCAAATCGCCGTGGACATTCACCTTCCACGTTCGCAACCGATATTAGGCAGCGTCGGCTGAGCTTGTAAACCAGTTCCTCTCCGCTCCCGCACGCACCGCGACCCGTGAAACCGTGGAAAGGCGATAAAAGTCGAAGCTTGGCGAAAATGAGCCGGAGCGGCTCAACCGGGATGGCGATCGCTTCCAGGATCCTGGGCCGGATCGGCTGCCGTCTCCCGCGAAAACGCTTGCGCCCGCCGTCAGCCCGTCTCCAGCTCGGGTCGCCTCAAAGGCGCACAGCTGCGCGAACACCGGCCACCACTGACGACCGACAAGTTGATCCCGCAACCACCAGTCTGCGGGTCCCGTTTCGTGAAAGCCATGCCGGCCAGAACACCAGAACGTTCTCGATCGCAAAAACGGAAAAACCTCCCGCTTGACAGCAACGTCTGAGAATGCGTTGACCGCAGGGGGGTGAGTCGACCTGTGGACCCACGTGCGGACGGTGGGCGAGCGCAGGCCTGGGAGGCGGACATAATCGAAGCCGGCCATTCGCCGAATTCGACGACGCTACTTCTTTTCCCCGGCGTCTCTCCCGGCGGCTCCAATTCCGCAACGCGACGTCGGCGAAACCTGATCGGCGATCAAATCGCCATAGCTGTAGCTGCCGCCGCTCTCGATTCTCTGCAACGCCACGTCGGCACAAGGAGCCCCCTGCGCCACGGCCTTGCGCAGCCAGGCCACCGCTTCACCGCGGTCCCGTGCTACGCCTTCTCCGCTGGCATACATCAGGCCAAGATTGACCTCGGCCTCCGCATTGCCCCGCTCGGCGGCCTTGCGGAACCAGATCGCGGCTTTGGCATGGTCCTGCGCCAGACCATGTCGTCCATCTTTATAGTTCAATCCGAGTTCGATCTGCGCATCCGCATTGCCCAGCTCAGCGGCCCTGAAATACCACACCGCTGCCTGGGCATGGTCTTCAACAACACCCTCGCCCCGTTCATACATCCGGCCGAGCAGAAGCTGGGCACGAGGGCGGCCCTGGGCCGCCGCCTTGCGCAGCCACGCCACCGCCTCGACCGGATCGGGCGCAACTTGCGCATCGCCATTCGCATAGAGCACGCCAAGAAGCTCCTGTGCTTCCGCATGCGCCTGCTCGGCCGCCTGACGCAGCCACACCACCCCCTGGGCAGCGTCCCCGGCGACACCGATACCTTTGATATAGGCCACGGCGAGACTGTATCGGGCGTCGCTGTTGCCGTGCCCCGCGGCCCTTCGAAGCCACGGGATGAGGCCATCGCCTCTGGTCTCGATCGCACCGAGATCGGGCTGGCCGTCGGCGCGGGCCTGTGCGGCTGCCTTGCCGAGCCAGAGATCGGCCTGCTCATCATCGCGGGCCACACCAATGCCCTGTGCATAGGCCATGGCGACACGGAGCTGGGCCGATGTGTACCCCTGACTGGCGGCCTTGAGATACCAGGCGAACGCCTGGGCCGGGTCCTTTGGAACACCGACGCCACTGGCGCAGTGCACGCCAAGCCTGAACTGGGCGTCACCGTCCCCCTGCTCCGCAGCTTTGCGTAACCACAGGGAGGATTGCACAGGATCTCTGGCAACCCCGCGGCCCAGCCCATACAAACGGGCCAGAGTGACCTGGGCATCGGCGTTACCCTCCTCGGCAGAACTGCGCATCCTTGCGGCGAACTGCGTATCCGCCGCCTCATTGCCCGGCGCTTTCGCCCTGCCGAACCACATCATCCCCTCGGCGCTGTCGCGGGCGACTCCGCGGCCATTCACATAGGCCTCGCTGAGATTCAATTCCCCGATGGCATTGCCCTGGTCCGCCGCCCGCCGGAACCAGGCCACGGCCTCGACCGCGTCGCGCGTTACCCCGCGCCCGTTGAGATAGCGCACACCGAAATCCAGCTGGGCATCGACACTCCCCCGCTCGGCGGCGGCGCCGATGCCGGTCAAATCTGCCTTCGCCTCAGGCTTTTCCTGGCCTGCGGCCACCGGTGTCGGCGCATTCTGCGCCACGGCCGGGGACAGAAGACAAAGAGCAAGCGGCAGCGCCAGAACAACGTTCTTCATCGGAAAACCTTTCGGGCGACAGGAAGACGTACAGGTGGGATAGCGGAAGGAGCACGGCGGCTTTCTGACGCCGATTGCGATCTGAGAGATGTCGCACGGATCCCGAAGGACAGACGCGACCGAGGCAGGTGCCCTTGACCGGAACTGGCGGAGCGCATGTTGGCGGGATTCCTGAGAGCGTTCATTCCGGAACCCGTCAATGCGAGTTGCGAATCGCAAGATCGAGCCGCAGCTACTTTTTTTCCTTCGTGTTCCCCGACCCCGCAGACATCATACCGCAACTTGTATTCACCCACTGCTCCCTCTCCAGTTCTTCAAGAGTGTACTCTTCCCCGCTCTCGACTTTCTGCAAGGCCAGGTCGATGCAAAGCAGGATATCCTGTGCTTTGCCCTTGCGAATCCACGCCAAAGCCTCAGCGCGGTCCTTGGGGACGCCGCGCCCGTTTGAATACATCAAACCAAGGCCGACCTGACCGTCGGCGTTGCCCTGCTCCGCAGCCTTGCGGAACCAGGCCGCCGATTTGGCATAATCCTTCGCCAGGCCCCCTTTGCCCCACAAATAGTACTCGCCCAGTTCGGCCTGCACCTCAGCAACTCCCTGCTCGGCGGCTTTGAAGTACCATGTCGCCGCCTGTCTATCGTCGTGGGCAAGACCCCATCCCATGCCATACATCCGGCCGAGTTCAAACTGGGCATAAGGATGGCCCTGTTCCGCAGCTTTTCGGAACCACGCCTCCACCCTGGCCTCTCCTCCTGCGATCCCGAAGGGCCCCACATACACCACGGCGAGACTGTATTGGGCGTCGGCATTGCCCTCCGCGGCGGCCTTCTCCAGCCACGCGTTAACAGGCGCGGCACCCCGTTTCGCGAACAGACGACCGAGCGTGTTCTGTGGATTGTCAACGCGTATCTGTGCGGAAGCCCTGCGCAGCCAGGCGACCGCATGATCCACGTCACCACGGACTCCATATATTGTCGCGAGCAGGACCTGGGCTTCCGCATTGTTCTGAGCCGCGGCCTTGCCCAGCCACATCAGGCTTTGGGCCGAATCTTTCGGAACCCCGCGCCCCCAAAAATGGAGGCGTGAGAGATTGAGCTGCGCGTCAGCGTTGCCCAGCCTGGCACTCGCCTGCATCCTCGCAGCGAAATCCGCATCCCCGGAACCATTGCTCGGTTCGGCAGCTTTGCGAAACCACGAGGCTCCCTTTTCATCATTTTTTGAAACACCCCACCCCTCAACAAGGGCTTGACCGAATCTGAACTGGGCGACCGCGTTGCCCTGTTCGGCGGCTTTGCGCAGCCAGTCGACCGCCAGTGCCCGGTCACGCCCCACTCCGTGTCCATACATATACCTCACACCGAGATCGAGCTGGGCATCCACGCTCCCACGCTCGGCTGCCGCCTGGATGTCCGACAATGTCGCTGCGGCCTTGTCCTGGCTTGCCGCCACCGGAGCTGCGCGGTTCTGGATCAGGACCGGCGAAGCAGAGCCTGAGGATGCCAGACAAAGGACGAGCGGCAGAACCAGAACAGCACTTCTCATCGGAGCACTCACGCAAGACAGAACACACCGGATGCGTAGACGGTCGATTGAGGCGATTTTGGGGCAGAGTCCGCTTTGGGCATTTCAAATCTCCGATCCTCTGACGGCACTCACACAGGGAACTGCCAAAGGTGCGGAAATACCTACCCGCGAACTTCCCGATTTGCAGGCACACTCGCTCCTGCCAAGCGCCGCTTCCCGCCGCTCTTCAACCTCCCCGGGGAGCCGACACACGACACGCGTGACATCAAACCGGTTTCAAACCTCAGATCCGCCTGCTGTTATCAACTCATCCTTGAGACGCATTGCTTCGGCGAAGAGATCGCCACCGATGCGTGCTGCGTCATTCAAATCGACATCGTGAGTGAGAACGATCTCCTGAGCTTCACTGTGCGAAATTGTGATCAACGGCGACGAATATGCAGGACTTTGTTCGTTGGTAAGAAACCGGCGGACAGGATGGGACACATCCAGGAATCGCGCACGCATCTGTATCCCTGTGCAGATTGCCGCCCCAAATCGCCGATCCGGTATCAACTATCAACTCGCCCACCGTCCGGGATCGAAACTGCCGGGATCGAAACTGCCCGGGCGTCCGGATCGAGGTCAAGTTGCAACCCGGAGCGTGGGAGGAAACCAACGGGACCCGACGACCGTACGAACATCACCTCCACAGGGATCGCGCGGCTGCCACTGGCCAAACGACAAGCGGAAGGTAAAACGGCTGGCATCGGTTCTTCGTCGGCAGCGGCGATTTCCGGATTGCTAAGCAAAAGGAGCCGCGGCACGGATTGACCCGTGACATAATTGGTCCAGCGTTCCGCAGCTTCCCCCAATTGATCCCGGATCCATCCGCACGGAAAACATGACTTTGTTTCGAGCCCCCAGGCCCCTTAATAAGATCACCCCGGATCGCTCCGGGGTCGTGGTTCCTTTGAATCCTGCGTTTCGGCCTTTGGCTTCGAGATTGGAAAACCAGATGAACCTTCAATCAATGATCCAGGTGACAACTCCGTCGCGTAAACACGACGGCTTCTCAGACAAGCTATGCGGCAATCCGCTGGCTTGGCGTCTGACAGCCGTGCCCCGGCTGGAATTCTGCTCTGAAGAGGACGTGTGCCGAGC
>WQYW01000120.1 GCA_009781045.1 Alphaproteobacteria bacterium
ATCCGACAGGTCGGTGTAAAGCTCAAGATCGATGACGAAGCGCTGGCCAATCTCGGTTTCATGCTCCATCACCCCATGACGGGCGTGAATGGCAAGGCCGGTAATGAAAATCGTGTCGGTCATCTCTGTTTCTCAATTGCGGCGCCGACCTTCAACGCCTGCACGGTCTCGGCGACGTCATGGGTTCGAATGATCCGCGCCCCTGCGGTTGCGGCAAGGACATGGGCGGCGATCGATCCGCCGAGCCGCTGCCCGGTCGGGCTGGCATCAAGCGAGGCAATGAAACTTTTGCGTGAAGCGCCGACCACAACCGGCAGATCGAACACGGAAAGGTCATTGAGCCGGGCCAGCGCCGTGATGCTCTGGATGGCGGTTTTGCCGAAACCGATGCCGGGGTCAAGCAGGATCGCTTCCTGTGGAATGCCCGCCCGGTTGGCGATGTCAAGCGAGCGCTGAAAGAAATCGAGGATATCCCGCATGATGTCGATTTGGGCGTCAATTGTGGCGCGATTATGCATGACGATGACGGCTGCCCTGTGGGCGGCGATTACCGCAGCCATCTCGCCATCGCCCTGCAGCCCCCAGACATCATTGACGATTCCAGCACCCTGTGCGAGCGCCCAATCGACCACTTCCGCCTTCATGCTGTCGATCGACACCGGGGCGCCGAGCGCGATCAGATGGTGAAGGACGGGGGTGAGGCGCCCCAGTTCCGCTTCGGCGCTGACCGGGTCTGATGTGCCCGGACGGGTCGATTCGGCACCGATGTCGATGATCCCGGCACCTTCCGCGATCATGCGCTGTGCCTGGGCCAGAGCTGCTTCGGGAGAGGCGAAAGAACCGCCGTCCGAAAACGAGTCCGGGGTGACGTTGAGGATTCCCATAACGAGAGGAACAGCGCGGCTTCGGAGTTCCACGGGATCAAAGCGCAGTTGCGGCATCAGGCCTCACCTGTTTGGCTGGGCTGGCGGGCGAGAATCCAGGCCATCAGCCCAAGCACGCCGACCGCGAGTGTCAGCGCCACCCAGAGAATACTGCGGCGACGGCTGTCGCTGTCAGGGGGCGGCTCGGTCAGGCTCTGTGGGGCTGCAGCCCGGAGGAGCGCTCCAACACGGGCCTCGGCCAGGTTGGAGTCGGCGTCAATCATCAGCTCAGAGCGGCTCACCGCGTTTGAGCCGATGCTGGAGTTGCCGACCGCGAGGGTGAAGGGCGCCGTGCCGCGGGCGACAAAAGTCAGCATTTTGGGGTACCATCCGGCCGTAGCTTTCAGCGCTCCCGCGCCAAGCCCGCCGCCACGCATATCGACGTCGATGCGCCACTCGCGATCAGTCGAGCGCTCGATCGGGAGCGGCGGGCTGATCTGCTCGGCCTCCCTGTCTGCGATCGCTTTGCTCTGAAGGCGGTAGACCACCGTCTGAGCGCGCCTGAGCCAGGGCTCCTGCGCGTCGTGGCGGGACGACACCATGAGCCGCGCCACGGTGTTGGGCTGCGGCAGCTCAAGGCGGAGGAGATCAATCGGATAGGCGGCATCCGTGGTGAAGAAATATTCTCCTGGTGCCTTGCCCGCCCTCGTCTCGATATCGCGCCATTGCCGTGGCGGCTGTGTGCTGAAGGGAAGGGCGGTCGCTTCCTCGGCCACCATTGATGCAATCGCGGGTACGCCATCGCGCCAGGTCAGGCGCAGATAGCGGGCATGGAGCTGGCCAAGCGGGATGCGCTCCTGGCTGAGGGTTTCTCCGGCGAGGATGAGATTGAGCAGGGATGCATTGGTGACGAAACGCCAGTTGCGCAGGTCATCGCTGGCATCGACCCGGACATGGCCCTGGAAGATGCCGTCGAGGTGAACCACGAGAGCGGCAAGCGCTGCAGGGGAAGCGCCGGTATCGACGATATCGGTGTCATGGCCCCTGGCGCCTGGCGGCGTCCGACCGGCGCTCGGGCGCAGCGAGCCGTCGGGCGCAAGGGTGAGGTCGAGCGGGGCGTCCGGGATAGCGCGGGTGTTGACCGGAAACCACTTCACAGTCCTCTGATCCGCCGGCCGCTCGCTCTCGCGCGGGGCCTCGAGCGAATAGGGCACGCGCTCTCCGGCCCCGTTGAGGACGCGGATATCCCCGAGGTCATCGCGCTGGCTTGCGGCATAGACCTCTGCGGGCACGGCAAGGGTGTAGTAGGCAGCGGGACGCGCAACCTCGAGGGCGAACTGGTGGGTGAGCTGCGGTTCGCCTGTCGCGTCCGTGCTGAGCGCCGGGGTGATGAGCGTGAGCAGGGTCACCAACGCCAGGGTCACGAGCGGCACAGCACGTGTCATTGCGGGTGTCCTGGTTTGGCTGCCTCACCGCGCTTCTGCTCCGCATCCACGGGAGCTTCCTTCGCGACCTCCGGGGACTTCGGTGGTATGTGCGAGAAATAGCCGATCAGCATCAGCAGGGCGGCGATGCTGATGAAGGAGGCGATGCGCGCGATGCCGGTGACGTGGGAGAGATCAAACAGGAACAGTTTCACCACCGTGACCGCCAGCAGGCCGGTGCCGATGAGCCAGTAGATGCGGATGGCGCGATGTGTGGCCCAGATCATGATGGCGAAGGCGCAGCTGGTCCAGAACACCGAAATCGAGGCCTGCACCACCATCGAATGCGACAGGTCGTGGAATGTATAGGGCACCCCGGTTCCGTGGTGGAGCGCACGCAACAGCATGGCGTTGAGCCACACGAACACGGTCGCGGCCATGAGGATGATGACGGGGCGGCGCCAGCCCGCCAGATCAGGCGCGGGAGTAGAGGTCTTTACGCGCGTCAGCCACAGTCCTGCGATCACGAAGATGACAAGCTGGGCCAGATCGAGCGGATTTGCGAGCGGCAGCAGCGTCCAGGTGCCGCCGCGATCTGTGAGGTTGCTGAGAAGGGTCCAGCCCAGCATGATCAGGATCAGGGGGAACGCGGCGAGGATGCAGCGTCGCCCGAGAGCCATGTTGCGCGTCAGCACCATGGCGAGGGCGATAAACAGGCTCCAGCCGACGAGGAGCACTTCCTGCACCTGGATGGAATCGAACACTTCGGTCAGACTGTAGTCGAAGCTGAAGTGATGGTAGAGCGTGCGCAGGATGCCGGCGTTGAACCAGAGAAAGACGGTGGCCAGCGCCAGATAGTCGAAGCTCCCCGTGTGCCAGTTGATCTTGAGACGGGTAAGCCGCCTGAGCCAGACCGCGATGGCCAGGAAGACCAGGAGTTGTGCGATATCGAGCGGGTTGAGCAGTGGCAGCGTCGTCAGGGGCGCCGCATTGCCGTCACTGGTGAGGCTGGCAATGCTCCAGGCCCACAGCACGGCGACCAGCGGCGCGGCACCCCAGGCGAAATAGGCACGGGGAAAGCGGGCGATCGGCCAGGAAAGCCGCGCGCCGGGGCCGGCGAGGGCCAGAAGCAGAAGTCCCAGTCCATAGGCCCAGGCGCTCCAGCTCCAGGCAGGAGCTTCCGGGATCAGGAGGTGCAGCCGCCAGTATCCTTCGAGCGCCAGGATGGCGCTGATGGTCCAGAACATCATTGTATGCGACAGCGCCAGCCCCAGCCCCGGCTCCGGGCCCCGCTCCTTGTGCGCGCCCTGGCGCTCCTGGAGCCACAGCAGCAGATAACTCAGGATGGCGGCTGCGGGCCATGCCACCATGCCGAGACCGCTCAGCGGAGCGGCGTGCGGCTGAAGTGCGGCGACAGCAAACAGCGCCAGGACGAAGGGCAGCGCCCGGACCGGCCATCGGGCCAGCGGCCAGGCGAGGCGGCGATGGGCGAGGTGGGCGAGTGCCGCGGTTAGAAGGGCAAACAGCACGAATGCGGAGAGCACGAAGCCGGGCTGGTTGTCGGTCACAAAGTTTACACTGTAGCTGAGGATCTCGCGGGTACCGCTGCCGAGCCACCACAACAGTCCCCATACCGCCATCGCGGTGCCGATCACCGACATCTGCCCTGGCAGCCGTTTCGGCGGGGTGCGGCATTGCAGCCACCAGCCTGAGAACAGTGCCGACAGCGCCACCATCAGGGTGGCGATGGTGGTGGGATTGAGGATCGGCAGGTCGTCGATCTCGATCAGGCCAGCAAGGATGCCGGTCTTGAGGCCGATCGCGGCCACGACCTGTATCAGAAGAGCAAGGGTGAGCTGCCGCCCGGCGCGCCCACGCACTGCCAGCCACAGCATCGCGGCAGCTTCGACGGGATTGAAGAGCGTCAGCCACGCCAGTTCCCCAGTGCCGCGGAGGCCGGCAATGCTCCAGCCCCACAACAGGGCCGCCAGCGCTGTGGTGCCCCAGACCGGAGCGGCGTGCGGAAAGCGGGAGATCGGTGAGGCGAGCCGCGCCGCGGGTCCGGCCAGCGCGAGGATCAGAATTCCGACCCCATGGGCGGAGTTGCTCCAGCTCCAGGCTCCTTCCTCAAAACTGAGCCCGAGCCAGTATCCTTCGAGCGCCAGGATGGCGCTGATGGTCCAGAACATCAGTGCATGCGACGGCACCAGCCGCCTGAAGCTGAGGTCGCGCTGCTGGCACCACAACAGCACAAAACCGAGGATTGCGGCCGCCGGCCAGGCCACCATGCCGAGACCGCTCAGGGGAGCAGCCTCTGGCAGCAGGGCGGTGACAGCAAACAGCGCCAGGACAAAGGGAAGCGCGCGGACCGGCCATTGGGCCAGCGGCCAGGCGAGGCGGCGCTCGGCGAGATGCGCGAGTGCTGCGGTCAGAAGCGCAAACAGTACGAACGCGGAGAGTATGAAACCGGGCTGGTGGCCCGTGATGGAGTTGTGGCTGAACTTGAGGATCTCTCGGGTGCCGCCTCCCAGCCACCACAACAGGCCCCAGACCGCCATCGCGGCGCCGATCCTGGGCAGGAACACCGGCTGCCAGTCGCGGGCGGCGCGGCTCTGCAGGCACCAGCCCGTGAACAGCGCCGCAAGCGCGATCATCAGGATGGCGATCGAGGTGGTGTTGAGGAGCGGCAGGCCGGCGAGGTCCGGCGTGACGCCGATGGCGAAGGCCGCGGCGGCCGCGATCTGCATCAGGAGGCTGAAGCTGAACTGCAGCGCAGAGCGTTGACGCACCGCCATCCACAATATGGCGGCACCCTCGACGGCCCAGGCCGCGCTGGTGCTCAAGCCGGAGAAAGCCAGCGGAATGGCCAGGGTGGCAAAGATCACGCCCAGCGCCAGCATGGCGTCATACATCAGTCCGATGCGGTTGCGACTTCTGAGCAGCGCAGCGGCCACTGCGAAATAGAACGCCGCCAGCGCCACCGCGCTCCAGGCCAGCGCGAACGGGATGTCCTTCATCATCGCGGTCTGCAGGCCGATTGTCACGATCGGGGTGCCGAAAACCAGCGTGCCATCGACATAATGCCCAAGCGAGATCTGGCGTCGCAGCGCGTAGAGCAGCGCGATGCCGACATACATCAGGAAGAACAGGATCAGGAAGGGCTCGACGCTAGCACGCATTTCAGGGCGATAGGCCCCGATGCCCCAGATCAGAGAGATGGTGAAGGTAAAGAGGAAACCCAGGAGGTTCAGGGGCCGCCAGGCCTTGAACCAGGCGATGGCAAGAATGCCGGCATTGAGTACCGCGTAATAGGAAAACAGCGCCACATGGCTGCCGCCGCCCTGGGAGAGCAGGATCGGCGCCAGAAAACCGCCGGCGCTGCCCATGAAGGCGAGCACCATCGCGTTCTGCCGCACGGCGAGAAAGGCGCTGAGCGCGCAGATCACCACCATCAGCGGCAGTGCCGTGGCCTGCGGCAACAGGCCGTAGATCCGGGCTGCTGTGAATACCGTCATATAGAGCAGGCCGATGCCGCCGCCCTGCAGCACCAGGCCATAGGCGCCGCGCCTGTTGCCGATGCGCCAGCCGGTGATCACGAGCGCAGTGGCGGCGAGGGCGACAGCGGAGAGCCGGATCTCGATCGGCAGCAGGGCGTTGTCGGAGGCATATTTCAGCAGGAAGGCGACACCGAAGAACATGACCACGATGCCGATGCGGACCCAGATATTGCCGCCGGTGAGCCAGTCGCGGGCCGCCATGAACAGGCGCTGCAACAGGATCTGGAACGCGCCCGGCGGGCGTGGTTGCGGCGGTTGCCTGGGGGCAGCGGGAGCGGCTGCGCGCAAAGGCGGTGCGGGGTGGTCGGTGGCCTTCGGTGGAGCATCCGCCCTCGCTGGAATTGGTGGTGGCGCGGCGGGGCGAATCGGCGGCAGAGATTGGGGCACAGGCGGGTGGTGGTGGGCCTTTTCGGCAAGTGTCACCTTTTCGGCAAGTGTTGCCTGGGCGGCCATGGTCGCCTGAGCCGCCATGGTTGCCTGGGTGGCGGCCTGTGTCGCGGCGTCGGCCCGGTTGAGCAGGCGATGGAGTTCGCTTCGGAGCGTGACGACACTCTGTTCAAGCTGCCAGATACGCCGTTCGAGCGGGGCCTGGGCGGTCCGGACGAAGACCAGAGCAATAAGCGCGCCCAGCAGGGCACCGACAAATGCCAGAAACATTTCACGACACCTCGTGGTCGGCTGCATCCAACGTTTTCAAGGGCGTAGCTGCCGCATTTACGCACATATCGCGCCGGCAAGGGCCGCGCAACGGCGATCACGGTGGATTGAGCGCCTTCCCCGCAACGCTTCCCCTGGATGCTTCATTTTGGGCCATGGCTGCCCCCTGCCGCGCTTTGGAGGCACCTGTAGCAGGTCTGCCGGCGGCGTCTGGCTGCAGTGTTGCCGTGCTGTGATCCTGCTCCGCCTGATTTGGCCTTCCTGCCCTGATTTTTCTGCCCTGGCGCCAACGCGTGCGGCCCGCGCATCGCTCCCCCGAGGCTCCCGGGTCGTCCAGCGGCGGCTTGCAGGGGCTGCGCTGGGCCGGAAAAACCGGACACTGCGGTGTCGCCTGAGGGATGGTGGGATCGTTCAGCCGACCTTCAATTTGGCACCGGCATACGCTAAGACCGTCCGGGCACAGAAGGGGGACGACAATGGCACCATCGAACAGCAGCAGTCCGAACACCAGTTCTGGCGATACGGCTGACAGGATTTTCATCGGCAAGGGCGAGCAGCCGGCCTGGCTGACGCTTGCACTTGGCAATCGCCATGGCCTTGTCACCGGCGCCACCGGCACCGGCAAGACGGTTTCGCTGCAGGTCATGGCCGAGGGTTTTGCCCGTGCCGGCGTTCCGGTTTTTGCCTCCGACATCAAGGGCGACCTGTCCGGAATCTCGGAAGTGGGGCAGGCTTCGAAATTCATTTCCGAGCGTGCCGGTTCGATGGGGCTGAAATTTCAGCCCGACCAGTTCTCGACCGTGTTCTGGGATGTGTTCGGGGAGCAGGGCCATCCGGTGCGGGCGACCGTGACCGAGATGGGGCCGCTTCTGCTGTCGCGCATGCTCGATCTCAATGACGTCCAGGAGGGGGTTCTCAACGTCGCCTTCCGTGTCGCTGATGACAATGGTCTGGCGCTGATCGACATGAAGGATCTGCGCTCGATATTGGACGCCATCGTGCCCGAGGCCGGCAAGAAGAAGGACGAACCGGATCCGCTGGCCGACCTGCGGAAGGCGGCCCAGGGCTTCGGCAATGTCACCAAGGCGACGGTCGGCACCATCCAGCGTCAGCTCCTGGTGCTGGAAAATCAGGGCGGCACCAAATTCTTCGGTGAGCCCGCGCTGGATCTGAAAGACTTCATGCGCAAGGACCGCGATGGTCGCGGCATGATCAATATTCTGGTCGCCGACAAGCTGCTGCAGAGCCCGCGCCTCTACGCCACATTCCTGCTGTGGATGCTGTCGGAACTGTTTGAAGTGCTGCCTGAGGTCGGTGATCTGCCGGAGCCCAAGCTGGTGTTCTTTTTTGACGAGGCCCATCTTCTGTTCAACGACGCGCCGAAATCGCTGATGGACAAGATCGAGCAGGTGGTGCGGCTGATCCGCTCCAAGGCGGTCGGGGTCTATTTCGTCACCCAGAATCCGATCGATGTGCCCGACCGTGTGCTCGGGCAGCTGGGCAATCGCGTCCAGCACGCGCTTCGCGCCTTCACGCCCCGTGACCAGAAGGCAGTGGCTGCGGCGGCGCAGACCTTCCGGGCCAATCCCAGCCTCGACACGGCGCAGGTGATCACCGAACTCGGCAAGGGCGAAGCGCTGGTGTCCTTCCTCGAAGGCAACGGAACGCCGTCCATGGTGGAGCGCATCCTGGTGCGGCCACCGACGGCGCGGATCGGGCCGATCACCGCCGAGGAGCGCACGGCAATCATGAATGCGAGCCCGGTCAAGGGCAAATACGACACCGCCTTCGACGCCGAATCGGCCTACGAGATCCTCCAGGCGCGGGTCGCCGGCACCGCTGCAGGCGCGAACGCCGCCGAGGGCGGCGGCGGGGGTGTGCTGGGTAAAATTCTGGCTTTCATCGGTGTCCTTTTCGGCACCACGACGAGGCGCGGGGCGCTTACGCCCGGCCAGCGCATCGCCCGCGATGTCACCCGCACCATCACCAACCGGGTGGTGGGTGGCGTTGCTGCCAATATGGGCAAGTCCGTTGGTGGCAGTCTCGGCGGTTCGGTCGGCCGTGCTCTGGTGCGCGGGGCGCTGGGCAGCCTGCTGCGGCGCTAGAAGGGGCGGAGGATGGCGAATACCAAACTGCAGTCCGTGCTGGATCACGTCGACGCCGATCTGGAGAACAGTCTGGAGCGGCTGTTTGCGTGGCTGCGGATCCCCTCGATCTCGGCTGACCCGGCCTTTGCCGCGGACTGCAGACAGGCGGCGCGTCATGTTGCCGACGACATCGCAAGCCTCGGCGTCAGCGCCGAGCTGCGCGAAACCGCCGGCCATCCTGTGGTGATGGCAAAGACCGGGAGCGCAGCTGCGCGCCCCCATGTCCTGTTCTACGGTCACTATGACGTCCAGCCGGTGGACCCGCTCGAGCTGTGGCACCGTCCGCCCTTCGAACCGCAACGCTGCCTTCATGAGGATGGTCGCGAGATCCTCGTGGCACGCGGTGCCGAGGACGACAAAGGCCAGGTGATGACCTTTATCGAAGCCTGCCGGGCCTGGAAAAGCGTAACCGGTTCGCTGCCGCTCGATGTCACCTTCCTGATCGAGGGCGAGGAGGAGATCGGTTCGAAGAATTTCGTACCCTTCCTTGACGCCAACAGGGATGAACTCAGGGCCGACTATGCCCTGGTCTGCGACACCAGCATGTGGAACGCCGACACTCCGGCGATCACCACCTCGCTGCGCGGCCTGCTGTTTGAGGAAGTGAAGATCACCGGCCCCAGCCGCGACCTGCATTCCGGGGTCTATGGGGGCGGGGCGCGCAACCCGATCCGGGTGTTGACGGACATACTTGGGCGGCTTTTTGATGACACCAACCGCATCACCATCCCCGGCTTCTATGACGGAGTGAAGAACCTTCCAGTGGACGTGTTCCGGCAGTGGAAGACGCTCAACCTGACACCGGAGGACTTCCTCAAGCCGGTCGGGCTGGCGATTCCTGCCGGTGAGAAGGATCGCCTGCTGATCGAACAGATCTCGTCGCGACCGACCTGCGACATCAACGGCATTGTCGGTGGCTATATCGGCGAGGGCTCGAAGACCATCATTCCCTCGATGGCCTCTGCCAAGATTTCGTTCCGTCTGGTCGAGGGCCAGGATCCGGCGAAGATCCGTGCCGCCTTCCGCAGCTTCGTCGAGGCCCGTGTCCCTGGTGACTGCAGGGTCGAATTTGAGGATCATTCGGCGGCGCCGGCGATTGCGCTTGCCTGGGACATGAAGCCCCTGGCGGCGGCGAAACAGGCGCTGAGCGAGGAATGGGGCAGGGAGGCGGTGCTGATCGGTTCCGGTGCCTCCATCCCCATCGTCGCCGACTTCAAGGACAGGCTTGGCCTCGACTCGCTTCTGGTCGGTTTCGGCCTTGATGATGACAATATTCACGCGCCGGATGAGAAATACGATTTGCGCTGTTTTCACAAGGGAATCCGTTCCTGGGTGCGGATCCTGGCGGCGCTGGCGGAGATGAAGTGATTCAGAAGACGTGAAAGAAACGCCGCTGGAGCGTGGTGGCCGTGAGTTTCAGGGCCCGACGGGCGGCGTTTCAGTTCCCGCTCTTAAGCCAGAAGCCCCGACATCCGCTCCACGGGCGGTCGGCTCATGAGGATTGAGGCGAATCGTCGCAGGCTCTGTGCGAATCGCCCGCAACCGGGTGATTTCACACGATGTGGCCATTTCCGCGAGGCTTGCGGTCACGATCCTGGCGCAATTGTGAAGTCTTTCGGCCTTGTGCCGGGGTTGAATCTGACGGGAATGTGAACAACTGGCTGATGTGGCCGGCTTTGCGGAGGTTGGCTGCTGGCACGCGAGGGGATATCGGGATATCGTTGACCGTCAGGGATATCGATGCGCGGGATAACATGACGGATCCGTGTTGATCGTTCTGGTCATCCTGTAGTTTCCCGGTTGAAAGGGATTTCGTCCATGGCGCTATTGGTCGGTGGGTTTCTGGTGTTGGTCGCCAGCGTCGGCTTGGGTGTTTACTCCAAGCTCAATGTCGAAGAGAACTTCGGCAATATGCTGATTCTGGTGGCGTCGATGAGCGGTGCCGCCGGCGTGATGCTGATGGGGATGAGCGCCGTTGTCAGCGAATTGAAGAGGATCGCAGAACTCCTGGAATCGCCAGGGGTGGCGTCGGGGCGGCCTTCGGCGTCAATGTCCGCGGACTCTTCTGCGAGCGGGCAGCTTGAGAGCTATGACGGCGACTTCGTCCCCATGTCTGCAACTCCGGTCCCCACCACCTGGGGCGACGAGCCCAGGCGCTCGCGCAACGATCCGCGCCGCGATCGCGGTGGCAGGAGGACCCCGGACCTGCGCCCGGTGCCCGACACACTGGAGCCCATGTCGTCGATTTTTGAACCGGATCGGGGGCGATCGCGAGATCGTTCCTCGGTGCTCTCGGCGGCGGCCGCGGAGCGGGCGGTGTCGGCAGCGCTCGCCGAGGACCAGAATATCACCCTGATGAAATCGGGCGTGGTCGATGGCATGAAGTATTCGCTTTACTCCGACGGATCGATCGAGGCGCAGATGCCCGAAGGCATGTTGCGCTTTTCCTCGCTTGAGGAATTGCGCAGTCACCTCAACAGGCGTTCCTGACGGTTCGACCAGAGGGCGCTGACGCCTCCCCAGGCTGCCCTATCCATCGCTGGCATGGTCGCCAGCGGGCCCAGCCGATCATCCTGCGCAGGAGATACGGGATGGGTTCCAGGACCAGGACCTGCGTCGATTTCTGTCCGTCTGCGCCCATCTCCCGGCCCTGTGGCCGTGATCGTTGTGGCCGTGATCTTTCTTGGAGCCGTGATTCCTGGTCTTGACCATGAGGCTGCGGCCTCACGTCGCAGTGATCCGGTATAGGCTGGGCGGCAGACCTGCGTCCCTGGCAGCTGGCTGGCCTGGCAAAGACGTTGCCCGCCGTCTGGTGGATCAGGGCTTGCTTTGCGCCTCGATGGCATCGCGCCGGATCCGCTCCACCATCGAGCGCAAGCCGTTCGAGCGCTGGGGTGTCAGATGCTCACGAAAGCCGAAGCGGTCGAACACTTCGAGGGCGTCGGTTGCGAGAATTTCGGCCGGTCTGCGCTCGGAATAGAGCGCCAGCAGAATTGCGACCAGCCCGCGCGCGATATGGGCATCGCTGTCGCCGAAATATTTCAGGATCGGGCCGTCGGTTCCGACGGTGAGGTGTCTGGAAAGCCAGACCTGGCTGACGCAGCCCTGTACCTTGTTGTCATCGCAGCGCTCCCCGTCGGGCATTGGTTCCAGGGTGCGCCCGAGTTCGATGACGTAGCGGTAGCGGTCATCCCAGTCGTCGAGAATTTCGAAATTCCCGGTGATTTCGTCGATCGTTGTCATGTCGGGTTGAACTTTCGTGGGCGACGCGCGTTACGGTAAGCACAAAGCACGAGGCCGCGGCTCGCCCCATTCGCTGTTTTTCAAGCTTCCTTGGCGAGTGTCAAGGCGGGGTGGCGGCGTGAGGAGCGGCAAGATATGAATAATCGCGCCACTTCAAGGCGTTATCGGCTCGGAGTGGCTGAACGACGAAGGGCAGGGGCGCGGCCTCGGGCCTGGAGGCCTGTGTTCCTATCCTGATGGAGGTGGCCCGAGGTCCAGGGCCACGTCAAAGGCCCAGCGCATGCCAAGGCCTCGGCCAGCAAAATGTGCGCTCGATCCGGCTCTCCACGACGACGATCGGGAGGGCTTTTGCTGCTCTGAGGCGCACCCGCTGGCACAACGGTTTCGCATCCTCAAGGAAGGTGCGCAGCCTGCGCATTCGCGACGGCGACGCGGTGCGCGAAATCGGTCAGGAAGACTCCGACAGGGTTGTTCTGGCCCTCTGCGAAGAGCCTACACTGTCTTTCGACCGCTTGCGCGGACTTCTCATGCTCGGTCCTGAGGCGAAGTTCAATCTTGAAACCAGGAGGCGCAAATACCTCAAGGGCGATGCGACCGCGGCGAAGCTTGGCCAGAAATCACGATTCGGCGACGCCTGGCGTGGCTTTTCGGTCGAGATGCAGGCCGAGATCGTCAGGATGCTGGAGGAGGCGAAAACCGGTCTCCCTGTCGCAGCAGGTAAAAAGGTCGCATCGGTCAAACTTGCCAGGGGCCATTGTCGCCTTGGGTTGCGTGCGATCAGAAACATGCTGCCCTTCCTGGAAGGGGGCATGGATTATGCGCAAGCCCTTCATGAAGCGGGCTATGATCGCCCGCTTCCGAACGGCGAAATCCCTCCGCCGCGTGACAGCCAGGCGAAACGCTGGGCCGGGTTTCCTGCTGTGCAGGCTGGAATTGCGCAGCTGCGGGGGCTGGTCAACGCCCTGATCCGGGAATTCGGGCGACCTGACTGCTTCGCCATCGCCATGACTCGCGACTTCAAACCGCCGGCGCAAGAGCTCTCTGAGGGCAAGCGGGAGCGGATGGAAAATGAGAAGAAGGTGAAAGGGCGAGCCGACCAGCTTCGCCAACTTGGGCTGCCGGTGAACGAGCGCAATCTGCTCAGGATGCGGTTATGGGAGGAACTCAATCCGGACGACGAATTTGATCGCCGCTGCCCGTATACCGGCGAGGCCATCAGCCTCGAGGCGCTGTTGTCGGACGACATCAATATCGACCATATCATTCCCGTCTCAAGTTGCCTGGAAAAGGGTGTGGCCAACAAGACGGTGTGCATGCGCAGGGCCAATGATGACAAGGGCGCTCAGACGCCATATGAGGCCTTCCATGACCGTGCGGGCTATGACTGGGAAGGGATCCTGCATCTGGCGGCACGCCTGCCGGAATCGAAACGCAGGCGTTTCGCACCTGACGCGCGGGAGCGCTTTGCCTGCACCGGAGGAGGGCCGGGGCGGAAACTGAAAGAAATCAGTTTCCTCGACAGCGCGGCAAGGCGCTATCTTGGCGATGTGACAGAACCCGACAGCATCCTCGCTGTGCCGCGACGGCTGGCCCGGATGATCGGGGAGAAATGGGGGCTCAAGGACCTCCTTTCGCCGCAGAACGATGCCGTCGGCAGTTCTGGTGCGGGAATGAACGCACCCGCAAAGAGCCGCTATGAGCTGCGTCATCACGTCATTGAGGCGCTGCTTTGCGCGTTGATGGATCGTGACCAGCTCGCCCGGATGTCGAAGAGCTGTGAGGAGGAGCGGCAGAACATGGAGCTGCCTCTGCCATGGCCGGCGTTGCGCGGCGATCTTGAAGAAATCCTGAAGCAAACCCCAAACCCGGATGTTGGCTCTCCGATGCGCCATGCATGAGGAAATGGACCAGAGGCGGGTGAAGGAGGAGGGCGGCGCGCCGCTGTCCACGGAAATGCTTCTGTCCAGCTGAGGGAGGTCGAGATTGATCGCACTTGGGATTGCCGGCGGCGCGAGATGCCGAATCTGCGATATCTGAAGGGAGGGCGCGCGGGCAACCACCTGAAATGTTGATCTTTCATCATTCCGTGCGCGACATTCCCGAGCTGCAGCAGAGCTGTGCCGCGTCAGGAGGTCCAGGCTTGAGATGATCGTTGTCCGGGCGACAGCGACGGCCAACGCGGTGCGCGCTGAAGTTCAGACCCGGGCGGACGCGATCAGCTCAGGGGCGAGGCGGACGTGCAAAACGTCGCCGCGCGTGGCAAGGCGCTCAGCGACAACTCCAATGTTGATTTCCTTGACTCAGGCCGAGCGCTGGAACGGCGTCTGTGCCTCAGACCATAGTGCCAGGCGGGGCGGTGCCATTCCTGAATGCGAAGTCGCCGTAGAGAAACAATGAAGTCCGGCAAGGGAAGCTGGTTGAAAGGCTCCTTCCGGGGGGGACCCTGCGGGGATCGTTGACCCAATCGCCGCCAGCAGTTCGGCGATCGCAGGTCGAAGGCGCTAAAGAGAAGCGTGATCGAGGGGCGGCTGGGGGGAAGTCCGGGGCATCCGGGCAGGTCTTGAATACTCAGGAACACGCGCTGCGATTGAGGACCTGCCGGTTTGGGCGCCAGCGGATCGCAAGGCCTGACGGTCGTTAGCGATAAAAAGGTGGCAGAGATGCATTGCTCGCCGGCCAGCGGTTGCTGGGTTGCTGGCTGCCTCGACGCGGCTCGTGATGGGCGCGGTGTGATCGAAGGGGTTTATAAACGCTGGCGCTGCTGATCAGTGCCGCAGTGCAGCACCCGGTGGTTCAGATTGTGGCGGATCGCAAAAGTGGGTGTCATGGATCTGCGCTTGCGCAGTCGGAGCGTGCCTATTGTCAACAGCGCTGTCAGCGTCCGCAGGTGGAGGGCCGGTCAAAGAGGAATTCCTCATGCACCGACTGGACTTAGTGATGTAGCCCGGGAACATGTGCCGAAGGGATAGAGTTCATGTTGCACATTTAGCACAGAGAGAGATTGCTCCGCGGATTAGCCCAATTGGGTGAAGCGTCGTTTTGATGTTTCCGTGCTAATACTGCGCCCCCGGGATGGGGGATCCTCTGCGAGATGAGTGCCAGTCACGGGAATTTGTCCGGAGCGATGGATCCAGGGAGGTTATGATCGGGAGCGGGATGCAATCAGGAGCGGGAATTGCACTCGACATTTTGAATTGACGGACGGCGCTCGTGTCGTTCTGCGTTCGTGATCCGCTCCAGGTCGATCCGGAAGATTGCCGGATGCGCGCGCCAGCCGGGCCGTGGAAATTGCGGGGGTGACTGGAGCGTGTTTTTTTGGCAGGGCCAGGGAGGAGGGCCGGACTGTTGCTATTGTGCGTCGGGATGCGGAGACGGCGCGGGTCATACGCGTTTGTGACCGACACCCTTGTTTGAGGCTGCCGGGCGAGCGCTCCGCGCCACAACAGGCTGCGTTCGGCCCTGGCCGCTTATGGGGGATCATCGTTGGGACCTCAGCAACGAAAGCGGTGATGGCGGCCAGGGCCGGGCGCTTGCAATCAGGTCGCGGGCAGTCCGCAAATGTCCGGGTACAGGGCTTCGGATTGCGCCTCTTCGCAATCCAGGCCAATTGGGCGTGAGGTCAGCCACGGGTGCGAAATCCCGTGGGCTCAGGTCAATTCATCCACGGTGAAGGAGGCGTTGCGGATTGTGGCAGGGTGCGCGACGGCGGTGATTGCCACACGCTGGACGGGTCACTTGTGGTGAGGGCGTTCCCCGGGCGCCAGGCATGCACTCAGTCGTTGCATAGGGGCATGTGGAGTGTCGATAAGAGGGCCACGAGTTCCGGCTGGCGACGAGTCCCGGTCTTGGCAAAGATCGGCTTGAGCTGATTGCGGACGGTTTCGCGCTTGATGGAAAGCCGGGCCGCCGCGGCCTCGGTCGAGAGCCCATCGGTGATAAGCGCGGCGAGCCTTGCTTCCGAGGGTGTGAGCGAAAAGACTTCCTGGAGCAGGCTGTGTTCAAGCAGTGTCCGCTGCCCGACCACGGTAAAGGTCAGCAATGCCCGAGCGCCGAGGAATGGGTCTCGGGCGGCGGGAGGAATAGACACGGTCCGGATGACAATCGGCGGCCTTTCGGTCCTGCGCACGACAATGGGCCGCATCGCGAACGGCGCATCCTCATTTGTGTCGAGGAAACGATCGATCAGGCTCTGTAGCGCGATGGAGGCCTTCCGATCGGTCGTCGTCAGGCGGCTTTTTCGAATGCTGAGGTCGTCATCGAAAATCAGATTCATGCTGTCATTGGCTTCGAGGACAGCGCCAAACCGATCAATCGCGATGGCGGGGCGATGGACGAGAGCGAGCGCATTGATTGTGTTCGTCAGAGCGACCCGTCCAACGGTGGCGGAAAGTGTCGCGACTTCGGTCAATCGGGCGGATAATTCGGAGAGAATATCGGCATCCCGGGCGTCGAACGGCCCCTGGTCAGGGGTGCGATGGAGGCAGAGGGTCCAGAGTGCGGAGCCCGAATTGAAGGCAACGGCCGCCGATGAATGCAGTCCATGGCGGTAATAGAACTCATTGAGGAACGGATCGCGCTGAAGCTCGTCCTCTGTGAAAAGATCCTGATCGATAATGACGCGTGATCCCTGAATCAGGAGGGGGCTCCTCCGTGTAATCCGGGAGTCCCGCGTCTGCCACCCTTCACGAAAATAGAGCTGTTCCCGGTCACATCGAATCGCTTTTTGCCAAAAAAGTTGCATGATAGCAACATAGTTACTCAATTGACACAGTTCAGTGTTGGAGGAAAAGAATCATGCATGTGCGAAAATCGA
>WQYW01000121.1 GCA_009781045.1 Alphaproteobacteria bacterium
GGACAATGTCCTGCGCCTGCGCGCCGGAAGACCCGGCCCAGAACGCGGCCGCAAAGGCCATGACAAAGCCCATACCGCGCAAACAGCGAGCGCTCATGACAGCCCCTTTCCTGCAAAACGGAATGAATGATCAAGGTGAATGATCGACGTGAGCAAGCTGATGAGAGTGCCCGGATGACGGGAACGCCGAAGCGGTCTGGTGACGTCTCTCTCCATCGCCATCACATGCTGCGTAAGGGGGATCTTCCAAGGATCCCCACGGCAATCGCTGGCAGGTGCCCCCCGCCCTGATTGTCAGCAGACAACCGAACGGGCATTTTGTCAACGTCTTCTTGTCAACACCCTCACCGCCGATACAGGAAGCCCAGGCGCCCCCCGGGCAGCTCAAAGGTGCAGGTGCCAGGCATTGCGGTGTCATGATACTTATCAGGGAGGATCCGGATCCCGACTGAAAGGCCGCAGCAACAACGCCAGGCTGCCGATAGCGCGATCGCAGATTGCGATCTCCGGCGTGTGAGTTGCGCAGCCTTGATCTATGAGGCGCGAGGGATCCGCCGGCTGAGACCGTCTTCGACCTTGCACGCTACCATCGCAGATCGTGACGCCTTGCTGCATTTTTCGCATTGCACTGCAACATAAGAGACCCGGCGACCTGATCGGCTGAGGCTCAGAAACCCCATCTGGAGACGCCAACGGCATCTGCTCCAAAGCGCCGGGTCTGGCGATGATTGATTTGCGCGCGCCTCTTGACCGCCGCGCCATTTCTGGGGAGCCGGGTCTTTTCAGAGGAGCTTGGTCTTTCGGACCTTGCGCGTTGCGGCCCGTGCGCAAGGCCACATGTGCTTTGGCCCCGAAGCCGATCTGGTGCGCTCCTGCTCACCCATGCGAAATACCGGCCCCGCGATCGTCTGCCGCAACGCGCCGCCTTGCGACAGCAGGATGGCGTGATCACGCCGGATCGAGAGAGGATCGCAGGCACCATCCGTGATCAGAAGGATCGGTCCGTCCTTGGGAAAATCCCTGGCCTCCTCCAGGAGCCTTATGCCGGGCATCAGCACAGTGCCGCCGCGGCCCCTGATCTGAATCTGCTCCAGCAGTTCCGCTGGCTCCACATAGCCGCAGTCATGGGCCGCGGCATCGCACTGGACCAGGCGGATGAAGGCGACATCGCGGCTCAGGCCATAGCTCGCAATGGCGCCCACGGCACGCGCCAGATCGGTGCGGCTCATTGAGCCGGAGGTGTCGATCCCCGCGCCTAACACCCGGCTCGCCTGCACCTGATCCGGACGGATCCAGGCCGGACGCGGGATGTCCGGCGTCGCCGACTGGCGGCGATCGGCGCGAGCAAAACTCCTGCGTTTTTCAACTGGCGGGAAATACTGGTCGAGCCAGTGGGCGAGCTTCACATCCCAGGGGATCGGCGGTTGCATCTGGGCGCGGATTTCCTCCACCAGCCCGGCTGGCAGGAAACCGCGGCCGCTGCCCTGATGGAGTTCGAGACCGTCAGCCAGTGCGCGGCGATAGAAGACATCAAGGTCCTGACCTCCGCCGCCCCCCCAGCCCGGAGGACCTCCGGCAGAGGGTAGCGCACCTTACCCGGCTGTCGCCAATCCGCTATTTCCTTGAAATGAAAGAGGAAACCAGCTACCGCATCAACAACGCGAGCCACCTCCGCGTCAGCACCCCGGGTCATCGTGGTTCCTCCATAGGCGCAAATCAATTGCGGCCAATCGATTCAGAGGATTTCGCCCTTGTCACGCGTTTCTCGATGCCTTCTTCACCCGATCACCCTGGGTTCGCATTGCTTCGCACTTGCCTGCGCTCCGAAATGTGCTGTAAAAGCTGCACATTTCCGATTGAGGCATCCATGAGTGTCATATCCAAAATCCGGAGGCAGGGCGGTGCTGCTGTAATCACCATTCCGCCTGCGCTCCTGCAAATGCTGGATCTCAACATTGGATCACAGGTCACCCTTTCGGTTGACCACGGAAAACTCATCGCCCAGCCAACCACCTCACGTCGCAAGCGCTATACCTTGGCCGACCTCCTCGAAGGCTCAGATGAAATGAAACGGCTCACAGCAGAGACCGCATGGGCTCAGGAGGGGCACCCCGTCGGACGGGAAATCACCTGATGGTCCGCAAGCAGCATCCCTCGGTGTGGCGACGTCTACTGGATCAATCCGAATCCCACTGTCGGGCGAGAAATGCGGGATCGTCATCGCTTTGTTGTCATCACACAGCAGCGAATTAATGCCCTCGGTGTCAGCGTCACCGTTCCCATCACTACCGGCGGTGCGTTTACCCGCAACGCGGGCTTGGCCGTCGCGGTTACTGGCCACGATACGAATGGCGTTGCCGTTTGCAATCAAATTCGCAGCTTTGACATTGTCTCCCGCGTTGCTGCGGGCACAGCCCGTTTTATCGAGTCCCTGGACAAAGCCACCATGGATGAGATCATCAGCCGCGTCATAAGTGCTATCGATCCTGACTCGTCGCCTGTGTAACTGAGATTATGGGGAAAGCTTCCGCAATCTGACAAGGACATCGTCGACTGGATTTCAGAAATTCCCGGTAAAATCCATGACGCAACCGACTCCTGCCGATTGTTCCAGGGACGATTTGCAGAAAATTCCTGCGCGACAAACAAACGGCGCGCGGCTGTCGATTGCGGCGGCGAAGCTGCCGGGGTCAACCTGGCGAGGGTAAACTCGCACCACTATCAGGTCCCGGTCGATCCAATCCAGATCGATCCGCCAGACCGCTCGCCTGACGCGCCTTTTTGGCCACGCGCTTCCTCATCAACTGGTGCAGTCCATAAACCACCACCCCGCCGACGACCAGGACAGCGATGCCGACCAGAGGCCGGTAGAAGAACCAGGCGATGGCAATCACGATCGGGGCGATCACCATAGTGCAGAGCAGTGCCACCAGTGCGGTTCCCGCGGCCACGATGTTACCGAACAAGGGAACCACATCCGCCAGAACCGAAAGCAGCGAGAACATGACACGGAAACCGACGAACATGATCAGCACGCCGCCGAGCCTGAGCGCCCAGGTCAATATGCTGTTGCTGTCCTGCCCATGTTTGAACATCAGGTCCGCATCCGCGATGCCGGATTCAACCAGCAGGACCTCGCTGCCGTTACTCGCCAGCCACGGCGTGATCGATCCCTGGGTCTGACGCCCCACCACACTCATGGGAGCAATCGGCAGGATCTGCCAGGAGATGCGCACATCGCCGATTGTCGGCTGATCCGGATTGATGCCGACATAAACCTCACCCTGCAGCACGCGCGCATTCTGGCCGAATCGTCCCACGGCGAAGGGCTGGATCGTGTCCGGCACCGCATATTTCTCACCGCCCGACAGCATCTGGATGATGCGATCGCTCAGGCGAAAGCCGCCAAGCTTCACATCCGTCGGATAGAAGCTGTGCGAGGAAACCGACGGCATCGGCGGGTTGCGATGATCGGCCGCGCGGCGGAAGCCGGAGGAATCGACCGCGTGATCGGACCAGTCTTTGTGATAGCTGTAGCGTGTGACCGTCTCTTCACCGCCACCCAGCTTCTTCTGTGTCTCGGAGTGGACCTCTTCCCTCCACTGCAGCATCTCGACCTTGCGGTTAAGACGCAGCGCATTGGCGTCGAAGCCGAAATCCGCATCCCGCACCGCCGTGCCGACGCGGATATCGCCGGCAATGTGGACCAGCGTGCCCTCCCGCTCCGGGTCGACGCGCTCCGTTGCCACCGCAACCACTGCAGCTGCGCCCTCACTGAGCGCCGCTGAGGTCTTCGCCGAGCGTCCTTCGTTCCAGAACAGCAAACCCGTGGACACCACTACCAGCACGATGCCGATAAGAATCGCCATCAGGCTCTCCCGGATCCGCTCGAACCAGGATTTCGAGGTCACCTCGGTGAAGCTGTCGCCATCAAGGCCGGCATTGCCTTCATCGCTCATCGCTGCCCTCCGAATGCTTATCTGGCCGTGCCACTCTTTTAACCTTTAACCTTTTAACCTTTTAACCTTTTAACCAAAGCCCGGAGACAATGCCACCCAGGTATGAATCGGTGGAGGGAACCGGCCGTCAGCAATCTTCTGGAAGCTCTGTGCCGGTTCCGCTTTCCTCCCCTCACGCTTGCCGAAGGCGCTTGGAGCGGAATCCGTCCGATCAGGAACCATGGCGGTTCCATTCCCGAACAGCACAAGCGGGAGCCGGGAGCCCGCCCCCATGAATCTGCAGCGCCGTTTCGGCAGTTTTAACTTTTTCGCAAGCAGGATCGGAGGAAAATGAGGAACGCCTGAAAAACAATCAACATCGGGATGCCCGGTACGGAACCGGTGACAGATGGCATGAGCTTGCGCGTGCGCCTCTGTCGTGTGCAGCACCGGCATCTGCCGGCGCGGATTATCTCTGCCCCCACCGGATCAAAGTCTGCCGGCAGGGAGGCTTTGTCGGCCCCTTGCACAGCCAGACCTCAAGGCGCATTTTTCATCCACGTCCATCAAGGTTCCCCCCTATGCGTATTCTCCCCGCAATCGCGGCATCCCTGATCGCAGCCACGGCTCATGCTGCCCCCCCTTGCACCACCTCCACAGCCGCTGTGTCGCCCACCGTCAGGGCTCTTGCGTCCAGTCGCTTCGCCAATATCACCTCCCTCATGCCGGTCTGGGCCATTCTCGATGAGCTTGGTCCCGCTTCCCGCGATATCGGATCGGGAGGCTTTGTCCTGGTGTGGGATGTCACAGATGGTCGCCAATTCAGCGTCGCCGCCGCAAGCCTCTGTGCCACCCCTTACAGGGTTGGCTTCATCAACCCACGTCCACACCTGCCAACACCAAATAATTCGCGCCGGAGATAGCGATCATTCGATGCCGGTGACGTTCGGCACCGTTGCCAGTTCGCGCTCGATCTCTTCTACGCCTGGCAGGCTGGATTGCAGTTCCCCAGGCAGCGATTGGACCAGCTGATATTCGGCAATGCCCATCGGCTGTGCTGTGCCGCTCAGAGCGTATTCGGCCACCACCTTGTTCCGGTTTTTGCACAGCAACAGACCGATGGTCGGGGTATCGTCCTCGGCTTTCACCAGGCGATCCACTGACGTCATGCAGAATCCCATCTGTCCAGGATGTTTCGGTTCGAATTTTCCGGGTGTGAGTTCGATCACCACATGACAGCGCAGATGGAGGTGACAAAACAGCAGATTCGCCGCGAAAACCTGTGGTCGTCTCAGCCTGGCTTGTGCGGCTTGCGCGACGGCGAGGCCCAAGTGTGGTCTGCGCAGGCCTGCGCGGCAGGAACCCCGTCACAGCCACGGGGCAATGCGATCCATGGCGATGAGTTCGGCGACTTCGATGCGCGGACGGACGATGGCATACTGATCATCCCGGACCAGCACCTCCGGCACCAGCGGCCTGGTGTTGTAGGTTCCGGACTGGACCGCTCCATAGGCACCGGAACTCATGATCGCCAGCAGCTCACCGGGCTGCAGCGTCGGCAGGGCGCGATCCAGCGCCAGATAGTCCCCGGTTTCGCATACCGGCCCGACCACATCCGCGATCATGGTCTCCGCCCCGGCTTGCGGCTGCACCACCGGCAGGATGTCGTGATGGGCCTCATAGAGCGTAGGACGGATCAGATCGTTCATCGCCGCGTCGATGATGACGAATTTCCTGCCCTCGCCGTGTTTGACGTAGATCACCCGGCTCACCAGGATCCCGGCATTGCCGACGATCACCCGTCCGGGCTCAAACACCAGGGCGCAGCCCAGCCCCTCGACCACGCGTTTGACCATCGCCGCATAGGCTTGCGGGTGCGGCGGGGCTGCGTTCTCCAGTTCATAGGGAATACCGAGACCGCCGCCGAAATCGACATGCGAAATGACGTGGCCGGCCGCACGCAGGGCGCGCACGAAGTCGGTCAGAAGGCGAAACGCCGCCTCCATCCGCGACAGATCGGTGATCTGGCTGCCGATATGCATATCGACCCCGGTGACCACGATACCGGGCAGCTTCGCCGCATGGTCATAGACATGGGCTGCAGCCGCAATCGGGATGCCGAACTTGTTTTCCGACTTTCCGGTGGCAATCTTGGCATGGGTGCCGGCATCGACATCCGGATTGACCCGCAGCGAGATCGCGACCCGGCGCCCGAGCGCAGTGGCGGTCTGCGACAGCAGCTCCAGTTCCGGCACCGACTCGACATTGACGCAGAAGATCCCGGCCTCCAGTGCCGCCCGCAGTTCGGCCTCCGTCTTGCCGACCCCGGAAAACACGATCCTGTCGGCAGGAATGCCCGCAGCCAGGGCCCGCTGCAGTTCCCCGCCCGAGACCACGTCGGCACCGGCGCCAAGGCGAGCCAGCGTGCGCAGCACCGACTGATTGGAATTGGCCTTCACCGCATAGCAGATCAGCGCCTGCGAGCCGGCAAAGGCGTCGGCAAACACGCGGTAATGCCGCTCCAGCGTCGCGGTCGAATAGCAGTAGAAGGGGGTACCGACGGAGGCTGCGAGCTGCAGCAGACTGACCGCTTCGGCGTGCAGCACGCCGTCGCGGTAATCAAAATGGTTCATGACCTGCCTGGTTCAGTCCAGAATCGAATCGAGCAGAAAGGACCTGTCTTTGGCCTTGGGGGCAGCAGCCGCCGGTTTGGGCTCGGAGGCGCCAAAGCTCGGACCGAACACAGTCTGCGACGCAGGGGCCGGCCCGGCGTCAGCCGGGCGGCTGTCCGCCGTGGCGCTGAAGCCATTCGGCGGAGCATCAAGCCCTGCTTTTCGGCCACACCCACAAAGCGCAAACGCCGTCACACCGAGCACAACGACCGTCCACGGTAAAGCTCTGGCACCAAACCTTGAATCCACGTCAATATCCCCGCGCTACGAAACCCAGCATACAGCCATTGGCCGGCCATTGCGAGCGCTGGAACGTGACAAAGGCGCACCACAAGCCGGGAAAACACCCGACAATGGGCAAATGGCAACCGATTCCGCAACCGATTTCGTGTTTCCAATCGAAACGAACAATGTTCACACCGCCGCAGACGCCAGGGGTTGCAGCGGGTTGCGTGCCTCGCGACCTCTTCACTGCCCCATCAGGGGGCAACCGGATTTCAGGCAAGACCGGCGTTCCAGGCCTCAGGCCTTCTCGTGTTCCTGTTGCAGGCGCCTCGCCCATCCGGCGGCCTGTGCCGCCACATTCTCCGGCGCCGTGCCGCCGTAACTGGCGCGGCTTCTGACCGAGGATTCGACCGAAAGCACGCCCATGACGTCGGCAGTGATTTTCGCCTCCTCGGCCTGCATCTCGGAAAGCGGCAGTTCGTGCAGGGCGACGCCGGCGCGGGCGGCGCGGGCAACGATGCGGCCGGTGACATGGTGGGCATCGCGGAACGGCATTTTGAGGGTCCGCACCAGCCAGTCGGCGAGATCGGTGGCGGTGGCATAGCCCTCGCCTGCGGCCGCCTTCATCCGTGCTTCGTCAGCGACCACATCCCGCACCATGCCGGTCATCGCCCGGATCGCCAGAGACAGCGCGGCGAAAGCCTCCATCGCCCCCTGCTTATCTTCCTGCATATCTTTCTGATAGGCCAGCGGCAGGCCTTTCATCACGATCAGGAGGCCGTTGAGCGCACCGATGACCCGCCCGGTCTTGGCGCGCACCAGTTCGGCCGCGTCGGGATTGCGCTTCTGCGGCATGATCGAAGAACCGGTGGTGAATTTGTCGCTGAGGCGTACCAACCCCACCAGGGGCGAGGACCACACCACGATCTCTTCGGCGAGGCGCGACAGATGGACCGCACAGATCGATGCCGCCGCAAGGCTCTCAAGGACAAAATCCCGATCTGACACCGCGTCCAGCGAATTGGCCATCGGCCGCTCAAAACCCAGCGCCGTCGCGGTGGCGTGGCGGTCGATCGCAAACGAGGTGCCGGCGAGCGCGGCGGCTCCCAGCGGCGATTCATTGAGCCTGCGGGCTGCGTCCTGGAAACGGCCGCGGTCGCGCGCCACCATTTCGACATAGGCCAGCAGATGGTGGCCGAAGGTCACCGGCTGAGCGGTCTGAAAATGCGTGAAGCCCGGCATCACGGTCGCGGCATGCTGCCCGGCCCGTTCCACCAGCGCGCTCTGGAGAGCGGCAAGCGCGGCATCGGTGGCGGCGATGGTATCGCGGACAAAGAGGCGGAAGTCGGTCGCCACCTGGTCATTGCGCGAGCGCGCGGTGTGCAGGCGCCCGGCCACCGGGCCGATCAGTTCGGCGAGCCGGCTCTCGACATTCATATGAATGTCCTCAAGCGCAGGCTTGAACACGAAGCTCCCGGAGTCGATTTCGGCACGGATCCCATCAAGCCCGGAAAGGATGGCGGCTCCGTCCGCTGCCGGGATGATTCCCTGCGCCGCCAGCATCGCGGCATGGGCCTTGGAGGCTGCGATGTCCTGGGCATAGAGATGACGGTCGACGTCAATCGACACATTGATCTCCTCCATGATCTGATCCGGACGTTCCGAGAAGCGGCCGCCCCACATCGAATTGCTCATGTCGTGAACCTCGTGGCAGAAACCCCGTGACCGGCGATCACGGATGAAACCAAAGAAGAAATCAGGCCGGAGACCAGGGACCACCCGTGCCGCCTCAAAACCCCGCCATCGCCTGCGCCGGGAAGCTTTTCCGCGGCCGTTAACGATTGCGGCCACACGCCGGCTCAAAGATCCCGATTGATCCTTGAAGCCGTGCCGCTTCCGGACCAGAATTGCCATATCGGCAAACCACATGGCGCACAACATGCCCGACCACGAGCCCACATCATCCCCATCCCCCAGGAGGCTTGTCCTTGCCGCCGGCGCCCTTGTCGTCGCTGGCGCGGTGGCGGCCGCGGTGCTGCTGCCTCAGCATCGCCCTCCCGGCCCCGCGGATGCCGATGGCGTCTGCCACAATGCGCGCCGCACCACCGAACTTCTCACACCTCTGGTCCGTGGCGAGGTGGCGGGGCTGACGCTCAGCTCCGCGCCGTCGCCGCTTCCCGATTTCAGCTTTGCCGACAGCGCCGGAAAACCGGTAAAATTGAGCGATTTCCGTGGCAGGACCGTGCTCATCAATCTCTGGGCAACCTGGTGCGATCCCTGCCGCAAGGAAATGCCGACCCTGCAGACCCTGCAGGCCACGCTCGGCGGTGCCGATTTTGCCGTGGTGGCGATCAATATCGACCGCCACAATCCTGAAAAAACCAGAAATTTCCTCCAGCAGAAAAATCTCACCGGGCTCGGCGCCTATGTTGACAGCGAGGGCAACACGCTTCGTGAACTCAAGGCCATCGGCCGCGTCATCGGCATGCCGGCCTCGGTCCTGGTCGACCCGCAAGGCTGTGAGATCGCCTCCCTCACCGGCGCCGCCGAATGGTCCGGCACGGACGCGCTCACGCTGATCCGTGCTGCGATCCATGCCAGGCAGCCACTCTGAAAAGCTGCCACTCCAGCGAGATGCCCGCCCGCGCCCTGTCAGGAAATCTCTGTCGTGAACCGGCAACCGCCGGAACTGTCACGACCAGACCATCGGGGCGCGCGCACTCTTTCAGGAAGCCGCGCCTGTCGCCTGGTCGCTGACGCATCCCTGTTCTCAGCGCGTCGGCACCGGCGTCGCCCCGCGATAGTCATAGAAACCACGCTGGGTCCTGCGGCCCAGCCAGCCTGCCTCGACATATTTCACCAGAAGCGGGCATGGACGGTATTTGGGATCGGCCAGACCCTCATGCAGCACCTGCATGATGGAGAGACAGGTATCGAGACCGATGAAATCGGCAAGCTCCAGCGGGCCCATCGGATGATGGGCACCGAGCTTCATCGCCGCATCGATCGCCTCGACATTGCCGACACCCTCATAAAGCGTGTAGATCGCCTCATTGATCATCGGCAGCAGAATGCGGTTGACGATGAAGGCCGGGAAATCCTCCGACACCGCGGCCTGCTTGCCAAGACGGGCGACAAATGCCCTGGCGGTCTCAAAGGTGGCATCATCGGTGGCAATGCCGCGGATCAGTTCGACCAGCTCCATCCGGGGCACCGGATTCATGAAATGAATGCCGATGAAGCGCTCGGGCCGATCGGTGGCCGCCGCAAGCCGGGTGATCGAGATCGAGGACGTGTCGGAGGCAATCAACGCCTCCGGCTTGAGCACCGCACAGAGATTGTGAAAGATCTTGCGCTTGACCTCTTCCTTCTCCGTCGCGGTTTCAATCACGAGATCGCAATCGCCGAGATCATCCAGCGACGACGCCGGCGTGATCCGCGCCAGCGCGGCCGCCTTGGCCTCCTCGGTGATGAGCGTTTTGAGAACCTGGCGGGCAAGATTGCCATTGATGGTGGCCATACCAAGCTTGAGCCGCTCCGCCGAGATGTCGTTGAGCACGACGTCGAAACCGGCCAGCGCCGCCACATGTGCGATGCCGTTACCCATCTGCCCCGCGCCGATGACCCCGACTTTCCTGATCTCTGCCGCCATCTTCATAAATCCACTGGAACGGCGCCTGACGCACCTGACCCTTGAGCCACAGTTTCGAAATTCACGGCTCCGAATTTCATGGTGCCGAATCTCATGGCTCCGAAATTCCATCAGAAACCGGGCGCCAAAACTAGCGCTGTGGTTCTAACATTCGCTTTATGCCGCCAGGGGCTTTCAACCCAATGTCAGCGTCGATCAACAGCGCGGGAGTCACAGGGCAGTTTCTGATTTCATGGGCATTTGCGCGAAAATCCGCGCCAATGTCAAACATCTTAACATTAACCAGCCCCCGCGATTCAATGCCCCCGGTTCTTCAGGAACAAGCATCCCGCGGGCCGGGAAGAAACGACCCGGAAGCAATCCTTCAAAGGATCCCGGGAGCCCCTCACGCTTTCGCAGGGCCGAAACGCCGACGGCGCACGGCTCTGAGGCCACTGCAATTCCGGCAGGAAAACCGGCAAACCACACGGCTTTCCCCCCGCTTTCCGGCTCCCCTGGTGCTGTCTCCCCGTCTCCCTGGGGTCCTTGTCCCCGAGGGCCTGCCTCCCCCGCAGATCCCCTGCCCTGACCGGCTGAAGCGCGGCACCGGAAGGCCGGGCGCAGGGGGAACCCTGCAGGAGCCGGGAGGATCCTGGCCGCGGGCGGCCCTCGTTTCCCGGCACCTGCTTCACATCAGCCCAACGCTTCCATCAGTTCCGGAACCGCCTGGTAGAGATCGGCCACCAGACCATAATCGGCGACCTGGAAAATCGGGGCCTCCTCGTCCTTGTTGATGGCCACGATCACCTTGGAGTCCTTCATGCCCGCGAGGTGCTGAATCGCCCCGGAAATGCCGACCGCGACATAAAGTTCAGGAGCCACCACCTTGCCGGTCTGTCCGACCTGCCAGTCGTTGGGGGCGTAGCCGGCGTCCACTGCCGCGCGCGAGGCACCGACACCGGCGCCCAGCCTGTCGGCCAGCGGCTCGATATATCTGGCGAAGTTCTCCCGGCTCTGCATCGCCCGGCCGCCGGAGACAATGACCCTGGCCGACGTCAGCTCGGGGCGGTTGCTCTTGACCACTTCCTCGCCGACGAATGACGACAGACCGGGATCGGGGGCCACCGCAATGGTCTCGATCGCCGCATTGCCGCCGGCAGCCGTGGCCGCGAAAGTCGAGGTGCGCACCGTGATCACCAGCCGCGCATCCCGCGACTTCACCGTCTGGATCGCGTTGCCGGCATAGATCGGGCGCTCGAAACTGTCGGGCGCCAGCACTTTGGTGATCTCCGAGATCTGCATGACATCGAGCAGCGCCGCGACCCGCGGCAGCACGTTTTTCCAGCGTGAGGTTGCAGGTGCCACCAGGGCATCATAAGACGGGGCGATCAACATGATCAGCGCCGTCATCGGCTCGGCAAGATCGCGGGCATAGATCGGGTCCTCCGCCACCAGCACCCGGGTCACCCCGGCAAGCTGCGCCGCGCCTTGCGCCGCGGCGGACGCATCCGCGCCACCGGCGATGAGAATATGGACCTCGCCGCCCAGCTGCAGCGCCGCCGTCAGCGCCTTGGCCGTAGCGTCCTTGACCGCACCGTTTTCATGTTCAGCAAGCAAAAGCGTGGTCATGAAATCACTCCGGCTTCGTTCTTCAGTTTCGCCACCAGTTCGTTCACGTCAGCGACCCTGACGCCCGCCTTGCGCTCCGCCGGCTCCGAGGTCTTGAGAACTTCAAGGCGGGCCGCGACATCGACGCCGTAATCGGCGGCGCTCCTGTCCAGAATCGGCTTCTTCTTCGCCTTCATGATGTTGGGCAGAGAGGCATAGCGCGGCTCGTTGAGACGCAGATCGGTGGTGACGATCGCCGGTCCTTTCAGCCTCACGGTCTGGAGACCGCCATCGACCTCGCGGGTGACATTGAAGTGCGAACCGTCAGGCTCAAGCTTCGAGGCGAAGGTGGCCTGCGACCAGCCCAGGAGCGCCGCCAGCATCTGCCCGGTCTGGTTGCAGTCGTCATCAATCGCCTGCTTGCCGAGAATGATCAGACCTGGCTGCTCTTCCGCTGCAATCCTGGCGAGAATTTTGGCCACCGCCAGCGGCTCCACCGTGCCCTCAACCTTGACCAGGATGCCGCGATCGCCGCCCATGGCAAGGCCGGCGCGGATGGTTTCCGACACCTGCGCAGGCCCGATCGAGACGATCACGACCTCCGTGGCCTTGCCTGCCTCCCGCAGCCGCAACGCTTCCTCGACCGCAATTTCGTCAAATGGATTCATCGCCATCTTGATGTTGGCGAGTTCAACGCCCGATCCATCCGCCTTGACGCGGACCTTGACGTTAGGGTCGACCACCCGCTTTACCGGCACTAGAACCTTCATAGAGCCTCTTTCGTTTTTCATCTGGAGGGGGTATCAGCTGGCGCGGAACCTAAAGGCCCTACCCTGCCCGGTCAACGCGCCAGGCGGGCAAATTTTGCGCAGCCTTCAGCCGGTCAGCGATTCTGCCCGGGTGCCCACAGCACGTCAGCGGCACCATTCTGGTTGGCAACCCGGCTGGCCACGAACAGAAAATCCGACAAACGGTTGATAAATCGTATCCCGGCCGCCCCGACCGGCTCCTCGGGTTTGGCGGCAAGCGCCACCATTTCCCGCTCCGCCCGCCGGCATATCGTGCGCGCAAGGTGAAGATGGGCCGCCGCCGGCGTCCCGCCCGGTAACACAAAGGACGAAAGCGGCTCCAGTTTTTCGTTGAGGGTGTCGATTTCACGCTCCAGCCGGTCGACCTGGGCCGCCACCACCCTGAGCCGCGGCCGCCCGCCAACCTTTTCCAGGGTTGCCAGATCGGCGCCGAGATCGAACAGATCGTTCTGAATCCGGCCCAGCATGTCGTCGAGTTCGAGGCGATCCTTGAGATGGAGCCGTGCCACACCAATGGCGGCATTGGTCTCATCCACTGTGCCATAGGCCACGACCCGCAGATCATGCTTCTCCCTGCGCTGCCCCGAGCCCAGCGCGGTAGTGCCATCGTCACCGGTTCTGGTATAGATGCGATTGAGAACGACCATGACAGCCCTGCCAGATGTGAACGCCGGATCCCGTTAGTGTCAGCAGGCTGTCCCGCCGCACCGGCTCGTTCTGCTACCATCCTTCACCGGCCCTGACCATCCCCTGCAAGCGCCCCCCTATGGACAAACCCTGATGAAAACCCGGCAACTCCCAAGCGGGCGTCAGCCCGGCAACTCCCAGGCGGGAGTCAGCCGGTCTGCGGATTGCCGCTTCTGCCCGGGCCGGTCTGATGCTACCACTTGACGCCGACGGCCTTGCGTTGTGGGAACGAAAGACCTGCGCTGCGGGAACAAAGCGGATCCGGTCGGGCTTCTCAAGGACCGGAGGGCTTTGAATCGTTCCTCATAGCGCGGCGATCACGAGATCCTAAGGAGCAGTCCCCCTTGACCGGCAGGAGAATGCGACTCGCCAGGCACATCCGCCACGCCGGTCGGATTGCCATTGACGCCCTTACCACTTTTCTCGCCGATGATGGCTGGGCCATCGCCAGCCACATCGCACTGTCGAGCCTGATGGCGCTGTTTCCCTTCCTGATCGTGCTGACCTCGCTTGCCGGCTTCTTCGGCTCCCATGAACTCGCCGACCAGGCCGCCGAGATGATGCTCCAGATCTGGCCGACACAGGTCGCCAACACCATCTCGGGCGAAATCCACAGCGTGCTCACCACCACCCATTCCGGTGTCCTCACCATCGGTGCGGCGCTCGCCCTCTACTTCGCCTCGAACGGTGTCGAAGCGCTGCGGGTTGCGCTCAACCGTGCCTATCGGGTGGTCGAAAAGCGGCGCTGGTACTGGCTGCGGCTGGAATCGATCGGCTACACCCTGATTGCGGCAGCCACCGCGCTCGCCATGGCCTTTCTGATCGTGCTCGGCCCCCTGATCATCGAGGCCGTAAGGCGCTACATCCCACTGATCGTGGCCTCGATCGAGAATATCCTTACCTTCCTGCGCTATTCCATCGCCGGCGGCGTCCTGATCCTGGCGCTGTTCATCCTCCACGCCTGGTTGCCGGCGGGACGACGCGGCTTCATGCAGATCCTGCCTGGCATCGTCTTCACCCTGGCGGCGTCTCTCGTCTCCAGCATCCTGTTCGGGCAATATCTTGCCCGCTTTGCCAACAACTACGTCACCATGTATGCGGGACTGGCGTCCGTCATCATCGCATTGGTGTTTCTCTATTTCAGCGCCGCGATCTTCGTCTACGGCGGCGAACTCAATGCGTCGATCATGAAGTTCAGGCTTCCCCGCGACGCGACGCCCGCACCAGAACCGCCGCCAGATCCTGGAGACTGACCGGCTTGAGCAGGAATGCATCCGCACCCGCCGCCACCGCCGCCGCTTCATCCTCGCCACGGCTGGAAATGGCAACGACGGCAGTCTCCCCTGGCAGCGCCGCCTTGCGGATGCGCCGCACCGCGTCCGTTACGTCGATGCCCGGTGCCACCAGATCCATCAGCACCGCATCCACCCTGCCTTGCACCAGACGCGCGATGGCGTCCTCGCAACGGGGGACAAATTCAGCCTGATAACCCAGCTCGCTGAGAATGGTGTTGAGGACCACACGCCCGAAGGGATTGTCGGCAACACTCAGCACCATGGGCCCCCCCGGGTCAGGGGTCGCGCCACCCCGTGGCAGATGGGCATCGCTGGCGGGCGGCGGTTTCAGGCACAGCGTCAGCCTGAAGCTGACGCCACCCTGCGGACGCGGCGTCACCGTGATGTCGCCTCCCATCGCCCGCGCCAGCTGCTTTACCGATGACAGGCCAAGCCCGGCACCGCCGAAACGCGCTGCAATCGACACCCCGGCCTGGGTGAAGGGACGAAACAGGCGTTTGATCTCGGCCAGGCTTACCCCGATACCGCTATCCGAAATCACGAAGGCGACCCCGACCCGCTTGCCGCTCCTGCCCGATTTCGGCGGTGGCAACACCCAGGGTTCGGCCAGGAATTCGACCCCGCCATGGGCGGTGAATTTGACCGCATTATCAATCAGGTTTTCCAGCGCGGCCCGCACCCGCACCGGATCACCGACCACGAGAGCGGGCAGGCTGTCGGCAATCTCGACCCGCGCCTTGAGGCCCTTGACGACGGCCCGCCCCGCCAGCGAATCGCCAACCGCGCCCGCCAGCGCGCGCAGATCAAACACTTCCAGCCGCTCGCCGGAACCTTTCGTGGAACCTTTCGTGGTCCTGGCGGCATCGACAAACAGGGTGGCAAGGCTGGCGAGATGCTGCGCTCCGGTCTTGATGGTTTCGACCCAGCGGCGTTCCTGTTCGTCGAGATCGGAGGCCGCGAGAAGATCACTGAGGGCCAGAATGCCGGTAAGGGGGGTACGCACCTCATGGGCAAAAGTGGCGAGCGTCAGCTGGACGATGTCCGAACACACCGTCCTGGCGCCGCGCTTCTTCGCGCCGGACTTTTTCACCCCGGGTTTGCGACTGACCGGCTTGCCGACGGCAGACTTCTTCACAACGGATCTGCCACCGCCAGCGGGCTTTTTGCGCGGCGGCCGCTGACGCAGATCAGAAACACGTCTCTGGCGCGTTTTCGCCGCCATTGATCCCCCGCAATGGGTCCCTGAGTGACCCCATTCCCCCGGGAAGGGAACGAATGTCCGAGCGGTTCGCCACATGCGGCCGCCCCCATTTGATAGCAAGCATATAGCATGTGATGAAGGCCAGACCATTCATCTTCATTGCACCAGGATGACACAGTGTCTTCGTCGGCGCGGGACAGCCGGGGAAGCCGAACCGGGAAGCCGAAGCGGTTGCCGCGAACATGCCGGCAGGCATTGCAGGGACGGCATGGAAGCAAAATCGACCTCCCGGTTCCCATCTTGTCCCTGTTGTCCACGTCCAGCTCCCTGGCCGCAGCATACTTGTCCATGCCTCGATCACACGTGAATTTTCGGTATTGTCTGAGGCGCTTTCGCGAACCGCCCGCAAGTTCCCGTCAGGGTAGACTGACGAGGTTCCATCCACCTTCGGCTGTATTCCCGTACTCCCTGGCCCGATTTGAGATGGGGTAACGGGCCTCCGCTGGTGCCTCAAGCCGCTTCGCTCCCAGTTTTGATCTTGGCAGGAAGGTGGTCGTCCCGCAAACTGATGTTTTCCCAACCGGATTCGGCACAGCCGA
>WQYW01000122.1 GCA_009781045.1 Alphaproteobacteria bacterium
GACAGAATTCCCGTCTCCCGGGCGGGCACAGGCTGGGCCTGATGTCGAACATACCCCGGGAGGCGGTGGTTGTCCGGCGGCGACCGCCTGGCACCATTCCCACGACTTTTTGACCGATTACACCGAATCGTCGGGATTGAGAGCCCAACGTCCTCCGCCATACTGGCAAAACTGTGGCGCAGACCATGGCTCGTGATTCCCGGGATAGTTTCGCGGGCATTGCGGGCCAACCAGGCCGTGGTTCCGCTGTGAACCTTCTTCGGATCGGTGATCCCGGGAAACACATGAGCATGATCGCTCCGCGCCATCGCCGCAACGATGATGTCGATCGCGGCGCGACCAAGCGGCCGGACGCTCCGACCAGTCTTGGTCTGAGCGAACCGCAATGCCGCCCCTGCGATGTCGACCTCGCTCTTTTTCAGGCGCTGGATTTCATTGAGCCGGGCCCCGGTCAGCGCGCAGAGACGAACGACGGCGACAAACTGCCACGACGCAGTCTCTTCCTGATCCTTGAGAAAGGCACCAAGCCGGCCATAGCCGGCGTCATCCAGCCGCCAGATCCGGACATTGCCCCTGGGCTTGCGAATGGCAGCAAACGGGTTGGTCACGATATACCCCTCTTCGACAGCATAGGCAAAAATGCCGCTCACCATACCAACGGTGCGCGCGGCGATGCCGGATCCTCCGCGCGACTTTCCTTTGCCCGCGATAACGTCTCGCAGGAAATGGTTGGCATCAATCTTGCTGATGTCCTTGACCGGGCGGCGCCCGATCAACGGCAGAACATGGGCGTTCAGCCGATAGCGATCTTCGGCCAGCGTTGAGGCCGCCTTCGGAGTCCCCCTGCGGGTAAGGATGAGACCACGTTCGGCGAGGTCGAGATATTCCGCCACCAGCGCAGCGACGGTCATGGCTCGGCGCGCCGCCTTTCTCTCCGCCGCCGGGTCCGCGCCTTGCGAAATCGCATAGAGATGCTTCTTCGCCAGGCTGCGCGCTTCGTCGACCGTCACGGCACCATAACGGCCGATTTTCAGTTTCCGCCGCTGGCGCTTGGCATTGTAGTATTTCAGAATGAAGCTCTTGTGCCCGCTGGGCCTCACCCGCAGACCGAATCCCGGAAGCGAACCGTCCCAGATGTTCTGTTCGCGATCACTGGCGGTCGCCGCTTCAGCTACCGATTTCGTGAGGTTCCTCATTTCCACACCGTTCTCTGAGTAACACCACGATCCGCGAAGGCATCGCGAATCAGCTGTCCGCCCGAATCTGGTCCCGAATTGTGGCAGAACAATTGGCGGACGCCGCCCATGGGTTCCAAATCAGGTCGGAACCGACACGGGCGGGCGATCAGTTGGAAATCGGAAGCATGCCGAACCTCTGTGGCAGATTGAAGATTGAAATCAGATGCCCAAAGAGGCAACCGCACTCCCCTGCGACCGTCCTTGGTCGCCGGAGAAACCATCGCGACCATGGAGGCAGCCGCAAATTCCGGCACCGACAGGCAACACCGGGAACCCGACGAAATCCGTGCCACATTCCTCCTGGGCGCGCCGCCGCTTCCCTTCCGCTCCTTTCCCGGATGCTGCCAATGTCCCGGTCGCTACCGGCGCTCGAACCTCGCCATGCCGACGCCTGCCCTAACCTGGCACTGCGCACCAGGTCCGGCGTCCCCCAGAGGAAAACCGCACGCCTGGACGATCCCCCGATCTTCAAAGGGGGGCGACCTCCTCCTCTGCCGTGAATTGCAATGAAATACAACCGATAATGGATCTGCGAGAATGGCTGCAACCGAACTCGCACAGGCGCACATTGACGCTGCGATCAGGGAAGAGGCGGCTGCCGTCCTGGACAACCAAGACAGCTGGATTGTGCGCCTGTGCACCGACACCATAAGGAAAGCGAAACAGCGGGCATTTGCCCACGCATCTGAACGCTGCTGCGGCATCTCTTGCCGTGAAGAGATTTCCTGCTTCGAGGTTGACGGACTCGGCGATTTGACGCTCGAACATCAGATGATCGGGCTCCGGGTGAGGTTGGCGGTGTTTTGCCGCGATCCCACATGATCACGCCTGCCGCGCCGCGTGGGCGTGCGATGTCGACTTCGGTGCTTTTCAGACCCTCGATTTCATTGAGCCGCGCCCCGGTCAGAGCACAGAGACACACGACGGCGATGGACCCCGGCGGGGGAGGTCGGGTCACGATCTAAGACGGCCAAGGATTGAGGGTTATGATTATGCCCTCCCTTTCTCACATAGCCTCCCATCAATGGTAGGACAGATGAACCTTCCGCAGATGGGCGGCTGGATGAACCTTCAGGCTTTTTGACGTTGTCAGCCTTCATTGACTGGCCTCAATGTCGATGTTGTCGATCTTCCGCGGCACCCGGTTGAGCGAAACAACACTGACACACTGACACTCCGGAAGGTTGTCAGACGGCTTGCGTTCATGGATGACTGCGTCATGGACCTCAGCCTCCTGCGCTCTCACCCAGCAGGGAGCACTCGTTGGCCGTTCCGCCCGGCCAACCCAAGGCTCCGATGTTACTCTGCGGCCTGTGCAGGGGCTTCCTTTTGCTCCGTCTCAACATCTGGCGTCGGAGACGCCTTGGGCCTGTTCATCGGCCCCGGTGGCGGAGGTCGGGTCACGACCTGAGACGGCCAGGAATTATGCCCATACTTTCTCACATAGCCTTCCGTCAATGGGCGGATCGATGAACCTTCCCCAGATGGGCGCCTGGATGAACCCTCAGCCTCCGTATCGACAGTTGGTGTCGTATCGACAGCTGGCGTCGGAGACACCCTGCGCCTGTTCATCGGGCCTGGCGGGGGAGGTCGTGTCACGATCTGAGACGGCCAGGAATTATGCCCATACTTTCTCACATAGCCTTCCGTCAATGGGCGGATCGATGAATCGTCAAGCTTTGCCATAATTGTCATCCTTCTTCGACTGGGAATGCAATATCGATATTGTCCATCTTCCGCGCAAGATAGACACGAGGGCTTTCGAAGACCATTTCGCCATCAAAATCGTAAACGACTACTCCCTTCAGTCGCAATTCGCGCAGCTTTTCGGTTCCGGAGAACGTCTCGACCCATCCGGTGTAAATAAGTTTCTTCTCGAAATCCCGCAGGTGCACATATTCAACCTCAGACAGTTCAGAATTGAACGTATTGTCCCACACGTCCTCGTCACCATCTCGCTTGGTGGCCCTGATCCGCTGAAGAAGGCGCTCCAGCAATTTGCGGTTTCTCACATAGAGCCAAACGAACCCGCAGACAAACGACACGAGCGAAGCGTGGAAGATCAGCTTGAGGTTTTGTTCATCCAGAAACTCAACATCCTTCTGGAATTTGAAGGTCTGGAAACTGATGCCGGAAAACCAGAAGCTGCAGAACCAGTAGAGACAGAAAGTGACCACGTAAGCCGACAGACCGAACACAAATGTCCGTCGCAAAATCGTCCATTGCTCTTTTGCCTCGCTGGGCCCATAGGTGGCATCCAGCCTTTCGTAAGATTATTCCGGGAATGAAAATCACCACCAGCTGAAAGAAGAAAATATCCATCCTGAGGACTCCCTTCCAACATTCCCGAAATTCAGCCCTCACGAATATCCCGCATCCGCCTGTGAACTGCCGATGCGCGTCGAAGCCCCTTGCACGTTCCCTTTATGTTCATCCCGGATGTCGATGTCAAGAGGGAAAGGAAAATTATTATTCGCCTTTTCGCCTTTCTCGCTCCGACGCCATCGAAGAGTTCCCACGCGCAAGAAAAGCCGACCGGAGACTGGCGCGTTTGCCCCTCTCCGGCTCCTCGCTCGGAACCCGGCTCCTCGCTCGGAACATTGCGAGCGTCGTCTCACGACCGGCAAGAAAATCCGCGAATCCACGTCACTTTCTGGCGGTGTGGCGATGGCGCGCAAGATGCCCGCCATCGGAGACCCCCTTGTAACATCGATCCCTGCCATCCGCCTTGAGAAAGCTGGCCGCCTTGCCGTCTTCCTGCGCCCCAGCGACTCCGAACCCGATACACAGAGCGGCAATCGCCGCCAGCACCGGACAGAAACAGCCACTTCTCTGATCCCCACCGTTCAAATGTTCAAATGACACGCCTGCCCGGCGGGAAAAATGCTCTGCTACCGCCCCTCCAGGAATTTTTGCTCCTGCCTTACCAGACCCTCCTGCGCGCGGCACCGAACTCCAAGGCCCCCATCCGCGCAGGTCACGAGCACACTGGAGCGGAAGCCGTACACCGCCACTGTGACCGCAATGCCTTTCGTCATCATCGGAGCCATCAGCCACCGGCTACCGAATCCCCCCCGTCCAGCATCCCGATCACGCTCATCAAGCATCACTGACCTCGCTATCCAACGTGCGCGACGGGTTTCGCCACAAGCTCCTCAAACTATCCAATCCCGTAAGCTGCTTGAGTTCCACGACATCCTCAAAACTCAAAACCGACACTCGAATCACCGCGAGCCAGGGCCCCCAGGGAACCGACCTTCCGCCACCTGCGCGACCCGCGCCTTCAGATCGCAAGATCCGCTCATGTCCTTGCTTCTGTGCACCGCCCGCAGTGTGATTCGCCATACCCCTGCCCTCCGATGATCGCGCGACTCCACTACGGGTAGTTTCTCTGTATCATTGCACGCGATACGCGAATTCCGGGATATCCTCCAACCCACGCGCTGGAACTCGCCATCGGCGCGAGCCAAGACCTATGATTCACGCCCCTTTCCGCGTTCTACGGAACCAGTTCCAAGTCCGATTGCGAGAACATAGGAGAACATTCTTTATGGAACCGCGACCTGGTCCATTCATAACAACTCCATCTTATCTCTCGTGTCGCACCCCTCCACTCTTCATCCGTGAATATGAAGTTCCACTGTTCCATTTCGATTTATTTTCACAATTTTCAATTTTTCTCTTGACCTCGCCGACCGATTGGAACACAACCGGAACGCTCGGATCGCAAGGTAACAGGGGTTTCAACCTGCTACCTGCGACCAAATGGGTGGACTTCTCTTTCATACAGGTTGGTTCCTTTCCTCTTTGAATGAGGCAGGATGCTGAGGTTTCATGCCCGAATCTGAACCGCAGAGCGCCCGCTGACCTGCTCTACCCTTCGACTTTGCGTTGAAGAAACGACTTGATTTCCAGTAGATTTCATTTTGCGTGGAGGAAAGACATGCCAACTCGGATCGCCCACCTCTCCGACCTCCACTATGGCGCTTCTTTCGACGCCGCTATTTGGGAAACGGTGACGAAGCAGGTCAGGAGCTTCGCTCCGCACTTGCTCATCGTCTCGGGTGACCTGGTTGACGTTCCCACTGCGGATGGGTTCCGCGCCGTGAAACGTCTGCTCAACGAACTCTCTGCAGCATCAGGCGCGGGACTTTTCGTCGTCCCCGGCAATCATGACGTCTCTCCCTTCGGGATTGACCTCTTCGGCGGCAGGTCCGATCTGTTCTACCGGATTTTCAAAAGCGAAGATGCCGTCGAGAGCCCGGATGGTACCCTGGCAAGGGGCGGCGGATTTCGCTTCAGGCTGCACGAACTGGGCAAGGCCTGCTTCGATTTCCTTCGTCAGGCCTTGCCGCGATCTCAGGCGATGAGTTCCACAGCATTGAGGAGCGCCAATCACGGCAACGTGCTGCTCGCTCTGATCGATTCCAACTCCGCCAATCAGAAAATCCGCATGGCAACCGGCTCTGTCAGCAATGGCGACCTGCTGCGCCTTGATGGCGAACTCGCGGACCAGACCACGAGATTGCGAATGGCGGGAAATGCACATCTGGTGCGCATCGCCGTTCTCCACCACCATGTTCTGCCAGTCGCTCATACCGGTGGCCGGTTCATTGGCGCTGAACCGTTCATGGTACTTCATAACGCCGGGGACCTGCTTGCGGTCCTGGCGCGGCACAAATTCGACATCATTTTGCACGGTCATCGCCACCGAGCGCAAATTGTGCGTATCGACCCGTCACCGGATACGGCCCATGGGTCTCCGATCCTGGTTGCGGCTGCTGGCAGCGCCGCGCGCAGGGGCGACGATCCGGTCGGCAACAGCTTCAACCAGATCACCATTGAAAACAACGGCCGGATCATCATCGAAAGCATTCACTATGGCGACAGTACCACACCGAACCAGGGCGCACCCCGCAGGGATACGGTAAGAAGGTGCACTGAGAGCATCGAAAACGCCAAGCTGCGGGCATTTTCTCGCGCAAGCGAGCGTGCTGGAGTGTCCTGCCGGGAGGAGGTGTTCCATTTCAATATTGACGAACTCGGCGATTTGACCCTCGAGCACAGGACGATCGGCCTGCGTGCGCTAGGCAGCGATTGTGACCTTTCCAGGCGTCCCCACACGATCACTCTTCCAGAACGGGGCGAGATCGCGCGCGAATTCCATCTCGACGAGATTTCGGTTGAGGCAGGCTACGGCATCGACAAGGCACCCGTGGCGCCCGTCCTGTCCGCCGCCTTCCGCACCCGTCAGCTGGAGTGGTTCGTCATACTGCCGCAGAGCGAGCGAGAAGCCAACTATACGGTCCGCCACAGCTGTTCCAATTCTATCGTCATGACGCGATGGGAGGCGGGAGAGCGAGCGCGATGTGACGAACAGGAAGGCATGCTCCGGGCCGCAGATTGGGATCAGGAGAGCGTCGGTTGCCATGTCAGGCATCCTATTGAGAAACTCAACCTTGAACTCAGCATGCCGCGCAGTCTTGATGGTGTTTTTCCCTACCTGTGCTGCGAGCGGCCAGCGGGGTTCCCGAATTTTCCGATTTCACAATGGGGAGACGCTGACCTCTCACCGGACATGAGATTCGTCAGAGATACGGAGATGGACACGGCAGAGGGGAGAATTCCCTATCACGATAAGGGCGGCATCTGGCGGTTAACGGTGAAACGCCCGGTCGTCGGGTATCGTTATCGGCTGCGTTGGACCATTCCTGGTGGATGCCCCGAAGAGCCGGTCCCTGGCGAGACAGAGCAGTGGCGACAATTGCTTCTCCACATGGCCGATAATCCGAGCTGTGTCAACGATAGAGCGCAAACAGCATTCAGCTCGTTTGCCGACCGGCTCAGAAGGTGGCTTGCCTGGGGCGGACAGGGCGAGAACTGGCGCGTTGAACTCTTCGTTTATGATGCGAGCAAGCTGGTTCTCCGAACCGTGGCGCGGCGCAGTTCGAAGCCAGCCCGCGCCGGTTGCCCCCAATTCTCGGTGGGTCCTGGCAACGGCATCGCCGGTGCCGCCTTCCTCAAGCGGGTCATTGTGCCGTGGGCCAGGAAGAGCAAACGGAGCGGATTCGCCAAGCCGGTTCTGGATGAGGATCCCGAAGGTGATTTCCAGGCGATACTCGCGGTGCCTCTGTTCCATCCCAGGGAACAGGACAACCCGCGGCCATCGCCCTGGGGAACCATCGGCGTGGTCTGTTTCAGTTCGTCTTCCTCCGCCTGCAAGGTCCCACGTCTCCTGAACGAGGTCCTATCGATCGAAAACCAGGAGATGATGACGGTCCAGCGTGGGATGGCGGGCATTTTCGTTCATGAAATGTTCGGCGCACCTGGCAGAACGGTTCCACCCAGCAACGACCAAACTGAGGAGCTGGAGTGATCGAGGAATCCAGGGCTCCACGACTCGCTTTGGCGAGATTCCGGGTTTACGCTGAAGGCCTGTCGCACTCAGCCCTTTCTGGAGTGCCATAGGCTATTAGTTTTATTTCGCAGGCGCTATTGACCCCAAAGTTCGGTGCGGCTGCGGTTCTCTGTTTCATTTGTTTCGGGATCATGCTGGAAGGCATTAGTTCCTGTAGGCTGCCAGGAGGAGGTTCGCGGATGAAGGTTATTGAACTCGGTCGTGGCTTGCGGGGCATTGTGCCCGAACCCGATAGATTATGGGCAGACTCGATCCGTTCCTTAAATCGGCGTCGCCTCAAACGTGCGGGGGTGAGCGACGAGGATATCGAGAAGTTCGTCGATTATGCCAAGCGCGTTCTTGGATTTGATCCTGACAAGATGGACGGTGATTAGAATTTGAAGTTTGTAATCATCTGTTATCATCAGAATATCATCTACGCTGGATTGGCCGAGCGACAGTGTTTGCCCCGGTTTCTCAGCACAGGTCGAAGACGCTTTCCGACGGTTGACGGCAATTCTCGAAGAGTCTTGGCAACAGAGTCGGTCGTGCCACCTTCCACAAGCAGGTTATTTTGCTGTGGGCCAGGAGCAACAACAGGAACGGATTCGCCACGGCGGTCCTGGAGGACAATCCAGACGATGATTTCCAAGCGATACTTGCGGTGCCTCTGTTCCATCCGAGGGAGCAAGACCATCCGCAGCCATTGCCCTTGGGAACCATCGACGTAGAATGTTTCAGTTCGTCTTCCCCCGCCTCCAAGGTCCCACGTCTCCTGAACGAGGTTCTATCTCTCGAAAACCAGGAGATCATGGCCGTCCAGCGTGGGGTGTTGGGCATTTTGTTCATCAAATGCTCCGATCGCCTGCCAGAACAGCTCCAACCGGAGCAGGCAAAAACTGAGATGCTGGACTGAACCAAACGGACCCGAGGAACCAAAGGGATCCAAGGCTTGCCGTGGCGAGGTTCCGGGTCTATTTTTTTCACTGAAAGCCTGTCACACGCAGCCCTATCTGGAGCACCAGACAGCCATTAGCTTTTTCATTTCTCGGGACCAATTGACCCCGAAGTTCCGTGGGCTGCGGTTTTCCTGTTCCGTTTATCTCACGGATCAGAGTGCAACGCATATAAGTCCGGCAGACTACCAGGAGGAGGTTCACAAATGAAGGTCATTGAACTCGAAGGAATCGGTCGTAGCCTGCGTTCGAGTGAAGAAAGGAGGCAAGGTCGAACGGGAGTGCCGTACGTTTGAGACGACAACACGCTTGTCGGCCGACCTGCAGGATTGGTTGTCGAAGACCCGGTGCACGCATGTCGCGATGGAGGCGACGGGTGTCTACTGGAAGCCGGTGTGGAAGATCTGGTGGAATGCGCACGCACCGCCATTCGGAACAGGGGGACCTGACTTCCTTATCATTGTCACAATCTCGCGCGGCTTCGTCTCGGATCGCTCTTGACGGCCTCCGTGCCAATGGCGCGGCAGGGCACTCGACAGATTTTCCACCCTTCACCTTTCCTCTACTCTCGCGTGAAATTTCCCGAGCTGCCGATGGAACCGTCCCGGCAATCCTGCCCGCGATCCGGCAGCAGACATATTCAAGCCTGACCGTCAACTGTTTCATCAGTCGTCGCGCCTGGGCGCTGCCGGACGATCCTCTTTGGTGTCCGTGCTGGCAGGCTGGCGCAAAACGCGTCATGAAATGCCTATTTTCCAGCACTGGTGGATTGCCCCGCCACAAAACGACCACTTTCGTATTGCGTCATGAGTTCTGACAGCTGTCATACGCCTCCGTTCCCCACCCTTCATTGGAAGAGTGCAGAACTGGAGCGATTGGAAGAGTGCAGAACTGGAGCGCAAGTGTGATCGTTAAATGAAAAACCCGGTTTGGGGGCAGAAGCAGAGAGCGCGGAGCCAGCCCGCGCACCGGGAGAGATAGGCTTTCCCGGCTGAGGCAACAGCCTTGCCCCTAAACGGAGGTGCGCCGATGTGGTTTTTACCCATCAGCGTCACCCTGGAAGTGAAGAGAACCCGGACCAGCTGGTCAATGCGCATCCGGGTTCAATTCTTCTTCTAGGGTCCCCGGGGGACGGCCGAAAGGCCGTCCTCCGTCTCCGTAATATAGCATCCTCTGAGCATTTCTCAAGCTGCGATTCGAGAACACGCGGGCACAGACGAATTCGCGAAAAAGCTATGCCTATCATAATCTTACCGTGTGCTCCGGCCCACCCAGGCCGGAGCGCCATAGCTAACAGACCAAGCTAACAGACCAACGCGAGACCAGACATCAACCGGGGACATGACGCGGTAGTAGCTGCCGGCCTTTGGCGCCTGCACCGGAGCAGGGCCTGACGCTCTCGCAGCCTTCCGCACAACCACCCGCCATCCGGGCCATCATCTCATAGGCATTGAACCCGGATGGGTCACAACAGTCGGTTCCGACAGTCACAGTTATTGCACGATGCCGGCGTTGAACGCCTGGCGCCCCTCCGCCGATCAAATTGAGGGGGGCGAGCGGCGACGGCCCCTTGCACACCACTGTCTCGTTCGACCGAAGGCCTGTCCTTGAGGCACTGACGAAATTTGGACCGAGCAGCGCCGCTATGCGGAACGCGGAACGCGATTCGCGATTCTTCATCCCTCCGGTCAACCAGGCCACTGACGGCGCACACACAGGCGAAACGGATGCGAGCAAATGAGCCCGACCGATGCTACGATCCACGATCCGGGCAGCTTTGGCAGAACCTCGCTGGTTTCGCCTCAGATCGCTCTTGACGGCCTCCGTGTCAGTGGCCCGGCAGGTCACTCCACAGAGGCTCCACCTGAGGGTGAATCGCGGGATTTCCTCTACTCTCGCGTGAAGTTCCCTGAGCTGCCGTGGGCCGATGGAACCGCCCGCCTGTCATCTGTCGCGCATGGCTCTGCCGCGCGATCTTCTTTGGCGTCCCTGCACAGGCTGGCACACAACCACGCCATGATATGCCCGTTTTCCCGCACTGGTGGATCGCACCGCCATTCAGAACAGGGAACATATGGCGGTTAGCGGTGAAAAGGCCGGCCCCAGGGTATCGTTATCGGCTGCGCTGGACCATACCCGGTGGATGTCCTGAAGAACCGGTCCTCGGCGAAACAGAGCAGTGGCGAAAATTGCTTCTGCTCATGGCCGATAATCCGAGCTGTGTCGACGATAGAGCCCAACTCGCGTCATACCTCACTGGCCGATGAACTCAGAACGCTGCTTGCCTGGGGCGGCCAGGGTGAGAACTGGCGCGTGGAACTCTTCGTTTACGATGCGAAGACGCTGGCTCTCCGGACCAGGGTTGTGCACGCGGAGTAGCGCGCCGAAGCTCGAAGTCAGCCTGCGCCGGTTGGCACCAATTCTCGGTGGGTCTTGCCAACGGCATCGCCGGCGCCGCCTTCCTGATGCGGCTTATTATGCCGTGGGCCACTCAGCACAGCAGGACCGGGTTTCTCAAGCCCACCCCGGGGGGAAACCCGGACGGGAATTTCCAGGCAATACTTGCCGTACCGCTATTCCATCCGTCCGAGCAGAAAGGGCCGAGGCCATCGCCCTGGGGGACGATTGGCGTTGTTCGCATTGGCTCTTCCTCGCTCAAATGTGCAGTTCCGCGACTTCTCAACAGGGTTCTTTCCTGCGAAGACAAAGAGATGATGAAGCTCCTGAGTGGGTAGGCGGAGATTTCTGTTCAGGAAATGATCCTCGCACTTGTTGAAACGGATCCGTCCAGCGCCGATGAATGCCAGGCTCCCGAATGATTGAAGGGGTTGCGGTAGTCCGGTTCCAAGCTTACCTTTTGATGCAGGAGGAGGTTGACGAATGAAAGTCATTGATGTCGGGCGCGGGGGGATCCTATTGGAGGCGCACAAATATTAGTCTGATTCGGTCCAGTCGATTACCCGTCGTCGCCTCGAACGGGCGGGGGTAAGCGAAGAGTGCCATTCTGATTTTCCTGAGAGGCCTCAAACGCGTTCGTGAGTTTTACCCCGACGAGACAGACGACCGGAACAAAACGGCTGGATCGGCAATGAGACGGGTTCCCCTTCGCGATTTTCAGGAATTTCAGCCTATACCGCCAACACATGCGAGACTGGTGACCGCCGCCACCAACAGAACGTCCTGCGCCAGTTTGCCGCGCGGCACGCATTTCCTCTCCCTCACCATCTGCCGCGCCAGGCGTGTCCCATCTGCCCGATTCTCCGCTCTCACCCCTCAAAGTGAATTTCGGCCGCGACGCCCCTTGCCGCACCGCTGTCCCGCCCGGCCGCCTTGATGACCGTCCCGATCCGTGCAACTGACGAAGCTCAACTGGCACCACCCTGCCGCGAGAAGCCGCACATCATGTCTGACACCGCAATTTTCTTCGCAATTCTCGGCGCCATCCTGATCGGAGCGGTCAGCCCCGGTCCGAGTTTCGTCCTTGTGTCCCGAATCGCGATCACAACCTCCCGGCTCAATGGACTGGCCGCCGCCCTTGGCATGGGGCTGGGCGGCGCTCTGTTCGGCTGCCTTGCCGTCGCCGGACTGAGCGCCCTGCTGCTCAAGCTCCAATGGCTTTATATGCTGCTCAAGCTCGTCGGCGGCGCCTATCTGCTCTATCTCGGGATCCGCATCTTTCGTGACGCCCACGCGCCACTTTCGGTCGAACCCGGCGCCGCCGCCGAGAGAAAGTCGCTGCTGCGATCCTGCACCAGCGCCTTCCTGACCCAAACCAGTAATCCCAAAGCTGCTGTCGTCTATGCCGGCATTTTCGCCGCCCTCCTGCCTGCTTCTCCCCCCTCCTCTCTGCTGCTTGCTCTCCCGCCGACGATCTTCGTTGTCGAGGCATCGTGGTATGCGGTCGTGGCACTGGCATTTTCCGCGAGCCGGCCTCGCGCCATCTACCTCAATTCCAGGACATGGATCGACCGCCTCGCGGGCACCGCCATCGGCGGGCTTGGTGTGCGCCTGCTTGTCGAAGGGATCCGGGCGCCGAACTCCTGAAAACCTGAAAAAGCCCGACACACGCCACTGCTCGTTGCCAAGAGGACGGCAGTGCCGACGAGGTCAAGCCGGGCCTGGGGACGGATTCCAGGTCCCAGGCCGGAGATCCTGAACGACACCCGGGCGGGTACAACGGTACAACGTGCCGCGCCCACGGCCTTCGCGGCAGGGAGGGCAGGCCCCTTGCACTGGCCGCGAAACTCGATCCCTCCCCTTCCCCATGTCGCAGGATGGCAGGTCAGCGCGGGACGAACGCAATCCGGCCCCTGCGCCGTCACGCTCCCGGCGCCCGGCGCAGGCTGGAAGCGCAGCGTGAACTCGGCACCGCCACCAGGCTGGTTCGCAACCCCAATTGTCGCACCATGATCGTCGGCCACGGCGCGCACGATCGACAGACCGAGCCCGGCACCGTCACTGCGCTGGCGATCGCCGCGCCAGAAACGCTGGAAGATCACTTCCCGTTCGGCTTCCGCAATGCCCGGGCCATGGTCGCGCACCCGCAGTTCGCCATCGGCCGCCACCTCGACATCGACCGTGCTGCCGGTCGGGCTGAATTTGATGGCGTTTTCCGCCAGATTGAAGATCGCCCGATGCAGCATCTCGGCATTGCCGTGGATGACGACCGCAGCGCCGCTACCCTTGAGCGCAATGTCCTTCTCCTGGGCGAGCGCGAAGGCGGCGATCGAACCGACCGCTTCCGTGCTGACCGCGTGGAGATCGCTGTCGATCCGCATCCGCCGGATCGCCAGCGGGGTGCGCTGCGGGTGGGCGCCATCGCCAGTGAACTGGCGCTCGACGCGAAAGCCGTGATCAAGCCGGTCGAGAACCCTGATGGGACAGATCCTCAACGACGGCCGCCGTGCCGATGGCGAGGCAGTTCACTCGACGGAGTTTCCACCTCAGGGCGAGACGCCGGATTTCCTCTACTATCGCGTGAATTTCCCTGAGCTGCCGATGGAACCGTCGCGGCAACCCCGCCTGCGATCCGGCAGCAGACATATTCAAGCCTGACCGGCAACTGTTTCGTCAGTCCTCGCGCCGGGACGCTGCCGGGCGATCCTCATTCGTGACCCGTGACCCCGCTGCCAGGCTGGCGCACAACCACGCCATCAAATGCCAATTTCCCCGCACTGGTAGATCGCCCCGCCACGAAACGAGCACTTTCGTATTGCTTCATGAGCCCTGACAGCGGTCATACACATCTGTTCTCCGCCCTCCATTGGGAGAGTGCAGAACTCGGGCGCAAGTATGACAACGAAATGAGAAACCGGGTTTGGGGGCAGAAGCAGAAAGCGCGGAGCCAGCCCGCGCACCGGGAAAGACGAGCTGCCCCGGCTGAGGCAACAGCCTTGCTCCCGAACGGAGGTGCGCCGATGTGGTTTTTGCCCATTAGCGTCACCCTGGAAGTAAAGAGAACCCGGACCGGCTGGCTAGTACGGATCCGGGTTCAACTCTTCTTCTAGGGAATTCGGGGGGCGGACGAAAGGCCGCTCCCCGTCTCCGTAATATAAGCAACCCCTGCGCATTTCTCAACCTGCGATTCGGGAACACCCGGGCGCTGACGAATTCACGAAAACATTATACCTATCATAATCTTGCATTTGTTCCGGTTATCCGGGTTGGAACACCACAGCGCGCGACCTGGAACATCGATCGACCGCCTCGCCGGCACCGCTCTGGCCGGACTTGGTGTGCGCCTGCTTCTCGAAGGAATTCAGTCGCAGAAGTCCTGAAAACCGGCACTCGGGAACACCACGCCGCTCTCTGCCGAGACGATGGAAGCGCAGGCCGTGGGTAGAGGCGTGGCTGTCGCCAGGGGCCATGCACAGAAGCTCCTGAAACGCCCCGCAGGCGGGCGCAACGTGCCGCTCCTGGCAGCCAGGACCGCAGTGGGGGTGCAAAGCCTGTGCGAAGGCCCTCAGAGTTCGATCCCTCGCCTTCGCCATGTGCCAGCGTGGCCGCCTCGCAAAGCGCGCGCAATCCGCTCCCGCCGTCGTCACGCTCCCCGCGCCGGCTGGAAGCGCAGCGTGAACTCGGCACCACCACCGGGCCGGTTGGCAACTGCAATTTTCGCACCATGATCTTCAGCCACGGCTCGCACGATCGACAGACCGAGCCCGGCACCGTCACTGCGCTGGCGATCGCCGCGCCAGAAACGCTGGAAGATCACTTCCCGTTCGGCTTCCGCAATGCCCGGGCCGTGGTCGCGCACCCGCAGATCGCCATCGGCCGCCACCTCGACATCGACCGTGCTGCCGGTCGGGCTGAATTTGATGGCGTTTTCCGCCAGATTGAAGATCGCCTGATGCAGCATCTCGGCATTGCCGTGGATGACGACCGCAGCGCCGTCGCCCTTGAGCGCGATCTCCTTGCCCTGAGAGACCGCCAAGGGCGCGATCGCAGCGACAACTTCCGCGCAGACCGCGTGGAGGTCGGCCCGCTCGCCGGGGTCGAGCACCAGCGTGTCCAGTTCCGCGATCTCCAGTAGCTGTGCCACGATCCGGCTCATGGCTTCAACATCGGCATGCAGGGCCGGTTTCGCCGCGCTGTCATCGAGCGTGTCAATCCGCGTCTGCGGAAATCGCCAGCGGCGTGCGCAGCGGATGGGCGGCGTCGGCCGTGAACGGACGCTGGACGCGAAAGCCGTCATCGAGGCAGTCCAGCGCCTGATTGATCGCCGTCACCAGCGGCAGGATTTCGAGCGGGATCTCTCCACTCGAAAGCCGGATATCGGTGCGCGCCAGGCCGATATTGCTGGCCTCCTCGGAAGCCTTCACCACCGGGGCGATGGCACGGCGGAAGATGAGAATGTCGAAGGCGAGCAGAACCAGAAGGACCGTGATCCGTGATCCAGCCGCCCCGTCGAAAGAAGTTGGCGCCGATCTTGTCAATGATGACGTCCTGGTGTGGCGTGTGGCGCGACCGATCCTCAGCGACGGCCTCCGTGCGCAAATAGCGAGGCAGTTGACACGAAATAGTCTCCACCTCAGGGTGAACTGTCGGATTTCCTCTACTCTCGCGTGAAATTTGAAATTCCTTGAGGCTTGAGCTGCCGATGGAACCGCCCCGGCGATCCGACCTGCGATCCGGTAGCAGTCGACATGTTCAAGCCTGACCAGCAGCCGTCTTCCGTTTTGTCAGCTGTCGCACATGGCGCTGCCGGACGATACTCTTTGAGGTCCCTGCGCAGGCTGCCACACAACCACGCCATCAAATGCCGATTTTCCCGCACTGGTAGGTCGCCCCGCCACGAAACGACGACTTTCGTATTGCTTCATGAGCCCTGACAGCGGTCATACACGTCCGTTCTCCACCCTCCATTGGGAATTGGGAGAGGGCAGAACTCGGGCGCAAGTATGACAACGAAATGAGAAACCGGGTTTGGGGACAGAAGCAGAAAGCGCGGAGCCAGCCCGCGCACCGGGAAAGACGAGCTTCCCCGGCTGAGGCAACAGCCTTGCCCCCAAACGGAGGTGCGCCGATGTGGTTCTTACCCATTAGCGTCACCCTGGAAATGAAGAGAACCCGGACGAGCTGGCAAGTTCGGATCCGGGTTCAGTTCTTCTTCTAGGGAATTCGGGGGGCGGACGAAAGGCCGCTCCCCGTCTCCGTAATATAAGCAACCCCTGCGCATTTCTCAAGCTGCGATCCGAGAACACCCGGGCGCTGACGAATTCACGAAAACATTATACCTATCATAATCTTACATTGGTTCCGGCCATCCGGGCTGGAGCGCCACAGCGCGCGATCTCATCAACCGCGGACATGACGCGGCAGAAGATCCCACGCCGTCGGGCACCAAAGCTTCTGTGGCCTTGCGTGAAGTCGCCGACATCACGCTCGATACCGGCGCCCTCTTCATCTACCGCGAGCGCAGCCAGCGCTACATTCCGGTCAAGTTCAGCGTCCGCGACCGCGACCTCGGCAGCACC
>WQYW01000123.1 GCA_009781045.1 Alphaproteobacteria bacterium
ATGCCGGCACCCCGTTGCGCGACGACGATTATCTCATCCTTTCCACCATCCACTCAGCCAAGGGGCAGGAGTGGAAATCGGTCTTTGTCCTCAACGTCGTCGATGGCTGCATGCCCTCCGATCTGGCCACCGGCAGCCGCGCCGAGATCGAAGAGGAACGTCGCCTGCTCTATGTGGCGATGACCCGGGCGAAGGACGACCTTCACCTCATGGTGCCACAGCGCTTCTTCACCCATAGCCAGCGCGCCCAGGGCGACCGCCATGTTTATGCCGCGCGCTCCCGCTTCCTCCCGGACGGCCTGCTGTCATCCTTCGAACACACAAGCTGGCCACCTCCGGGCACCGCCGCCAGCACCGCCACGCCCGAGGGACCCCGGATCGATCTCGGTGCCAGAATGCGCGGAATGTGGCAGTGATCCCGGCATGAATGCCCGGCATGGTGCAATCCCGGGCGGGGCGGTGGAACGCGCGACAGACGGCAATTGCCGGTCTGAAACGCTTCTGCTGTGACCGCGAAAAGACCGGCTTCCCGGAAGTGAAACTGTCGCAGAGATACGCAAAGGGGGGGCCGCCGGCCGCCCACGGGCACCGATTGGCGCAGACGGGGATGAGGCGGGCGCTCCTTTTTCCACTCCCTGCCGCTCCCTTTTGCCCCCATAGCCCCCGCCCTGCCTGCTTTGCGGCCAGCTTCCCGCCCGCGTGCCGCGCCCGTCATCGCTCTTGCCGCTTTGCGCCATCTCCTGCCCTTCGCTCTGCCTCCGTCGCTACTGCTCCTGCGCTTTTTACCGCTGGCCTGGCCTTACCCGCCCCTCCCCTGGCTGACCTCGCCGATTGGCAGCTCCCTGCCGGCGCGGCCTGCCCCCTGGCTTGCCCCTTCATCCTCGCCCCCCTGTCCGCGAGCTTCTCCCGCGATGCTCTTCTGGCCGGCAAGAACCTGTTTTGATTGCTGTTTTAAAGTCGCGCAGGCCGCGGGCGGTTCCATCCGCCCCCTGCAGGGGTAGCGCTCGCGGCCACATCTGACGGGCTTTTGCCAATTCTTTTGCGCCCGCACGAAGGCGTCCGATGGCGGTTTCGGGGCTGGCGGTGTTCGCCACTTTGGAATATTTCCCCTTGTCTCAGGGGCCGCCGTCGCTTTAATTGCAAATTGGTCGCATATAACATTTCGTTTAATGGCTGTTTGCGATTTCCTCACTCGCACCTGCCACAGTCGATGATAATTTCCCGAGTACCCGCTGCAATTGCGACCGGTTCAGGATATTCCAAGATGCCACCAGTTGAGGATCATCCGCTCAAACACGCGTTAACCATTATGGCCGACTATGATGCGTTGCTGACGCGTGCGGTGGAAAAACTTCCCGATCCGTCTGAGCCCGCTCGGACGGCTCTCTATTCGCGAACCCGGGCATCGCTCGTCGCCCAGCTCCGATCCACGCGGCCGCCCGAAGACATGGAAGACGAGATCCGATTGCTTGATGAGGCCATCAACCGCTTCGAGACCAGGTTCAGAACGATGGCACATGCAAAACCGACGCCGCCAGCACTGGAACGTAGTCCAGCAACTTCGAATCTCATGAGGTCGGACAGCTGGCTTGGTGATCTGTTGTCGCGCGCCTCGGCCGACGATGAACCGGAGATCCTGGCAAGGCCCAGAGTGACGGCGTTGCCGGATCTGATCCCTCCGATGCCGGTACCGGTCCCGCTGCCCGTCTCCAAGGTGGTGCCACCGATGCTGGCACCGGTACCCCAGCCCATGAACGCATCCGTCACCGTGGCCTTGAAGGAGCTTCGAGAAAAGACGATACAGGCCGCCCGCGGACGCCCGCAACAACCAGGACCGGAACGAACCAGCATGCCGCCATCGCCCCCCTTCCAGGCTTCACGCGAACCGCAGCGTGGTTCACGGGACCACCAGGAGAGACCACCGACACGAAGCGACGAGCTTTACCGGGCCCTGCGGAAACTGCAGAACGATTCCCCCGGCGTTGAAGCAAGCGCATTGATTTCCGAAGACGGATTGATGATTGCCAGCGCCCTGTCTTCGGACATGGAGGAATCGCGGGTCGCCGGCATGACGGCAACCCTGCTTAATCTCGGCAGCCGTGCCGCGGTGGAGTTGAGCCGCGGAAATGTGCGCGAGGTGATCGTACGCGGCGAGCATGGTTATGCCATTCTCATCAACGCCGGACGCGGTGCGCTTCTGCTCGCCCTGACCAACGAAAGCGCCAAGCTCGGCCTTGTCTTCTTCGACATGCGTGAAGCCGTGCGATCGCTGACCAAGATCCTCTAGACGGGAATCCAAGAAAGCACAGGCGCGGGTGCAACACTCGCAAACCTTCCCTCATCCGCGCCCCAGCCTTTCGTCCCCGCCCCCGACGTTTTCGAATACTCACTCAAGCCGCCTCGCGTGCCTGATTTTACCGGAGTACAAGTCTTCATGCCGAACATTATCCTCTACGACGATGGCATCCACAAAAACGTGTTGCTGGAAGACGTCGACGCGGGCGGCTTTGCGGTTCAGGCCAATCAGCACCTGATCATTCATCATGGCGAGGGCATGATGCTCGATCCCGGCGGCCACAAGGTCTACAGCCGGGTTTTGTCGGAAACCCTCTCGGTGCTGGGGCGCGGCTCGTTGCGCTATCTTTTCCTCTCCCATCAGGATCCGGACATCGTCGCCGCAGTCAACGGCTGGCTGATGACGACCGATGCCACCGCCTATATCTCTGCGCTGTGGACGCGCTTCGTGCCGCATTTCGGGCTCGACCATATGCTTGCTGACAGACTGGTACCCATTCCCGACGAGGGCATGGTGTTCGAAATCGGCGGTGACGGCCAGCTTTTCGCCCTGCCCGCTCACTTCCTCCACAGTGAGGGCAATTTCCAGATCTACGACCCCATCGCCAAGATCCTCTACAGCGGCGATCTCGGTGCCTCGATCGGTGCCGGATATGCGCAGGTACGCAGTTTCGAGAGCCATCTTCAGTTCATGACGGGCTTCCACCAGCGCTACATGACCGCCAACAGCGTGATGCGCGCCTGGGCCAACATGGTGCGTTCACTCGATATCGAAATCATCGCCCCGCAACACGGTGCGTTCTTCGCGGGCAAGGAAATGGTGAACCAGTTCATTGACTGGTGCGCCGATCTCAGATGCGGCATCGACCTCATCATTCCACAATTCAAGTTGCCGACGGTCTGATTTTTCCGCCATCCCATCCACCTCCCGCAGCCTGCGGACAATCGGAGGCGTGACGAGACAGGAAAGGGAAGGAAGATCGCGGCGTTTGCGGTGCCGGGGTACCAAAAAGCTGCCCTGCGAGCGCTATCTATTTGACTGATGGGACGAAGGATGATTGCTTCCCGACGCGACGACGCTTGCGGAGAAAGGCAGAGATGGCAGCAATCATCGCGATATGTGTCGGACTTGGTGCTGCCATCCTGATCCTGGTGGCCTATCGCTTTACGTCGCATAATAATTCCGACACACCACGGAACCGCAATCGGAACGGCTATCTTGAACAGCAGATCCGTCAGACCGTGCAGAACACCTATCGCCGGCGCCCCGGCGGCGACAACGGACCCGAGACGGATCGCAGACGCTCAGGGGGCGACAACGGACCCGAGACAGATCGCCGGCGCTCAGGGGCCAACAACGCGCCGGAGACGGAACGTCGGCGCACGCCCCCTTCCTTGCCCCTGCCCGCGGTCGTGAGCCCGCTGACCTCGCTTGACCTCTCCGACTTCGGCAATTCCGGCACCCACCACCGCGATCTCCGGTCGCTGCTCGACCAGATCGCCTCCGCGGGCTCCTTCAGCGCCGTCTTCGTCAGCGATGATGAGGGGCGGCCGCTGGCCTTCACCCGCACCCAGAAAAATCTCGAACGGCTGGCGGCAACATCGACCCGGCTGATGAGCGTGGCAACGCAGAGCTGCAATGAAGGCTCCGGACCGCTTGCGATCATGCTGCGCGACAGCTCCGGGATGACGATGCTGTGCCGGATCTTCAAGGCCCGCGGGCAGGAGCTGTCCCTCACCGTGGTCGGTGAAGAGGTGCTGCTGACGCCGCTCACGCTTGATCAGGCGGTGGACAAGATCGAAGAGGTTCTGACCTCTCCATGGAGAGAGGGCAGTGAAGCCCGAAAGAGCGAAATCACCTTTGATGATCCGTGACTGCCCAGGTCGGACAAGAGGCAGTTCCCACCCGGCTCGAAATCCGGTGAAAAACTGCCCCCCTCCAGCCTGGATGCTTATCCGTCTGCCACGATTCACCTCCCTCAGGAACGGTGGCCGGGCCTCGACAGCGTCAAACAGACAGCACAGTCCGTCGCTTCCAGAAATGGAACGACAGGTGCAAAACCGGCCCCGCAAAATAATGGCGGCGGATCACCTGACACGAGGGCCCGGGCCGCTGTCCACTCCTCACCCTGGCCCGTCACCTGCTCAGGCGAGGCGGTTCTTCCCGGCCGCGCCTTCCGGTCCTGACGCTTCCGGTCCTGGCGCTTCTGGTCTTTGCGCCTGGCGCGCGGCAGGAACCGGTGATCCCTCGTGCCAGATGGTCATTTTTCGGGCTGTTGCGGCTCCAGAAAGGCGCGGGCCCGCGCTTTCATGGCGGCCTCGCGCATGACCGCGGCACTCAGTTCCGGGGATGCCAGATTGGGCAGGCTTTTTGGTGCCATGCCCTGCGACAGCGCCTTCAGTGTCTCATGGACCGCCCTGGTGGCGGCACTGATCGGAGCGTGGCCCTGCAGGGCGACCCGCACACGCTGGCTGGCAAGGTAATCGCGCTCCGACAATTCTGCCGGTGCGCCACCGAGAATGATCGGCAGCCGGGTCGCGGCCGCAATCGCTTCCAGCTGGGCACGGGTTTTCATACCGGTGAAGAACAGGGCATCGACGCCGCATCTCTCATAGGCACGGGCACGGAGAATTGCATCCTCGAGCGAGGTGAGGCCGGCCGCTCCGCTGCGGCCGATGATCACCAGCGAGGGGTCGCTGCGGCCGTCCAGCGCCGCCTTCATCTTGCCAACCCCCTCCTCCAGCGAAATCAGCTGCGTTTTTGTCTCGCCGAAACCCTGTGGCAGCAGAGTGTCCTCAATCGTCAGTCCCGCCGCTCCGGCAGCCTCCAGTTCCTGTACCGTGCGACGGACATTGAGGGCATTGCCGTAGCCGTGATCGGCATCGATCAGGACCGGCAGGGCCGATGCGCGTGACATGCGGCGCGTCTGCTCGGCAAGTTCCGTGAGCGTGATCAGGGCGATGTCGGGGTCCCCCAGCACCGCCAGCGCCGCCGCCGATCCACCCAGCATGCCGAGTTCAAAACCGAGATCCTCGGCAATCCGGATCGAGATGGCATCATAGACCGATGCCGGATGAACACAGGCATTGGTCTGCCCGGCCTCCCGGGACAGGATCGCACGCAGCTGGTCACGGCGTCTGCGAAAGGCCATCAAGGTCTCCCTGTATCAGCAGTCTGAATCGACAGTCTCAGGCAAATTCAAGGATCAGGGCATCGACCGCAAGCGTTGCTCCGGGGCTGGCGTGAATCTTTTTCACGATGCCATCGCGCTCCGCACGGAGCACGTTCTGCATCTTCATGGCCTCGACCACCGCCAGGGTTTCACCGGCCTTGACCTCCTGGCCTTCGGCGACCGCGATCGACACCACAAGTCCCGGCATCGGGCACAACACCTTCTTGCCGGTGTCGGACGCCGACACAATCGGCATCAGCCGTGCCGCCTTGGCCTCGGTCTCCGTGAAGACATAGACCGGAACCTCGACCCCCTGATGGGCGAGGCGGACGCCATTGGCGATGGGGCGGACCTGAACCGCGATGAACTGACCGTCGATCGTGCCCTGCCACACCGGATCACTGGGCTTCCAGGTTGATTCCAGCACATGCGGAAGACCGGGGTGGAAGTCGGCATCGAGGAAACACACCGCAATTCTGTCGATGCCCTCGCGTGCGATCTCAAGCTGGATCTCATCCCGCCCCAGCCATACCGCGCGACGACGCTCGCGCTGATAGAGGCGGCCGCCAAGCTGCCCGGAAATCTGCCGTTTGCGCTCCCCCAGCACGTGGTCGATGAAGGAGCCCACGGCGGCGACGCGCAGCGCCACCTGCCCCTCCGGGATCCGGGGCGCAAAACCGGTGGGGAATTCCTCGGCGATAAAGCCGGTCGACAGTGCACCCTCGCGCCATCGCGGGTGGTTCATCAATGCGGCCAGGAACGGGATGTTGTGGCGGATGCCATCGACATAGAACATGTCGAGCGCGGTGGACTGGGCCTCGATCGCCCCTGCTCGTGACGAAGCATGGGTGATCAGTTTGGCGATCATGGGGTCATAATGGATCGAGATCTCGCCGCCTTCCTGGACTCCGGTATCATTGCGCACGGTGACCCCGTCCTTGCTGCGCTCCGCCGGCGGCCGATATTTGGTCAGACGCCCGATCGAAGGCAGGAAATTGCGGAACGGATCCTCGGCATAGACGCGGGTTTCCACTGCCCAGCCACGCAGACGGACATCCTCCTGCGCGATCGCCAGTTTCTCACCCGCAGCAACGCGAATCATCTGCTCGACCAGATCAATCCCGGTCACCAGTTCGGTAACCGGATGCTCGACCTGAAGACGGGTGTTCATTTCCAGAAAGTAGAAACTCTTGTCCTGGCCGGCGACGAATTCGACGGTACCCGCCGAATCGTAATTCACAGCCTTCGCCAGGGCGACCGCCTGCTCACCCATCTTGCGCCGCGTGGTGTCGTCGAGCAGCGGCGAGGGGGCCTCCTCGATGACCTTCTGGTTGCGACGCTGGATCGAGCATTCGCGCTCGCCGAGATAGATCACATTTCCGTGTTTGTCGCCGAGGACCTGGATTTCGATGTGGCGGGGATTGACGATGAATTTTTCGATGAAGACGCGATCATCGCCAAAGGATGCCTTGGCTTCGGCCTTGGCAAGGCCATAGCCCTCCTCGACCTCCCGAAGCGAAGTGGCAATGCGCATACCCTTGCCGCCGCCACCGGCGGAGGCCTTGATCATCACCGGAAAACCGATCGATTCGGCGATCTTGATGGCATGTTCGGCATCCTCGATCACGCCGAGATAGCCGGGAACGGTCGAGACATTGGCGAGCGCCGCAGCTTTTTTGGATTCGATCTTGTCCCCCATGGCGGCAATGGCGCCCGGATTGGGGCCGATAAAGACGATGCCGGCATCCTTGAGGACGGTGGGGAAGGCCTCGCGCTCGGACAGAAAGCCATAGCCGGGATGGACGGCCTCGGCACCGGTGTCGCGACAGGCCTGAACAATTTTCTCAATAACGAGATAGCTTTCCGCCGCAGCCGGGGGCCCGATCCACACGGCCTCGTCGGCCATTTCGACATGGAGCGCGTCCCGATCCGCGTCCGAATAGACCGCTATGGTATGAATACCCATACGACGGGCGGTCTTGATAATCCGACAGGCGATTTCGCCACGATTGGCGATGAGAATTCGTTTGAACATGATGCTTCTTACATCCGGACCGAAGGAGCGGTTCCCGCGCGCCCAAACGGGCGTCTTTTACAACGAGCCGCTATAATCCGTGTCGTCTACAGCAAAAACGTCCGAAGGTAACGGTCTAAATATTGCAGCGCGGTGGCATACCACGCTCGGCACGGTCTTTTGCCGAAAGTCCAACAGCTGGAGGTTGCCGAAAGGCACGATAATCAGCCGCTGACCGCTGCCGCGCCTGAAGCGGCCCTTCGGCCATCCAGGTTTTTGCGGCCTTTCCCCACAGGGACCACCCCCGGCAGGACCTCCCGGGACCTCGCGGACGCCTGCACACCGCCATTGGCAGCCCGCCTGGCCCATCGCCTCAATCCTGGTCGCGCCCCTGACGGTCGCGCCAGCGCTGCCCAAGGCAAGTCCAAAACCGCAAGTCCAAAACCGCAAGTCCAAAACCGCAAGTCCAAAACCGCAAGTCCAAAACCGCCAGTACCTCCTGACGGCGCGGCCAGGGATACCGGCGCATACCGGCACAGATCTCCCCTGACCGGGGCCGCCTGTCATCGCTTTCGCTCCCCAGGGGCTTTGCGCCGGGAAGCTGAGGATTTCCCTTGAGGCCTGCCAGGCCGGGCGCCACAGGCGCTCGCCACCGCATGGAATGGAGTGGAGTAGAGGCCTGGAAGCCGGCCTTGCGCTGTCGCTCACCATTCCTCGGGACAGGGATCAACGATCTTCCACATTTCGGCACCATTGCGGATGGTTTTCATCTCGGTTGACAACCCGCCATTGCGGCGCAGCCAGTCCTTCACCGGATCCGGGTAATAGGACATCAGTTCCGAGGTGCCGGCGGCGCTGGTGATCTTGATGCCGAAGGAGAAGGATCCGTAATAGGCCTTGTGAAAGCCCAGGCTGGCACGCGGTGTGGCGCAGATCCGGTTCAGGGGAACGATGCCGAGAACGAGCGTGCAGGCGGAATTGCAGACACCGTCAATCACCACCCGCCTGCCCTTGTCCCGCCAGCGATGGTATTTTTCCTTATATTCCTCGACGTAGCCGCCATGGTCACCGCGGATGATGAAGGGCCGTTCGGCCTTTTCCCTGGCCGCCTTTTCTTTGGCCGCCTTGTCCCGGGCCGCCTTTTCTCTGGCCGCCTTGTCCCTGACCGCCTTTTCTCTGGCCGCCTTGTCCCTGACCGCCTTTTCTCTGGCCGCCTCTTTGGGCTTTTCCCTCGACTTTTCTTTGGGCGCAGCCACATGGCTGACCTGGCTGCCCCCGGTGTTCGCCAGCGCCGCGCCCGGGATCACAGAGGCAAAAAACAGCAGGCTGAGAAGTGCAAGGCGCAGCGGTGGACCCATCTCTGCCCGGGCGCAGACCCCGGCCGTGGGAAGCCACCAGGCTCCCTTCACGCGCCCCGACTCGCGCCTGGCACAACGGCCCGGGCACGGATGACCCTGAGCGGCGTGGCCCTGCGCCTGCGATCCACCCCGCCTTCCCGACATCTGCGGGCGAGCACATCGGCGAGCGCAGCCGGGCAGCTTCGCCATCGCTGGAAAGACAGGAAGTGGTTCGTTCACCGGCAGTTTCGCGCCCGACCCGGCGCCCAGAAGCGACCCGGGCTGCAAAAACGATCCAGACGGCATCACACCACACCGCGGAGAAAACCCCCGCTGGTTCCGATCGCCCCCCCCAAGGCCGTAAGCCGAAGCCGCCCCCTCGTCCGCAGCCATTGTTTCGACCTGTGTTTCAGCACTCACCACGTTCACCCATCGGGCACTGTACCGCATTTCGCCGAATCAATCGCAAAGCCTTGTCAATACGCGACTTTCGCCTTTCAACCCAAGCGCCGGCTTCCGTTCTCCGGGTTCCCCGCCGCCGCGACAACCACAACACAGACATTCCGACAAAAACCGTGACGGCACCTGTCACCTGCCAATAACATCACTCAAGCCCTACCAGACTGCAGCAAAATCATTGTAAAGTGGCGCTCTGTCAACTTGGGTTGCGCGCTGTCGGAGTATCGAGATGGACCGCTTGAAATTTCCTGTCATTTTCCTCGCCCTGGTCGCCCTGCTTGCCACGCTGAGCCCCGCGGACGCACGTCACCGTCACCGTCACCTCCAGCGCGATCGCGCGGCACAGTTATACCTGCATAACTACGGTCCTGGTCTGCAGCCTGGCACCATCGCCTATTATGACGGCCCCGCCCGCCACTGCGCCCAGGGCGCGGCAGCCTATCGCGGTCAGGACCGCCGCCGGCATCCCTGCTATTAGACCCGATCCGCCCCAGGCCTGAGCAGGGCATAAACCACCCTGCCCGCTCCCCTGAGCGCAGCCTGTCGCGGTCAGGACCGCCGCCGGCATCCCTGCTATCAGACCCGATCCGCTCAAGGCCTGAGCAGGGCATGAACCGCCCTGCCCGCTCCCCTGGGCGTTGCCCGATCTGCGGCAGATGTTCCTGCCAGGCGTGCCCCTCCCGCGGCGCCTGGCCTTCATGGTATCGGACCACCGCCACCCATCCAGCGGGTCTCCCGCAGCGCGCGGCGGCACAAGTCAGGCTTGCGCCTCTTTGGGCGCGCCTGAGGCCAGGATCTGTTTTTCGATCTCGTATACCGGCAGCTTGACCAGGTCCTTGCCGATCTCTGCCCGCAACGCCCTGCGCAGGGTCGCTGAATACTCGCTGCGAATCATCCCCAGCGCACGCGGAGACGCCACCAGGATGAGGGCCGGGGTCTCACCTGCGACGACCGCAGTGTCGAGCCGTCCAGCCAGGGTCCTGAGAAACGCCCGCTCCGCCTCGTCGTGCCAGTCCGTCTGCTCCAGCGCGCTGCGGGCCCCGCCGGCCGTCGCATGATAGCGTCCCGGCGCATCGCTGCCATGGGCACTGGTTGGCGGGTTGGGCTGCTCGTGCACCTCGAAAGTGCGGAGATTCGGATACATCTCGTCGCCGATATTCTCCAGGATCAGCGCTTTGCGACCATCACACACCACCAGCCACTCACCCTTATCGATCCTCATCTTGTTCGCCATGACATTCACTCCAGGGACAAACCAGGCACTCCAGGTGAACGACCCGCACATCCCCCTGTCTCAAGGGGACCGAGGCCGGACATTGAACCTGATTTAAGGGGAAAGACCCGCGCATCTCAAAGATGCTCTTCGAATTCCTCGAAGGACTTGCCGAATTGCACCATCGCCTCCTCAAGATAATCGGCAAGCATCGGTGTTCCGATCAGATAGGACGCGGTGCGCCGGTTGGAGGCCTGCGTCGCCTGGGCATGCAAATCTTTCCAACTGCTGAGATCGCCATCGCCGCGGCCAAGCCACATCAGCGCCACCAGATCAATCTTCTCATCAATATTGAGATCGCGAATGAAGCCGACGAGCTCGGCGCGGTCCGTATCCTCACCCCGGCCGCTGGAACCGTAGCTCATATCGTTGTCGCCTGAATCCAGAATAACCCCGCTGCCCCCCATTTCATTGTCGAGCTGACGTGACTTCGAGATCACGAAGAAAACCTTCTCCGGTGAGATCGAAAGATTCGGAATCGCAGGCATCAGACTTCACCTCCGGGAGCGGGCAGCGCCGCTCCACAACCGACAGACTACTGTCAGTAGCATATTTGCGATTTGCGCGAAATCAAGAGGCTCCGCAATCGCAGCACCGGCACCCGGGTTCCCCCTTTGCCCGCGCCAGTCACGCATGCTGTGTGGAGGGGCGAATCAGCCTCCGGCTTGCGTGGCCGCGGAAAAAATTCATCCATCCCTTAAATCGACATCGCAAGAGACCGGAATTTAAGCTGATTTGGGTCAAAGATCAGAGAACCGCGTGGCACAATACTGCCCTTGTCAGAAGCGAAGGACCGCTTTTGCGATCCTGGTCTGGCGGCACACACCGGGGACGGTTTTTCGACACTGCGCGCGCAAGACGCCCGGCAAAGACAGCCCGCGCGCGACGCTGGCCGGTGCCCGCAGAAAATGCTGCCCCCGGACCGTCCCTCACGCGCTCGCGGGGAAGGCGCGTCCTCCTTGCGCAGGTACAAACCGCGTACCGCGCTCCGGCCAGGCGCGGCATCGCCCGAAACCCGCTGTCGCGGTATGGCGGCACTACCACCCTTCTACCATCTTTCTACCATTCTTATACCATTCCTGCCGGCAACCTCGCACCCCCTCACACCGGCACTGAAGATGCCGCGACCGGCTGCCGGCCGTAGATGGCGTCGGCGCGCTTTTCGAAGGCGGAGACGAAACGGGCGAAGGCGGTATCAAACATTGAGCCCATCAGTATCGCCAGCATCCGGCTTTTGAATTCATAGGAAATATGGAAGCCGACAATGCAGGCGCTGTCACTCACCGGCTCGAAGGTCCAGCGGTTCTCCAGATGGCTGAAGGGGCCCTGGAGATACTCAACCAGGATGCGGCGCCGCGCGCGATCCAGCGTCACCCGGCTGGTGAAGGTCTCGCGGATCAGCTTGAAGGAAACCGTCATGTCGGCCACCAGCAATTCGATGCCATCGGGCAGGCTACGCCGCTGGCGCACTTTCAGGGCGCTGCACAGGGGCACGAATTCGGGGTAGCGCTCGCCATCGGCCACCAGATCAAACATCTGGTCTGCACCATGACTGACGCGGTGGCGGTTGGAAAATCGCTGCATGAGGTCTCACCGCCTTAAAGCCGCGCGGCACGCGCCGCCTGCAGACGGACAAAATCCGCGCCGGCATGATGGGAGGAACGGGTCAGGGGGCTTGCTGCGATCCTCAGGAAACCCTTGGTGCGCCCGATTTTCGCGTAAGCATCGAACTCCTCCGGCGGCACATAGCGGTGAACCGCGTGGTGCTTGCGGGTCGGCTGCAGATACTGGCCGATGGTGAGAAAATCGACGTCGGCCGAGCGCAGATCGTCCATCACCTGCAGCACCTCATGGCGCTCCTCGCCAAGACCGAGCATGATCCCGGACTTGGTGAAGATCGAAGGATCCATCTCTTTGACCCGCTGCAACAGACGCAGCGAATGGAAATAGCGTGCACCGGGACGCACGCTGAGGTAGCGCGACGGCACGGTTTCGAGGTTGTGATTGAACACATCCGGCCGCGCCGCCACCACCACCTCGAGCGCCCCGGGCTTGCGCAGAAAATCGGGGGTGAGAACTTCGATCGTGGTCGCACCGGCTGCTGCGCGCAGCGCTGCGATGGTGCGGGCAAAATGGGCCGCGCCGCCATCGTCAAGATCGTCACGATCCACGGACGTAATCACGACATGGGCAAGGCCGAGCGCGGCAGCTGCCTCGGCAACATGCTCCGGTTCATTGTCATCAAGCGCGCCCGGCAACCCGGTTTTGATATTGCAGAAGGCACAGGCCCGGGTGCAGGTGTCGCCCATGATCATGAAGGTGGCGTGTTTCTGCTCCCAGCATTCGCCGATATTGGGACAATGGGCCTCCTCGCACACGGTATGCAGACCGCCTTTGCGGACGATGTGGCGGGTGTCACCAAAGCCCGCGGTGGCACGCGCACGCACGCGGATCCAGTCGGGCTTCGGCGGTGACGCGGCATCCGGCCGGTTGACCTTTTCGGGGTGACGGGGACGCCCGCCTTCCCGCCCGCTCGTGCCTGTGTTGGTATCGACAATGACGACCATGGGATTTTCCCGCCTGTCTCTCTCTCCTGGTCGCGGCCGTTGAATTGCGCGGCAATCCGCTCATTGAACCGGGATTTGCAGATAAGATTAGGTGCTATGATCAAAGGCCGCAAGCCGATCCGGGATCGCCTTTGGGGTTGCGAGGTGGCCTTGGGGCGCGCGGTGGCCTTGACGTGGCCTTGACGTGGCCTTGACGTGGCCTTGACGTGGCCTTGGGGCCCCGCGTTGCGTTGCCCGCAGACGCCTTGCGGCCCTCGGCGTGCAGGCACCGCCTGCGAAAAGCGAGTTTCTCAAGGACCGACCCATTTTCTCAAGGAAGGACCCATGCCGTCCCCCTCCGCTCGCGCCACCGCTGACAGGCCAGGCCCGCCGCTTGATGCCGTTTTCTTTGCCCGCAGCGTCCATCAGGTCGCTCCCGACCTGATCGGGGCGACGCTTCTCGTCAACGGGGTCGGAGGAACCATCGTCGAGGTCGAAGCCTATCATCACGCCGATCCGGCCGCGCATTCCTTTCGCGGCCTCACGTCACGCAATCAGGTGATGTTCGGGCCACCGGGAAGAGCCTATGTCTACCGTTCCTATGGCATTCACTGGTGTGTGAACTGCGTCTGCGAGGCCGAGGGCTCGGCCAGCGCGGTATTGATCCGCGCCCTGGAACCCACCCACGGCATCGCCCGCATGATGCGACGGCGCGGTGTGCGGGATATTCACAGCCTGTGCTCGGGACCGGGCAAGCTCGCGGCCGCGCTCGGCATCTCGATTGCCCACAACGGCCTCGCGCTCGACCATCCGCCTTTCGCGCTTTCTGCCCCGGGCTGCGCGGTCGAACTGGTCACCGGACCGCGGATCGGCATCACCCGGGCGGTCAATCTGCCCTGGCGCTACGGCCTCAAGGGCTCCCGCTTCTTCAGCCGGCCCTTCCCGCACCGGAGCTGACAGACTTCCCGCACGAGCGATCCTTCATCCCTGGTCTTCGGCCATCGCCTGTTGCAGCCGCACCCTTGCCTCTTCGAGCTGCGCCATCCGGGCCTGCGCCGCGGCGCGCTTTTCGCGCTCCTCTTCGACCACCTCTGCAGGGGCATTGGCGATGAATTTGTCGTTGGCAAGCTTGGAATCGACGCGATTGATATCGGCCCCGGCCTTGGCGATCTCCCTGTTGAGACGGACCTGTTCGGCGCCAAGGTCAATCACGCCTTTCATCGGCAAAGCGGCGATCTCGCCACGCAGCAGGAGCTGAATGGCCCCCGCTGGCGCCCGCTCGGCGAAAGTGATGGCCGACAGACGCGCCATACGACGGATGGTATCGCCCCACTGCAGTGCCCGCGCCCTTGTGGGCTCGGAGACGCCCGCCAGCACCAGCGCGGTCAGCGTGGCCGGCGGCACGTTCATCTCGGCGCGCACCGAGCGGATCCGGGTCACCAGATCAATCACCCAGCCGATTTCGTCCTCAGCGGCCTCGTCGCTGAAATCAGCCGGCACCAGGATCGGCGGCAGGGTCGCATCAATGGCATCCAGCTCCTGCTCGGAGGCGGCCCGGACCGGCCACGCGGCCAGCGTCAGCAGGCTGTCGCGCCCCGCCGTCACCGCCCACAGCTCCTCGGTGATAAAGGGCATGAAGGGATGCAGCAGTTTGAGGATCTCGTCCCGGACCCAGGCGATCATAGCCCGTGTCTCGGTCCTGGCCGCCCCGTCGGCGCCCAGCAGCACCGGTTTGGCAAGCTCGAGATACCAGTCGCAATAGACGTTCCAGACGAAGCGGTAGATGGCGCCCGCGGCGTCATTGAAGCGATAGGCGTCCAGTGCCTGCGTGAGCTCGTGCCCGACGCGCACGGTCTCATGCACGATCCAGCGGTTGAGCGTCGCCACCGCTTTGGTCGGTTCGAAGTCCGGCGGGAGCACGCACTGGTTCATTTCCGCGAAACGGCAGGCGTTCCACAGCTTGGTCGCGAAGTTGCGATAGCCTTCGATCCGGCTGGTGGCGAGCTTGATGTCACGGCCCTGCGCCGCCATCGCCGCCAGAGTGAAGCGCAGGGCATCGGCGCCATAGGCGTCGATCAGCTTGAGCGGGTCGATGACATTGCCTTTGGCCTTCGACATCTTGGCGCCCTTGTCGTCGCGGACCAGGGCGTGGACATAGACCGTCGAAAACGGTACCTCCTTCATGAAATGCAGGCCCATCATCATCATCCGGGCCACCCAGAAGAAGATGATGTCGAAGCCGGTCACCAGGACATTGGTGGGGTAATGGCGCCTGACCTCGGGCGCCTCGTCGGGCCAGCCCAGCGTCGAGAAGGCCCACAGCGCCGAGGAAAACCAGGTGTCGAGGACATCCTCGTCGCGATCGATGAAGCCCTTGCGCCTGTTGCGGTCGAGCGCCATCTCGCGGCCCTGTTCGGCCGTGATCACTTCCTGCTCGACATAGTAGCCAAGCGCGTGGCTGACCGCCTCCTCCTCGGTCTCGGCGACGAACACCCGGCCATCGGGACCATACCAGGCCGGAATCTGATGGCCCCACCACAGCTGGCGCGAGATGCACCAGGGCTGGATATTCTCCATCCACTCGAAATAGGTCTTTTCCCAGTTCCTGGGCACGAAGCTGGTCTCGCCCGAACGCACCGCGGCGATCGCCGGCTTCGCCAGGACCCTGGCATCGACATACCACTGGTCGGTGAGAAAAGGCTCGATCACGGTGCCCGAGCGATCGCCATGAGGCACCATATGGGTGTGGGGCTCAATGCGCTCGATATAGCCGTGACTTTCGAGCCGCTCGACGATCAGCTGGCGCGCCGCGAAGCGCTCGACCTTGTGCAGCGCCTGCGCCAGCTCGCCTGCATCCGGCGGCAGATCGCGCAGATATTCCTCGTTGTCGACCAGATGGAGGCGCCCTTCCTGGTCGAGCACGCTGATCTTGCGCAGGTTATGGCGGCGGCCGACTTCAAAGTCATTGAAGTCATGGGCCGGGGTCACCTTGACCGCACCGGAGCCCTTTTCGGGATCCGAATATTCGTCGGCAACGATCCCGATTTTGCGCCCAACCAGCGGCAGCACCACATTGCTGCCGATCCGCCCATGATAGCGGGGATCCTCGGGATGAACCGCGACCGCGGTGTCGCCCAGCATGGTCTCGGGACGCGTGGTGGCGACGACGATGAAGGTCGAGGGATCGTCGGGATTGAAGTTTTTGCCCTCAAGCGGATAGCGTATATACCACAGACTGCTCTTGACCTCGATCTGCTCCACCTCGAGATCGGAGATTGCGGTCAGGAACCTGGTGTCCCAGTTCACCAGCCGCTTGTCCTTGTAGATCAGGCCCTCGCGATAGAGTTGAACGAAGACCTTGACCACCGCACGCGACAGGCCCTCGTCCATGGTGAAGCGTTCGCGCGACCAGTCGCAGGAGGCCCCCAGCCGCTTGAGCTGC
>WQYW01000124.1 GCA_009781045.1 Alphaproteobacteria bacterium
AATTTTTCCTGACTATCGTTTGCGGCCGTATGGTCCGCTCAATAAAGTTCGAATCCATGTCAACCGTCCCATCCCTGAGGAAATACTCGAGCCCTTCACGGCGGTTCATGATGTACCTTATTGTGAACCGAAACAGTCGACGTGTCCAACATCCCCGCAAAAACCGGGGCTGAGCGCGATCCACGGCCCCCTGTGCGCTTCTAATCGTAATGCCGGATTTCAATCGCGCTGACACGCGCGCATGCCGGTATCTCGGAGCGCTGGTTCTCCTTGACCTCCATCTGGCAGCGACCGCCTTCATTGCCGAAGTAATACCACACATCCTTCAGATTCTTCGACAGGCACATCACTTCTTCGTTGCGTCCATAGGCGCATCGTGCCGACGTCGATCCAACGACCTTCTGGAGTGCATCTCCCAGACTATTTCCATCCGTGTCTCGCGACAGCCTGTTGGTGGAGATGATGCCGATCACGGTTCGACGGTCCCCGGCAAAATCGACCTGAAAACCGCCATCCGGCCCGGAAACATCGGCACTGCTATAGAAATCATCGCTCTGTTTCTGATACTTCACCTGGTATCCGGAGAATCGACTGCTCAGTTCCTGTGGTGAAATCCGTTCGCCAAGACGCACAACCTGGCTGGAATTAACTGCATGACGAACGCTTTGTGAATCGAAGACAAAGCTGCCGGCCGCATTTCCAACCGATCTCGTGGCTGTGTTGGCGTTTGCCACCTTTCCCGGAATCAGCTCCCGCAACTCTGCAGTCCGCTGCAGCGTCGTTCGGATGGAGCAGCCGGCCCATGCAATCCGTGCCGCGTTCGAGCCATCGGCAGCACCCCGCTTTTCAAGTTTGCAGGTCTGGTCCTGATATCTTAGCCAGTCCCGCTCCGACTGACGCAAGGTCGGCACTTGCGATGGCGGCAACCCGTTGACCAGCCTTTTATAGACGTCCTCAAGCCCCTGACCGGTCTCCTTGTCCTTCCTTTCCATACATGCGACAACGCTGCCTGCTGCGCCATTTTCCGCGCGGCAGCCGTCGTACATACGCTCGACCTGTTGAGCCGCAGCGTCGTCCGCCGCGTAAGCCTGAACCGGCGCGACCAGTCCGGCGACAATTACCGCGATCATTGACCGATGCATGTTTCTCACCGCCGGATTGCTTGGGGCCCAGGTTGAGAGTCAGGAAACGAAGGAGTGCCCCGATGTCGCTTCGCACGATCCGGATCCCTGCGATCCCGCGGACGGAGGCCAAGCGTTACATCCGAGCCTTTCCCTGTTCCTCAGGGCCAGAACCTGACGTCCATCAACTGAACCGAAGATGAATATGCGTTCCGTCTTTGGCGCCCCCAACTCAGAGGGTTGCTGTGAGTAAACACGGCCTGGAACAGATATTCAGGCCATGGACCGGCGGACTCCAGCACGACCTGGCAGCAAGGCTGCGACTTTTTGCCGCGCGGCAGGTAAATCCTTACCTGATTTAAAAATTCAGCCCGCTCACGCGCAGCCACAGCAGACCTGTTACGGACAGTTCGTCTCCCTGCAAAACAGGTGTCGGCGGCCCAATCGAGGCCTGAAAATCAGGGGATCAAAAATACACGGAAAGGCTGTTGATCGCCGGGGGAGAATTGAACCGGCTCAATGTCTCAGCCATGGCACTCTGCGCCCCGCTCGCGCGGCAAGGGCACAGAGCGTGACAGGCAGCGTTCATGTGGCGACCAGCAGCCGCCAACCCATTTGAACTTGCGATGTTTGCCCGCACGCCCCCCCCCCCTCAAAATTGCAGCCGCTGGGCCTGGCGCCAATGACCTTGCCGAACAGTGCCTTTCTTCAGGCTGTATGCCCAGCACGATCAAACTTAGGGTCGCCGACACAGGAAAGCGCAGGGCCCATTCCCCCAAGGCACGCCCGGCCGCCTTGGGGCTGTCAGGCAACCCGCATCGCCCAATGCAACGCGCAACATACATGCCCGAGGCTGAGGGTAGAAGGATATTTCACGATGCACTGACGCCGCCATTGGCGGCAGAGGAAGGCGTTCAGCGGGCTGACCCCATCCTTCCTTCTGCCGCGCTGGCGTCAGGTCATTTCGCCCTCGTTGGCAGCCCGGCCTGCTTCCATTCCATCATGCCGCCGGCGAGATGTCTGCTGTAGGGCAGGCCCGCAGCCTGCGCAGTCTGGGAAGCGGTTTCGGAGCGCTTGCCGGAACGGCAGGCGAACACGACCTCCCTGCCTTGCGGCACCTTGATCGCAGCCGCGTCAAAACGCGACAGCGGCATCAGGATGGCCTCGGGATAGGCCTCACTGGCGACCTCGTTGGGTTCGCGCACGTCGACCAGCACATAGCGCCCCTCTTTGATGCCCTTTGACACCTCGTTCGGGCTCAGATTTTCCACAGCAGCCTTCTTGCCCCATAATCCGAACATTCAATTCCTCCCTGTCGGCCGACGGCTCCGCCGCCTTCCTGAAATCTGAAACTCGTGAACATCTAGGTGCTTAGGCGGAGTATTGCAACCTTCCCGGGAAATCGCGGCAAAAGACAGCCAAGGGCTGCCGGCTCGCCGCCTCACGGAGATTGCGTGACAGCGCCGGCTCTTCAAAAGCCTTGCCCTGCCTCTTCGCAGGGCGGGACGGCGCGCGCGTGTGTGCTTCGCGGATCCTTGCCAATCCCGTGTCCCGCCTTCCCTGTCGCGTGCCGCCGCCCTGCCCTGAAGGCTTCGATTTTCGCGAAACGCCAAGGGGGCGTCCGGGCGAGGATTTCAGATTGCGGATTTCAGATTGCAACCTGGGTACCGACCTCGACCACCCGCCCGGTTGGAATCTGGAAATAGTCGGTGGCGTCATTGGCCGAGCGGCTGAGCCCGATGAACAACAGCGCCTGCCAGCGCGGCATGCCCGACTGCGTCGACAGTTTCAGCGAGCGCCGCGACACGAAAAACGACGTCGACATGATGTCGAACTGCCAGCCGAGCTTGCGGGCGACGGCGAGCGCCTTGGGCACATTGGGCGATTCCATGAAGCCGAAGCGCAGGCGCACTTTGGAGAATTTCTCGCTGATCTTCTCCATCTGGACCCTTCCTGAGACCGGGACACGCGGCGTATGCGCCGTCTCAATGGTGAGGATCACATTATGCTCGTGCAGCACCTTGTTGTGTTTGAGATTATGCATCAGGGCGGTGGGCACGAAAGCCGGATCGCCGGTGAGAAAGACCGCGGTACCCTTGACGATATGGGGCGGGCGCTTTTCCAGGCTCTTGATCAGATCGTCGAGCGGAACCTCAATGCGGCGGGTCTTGATCACCAGCAGCGCCGAACCGCGGCGCCACACCCATATCGTCACCGCCATGGAGATCCCGAACAGCAGCGGAACCCAGGCCCCCTCGAACAGCTTGAGGAGATTGGCGGAAAAAAAGGTGGTATCGACGACAATAAGCGGCGCAATCACGGCCGCGACCATCGCCGGGCGCCAGTTCCACAGTTTCCAGATCACCACGAAGCCCATCACGCCGTCGACCACCATGGTGGTGGACACCGCGATGCCGTAGGCCGATGCCAGATTGCTGGAGGTGTGGAACAGGAACACCAGGAGCAGCACACCGAGCAGAAGCAGGCGATTGACCCGTGGCAGGAAAATCTGCCCGGCATGGGATTCGGAAGTATAGCGCACTTCGAAACGGGGCAGCAGACCAAGCTGCACCGCCTGCCGGATCACCGAATAGGCACCTGTGATTACCGACTGGCTGGCGATCACGGTGGCACTGGTGGCCAGCACCACGAGCGGCAGGACCAGGGCGCTCGGCACCATCCGATAGAAGGTGCTCTCGACCGCGGCGGGGTCGCTCATCACCAGCGCCCCCTGCCCGAAATAGTTGATCACCAGTGCCGGCAACACCACGAACATCCACGCCGACTGGATCGGTCTGCGGCCGAAATGGCCGAGATCGGCATAGAGCGCCTCGCCTCCCGTCACGCACAGAAACACCAGGCCCAGCGTCACCAGACCAATGGTACCGTGGCCGGCCAGGAAGGTGATGGCGTACCAGGGGTTGATGGCGACGAGCACCGACGGATTGTCGACGATGCGAATGAGCCCCGTCACTGCGAGCGTGATGAACCACAGCACCATCACCGGGCCGAAGGCCGTGGCGACGCGCGCAGTACCCTTGCTCTGGACTGCGAACAGCACCACCAGGATGGCAACCGTGAGCGGGACAACATAATGCTCAAACGCGGGCATGCCGAGTTTGAGCCCCTCCATCGCCGACAACACCGAGATCGCCGGCGTGATCATGGAGTCGCCGATGAACATGGACGCCCCGATGACCCCGAGCGCCAGGAGACCACTGCTGCGCCGCCCCAGGGCACGCTGACCGAGCGCCATCAGCGACAGGGTTCCGCCTTCCCCGTTATTGTCGGCCTGCAACAGCAGCAGCACATATTTTGCCGTGACCACGATCAGGAGCGACCATAGAACCAGGGACAGAACCCCAAGCACGATGGTCGAAGAAACCGCCTGGCCTCCTGCGGCTCCAACCAGAGCCTCACGAAAAGCGTAAAGCGGAGATGTCCCGATGTCACCGAAAACGACACCGATGCTGCCAAGCGCCAGGGCCCAGAAACCGGGAGTGACCACCCCCGTTGCCGCCCCGTCCTGCTGGTCCGTTGAATTGCTGCTGTCCGTCATCGTTCCTGGCAGAAGGTTTTCTTCAGGCGCAACCGCGGCACCCCTGACGCCAGCGAAAGCGCGCGAGGGGAGACCGAATCGCGCCACTCTCTAGCAGATGGCCATGCGCCAATGCCAGAGCATCCCGGCATCATCTGCCAAATAAGGCGGAGACAAGGCCGGCCGTGGTCTCACGGCACCCGATCGACGCCGTCGTGAAGGGGCGAATCAGCAGGATTCGGTGCCGAGGGCAGCGACAGCGGCTGTGGCACGATCTCGCCCTCGCCGCTCGCAGCCGCCGCGCGTTCATGTTTGCGATACGCCATCCAGCCCAGCGGCAGACTTGAGAGATAAAGCACCGCAGCCACCGAGAGCATGTGCCAGGGATAGCCGATCACCAGTGCAATCACCGAGATCACGGCAACAAACACCAGAGGAATAAATTCCGGCGGCACCCTCAGCCGCATGGTTTTGCCTGAGAAAACCGGCAGACGCGACACCATCAGCACCCCGATCAGGACGCTGTAGAGCGCGGTCATGGCCGGAGGCCAGCGCCCGAGATCAACGAATGCCAGATAGAGCGGCAGCAATACCGTGAGAGCGCCGGCCGGAGCCGGCACACCGGTGAAATAATTGGCGGCAAAAGCCGGTTTGTTGGGGTCGTCCATGGTGGCATTGAAGCGCGCCAGACGCAGCCCGCCGCAAATGGCGTAGATCATGGCCGCGGTCCACCCCACATTGCCGAGTTCACGCAGCTGCCAGAAATACAGGATCAATGCCGGAGCGACACCGAAATTGACAAAGTCAGCCAGACTGTCGAGCTCCGCACCGAATTTGGACTGCCCCTTGATCATCCGCGCCACACGGCCGTCGATGCCGTCAAGCGCCGCGGCGAAGACGATGGCATAGACCGCCAGCACCATGTGGCCTTCACTCGACAGCGGAATTGCCGTCAGTCCGGCACAAATCGCCAGTGCCGTGATCAGATTGGGCACCAGGGTGCGCACCGCAACCCGGCGGAAGCGGCGACGACCCTCGGAATTATTCAGATCATTGGACATTTTGCTTCGACCCTGAGCCGGTCTGAAAGTGCGACCGGCTCCCTCTGACACCTGATGGCCGGGCTGGCGGAGCCAGCCCCTGGAACCGGTCAACTGGAGCGATAGTCGCGGCTCGCCTCACTGCCAAGTTCCGCCAGGATGGTTTCGCCGGCGATCGCGGTCTGCCCCACGGCAACCTGGGCCACGGTGCCCTGCGGCAGATAGACATCAAGCCGTGAGCCGAAGCGAATCAGGCCAAAGCGCTCGCCTGCTCCCAGGGTCTGCCCTTCCCTGGCAAAACAGACGATGCGCCGGGCGATGAGGCCGGCGATCTGAACCACGCCGATGCGCGACGACGCGGTTGCGATCACCAGCGCATTGCGTTCATTGTCCTCGCTGGCCTTGTCGAGCTCGGCATTGAGGAAAACGCCTGGATGGTAGGCGATGCGATCGACGCGTCCCGCCACCGGGCTGCGGTTCACATGGCAGTTGAACACGCTCATGAAGATCGACACCCGCGGCAGCGGCTGGTCACCAAGGCCGAGTTCCGGCGGCGGTGTCGCCATCGCCACCGACGACACCCGACCATCGGCCGGCGACACCACCAGACGCTCCCCAAGCGGCGTCACCCGCTCGGGATCGCGAAAGAACAGGGCGCACCAGATCGTCAGGATGGCGCCGATCCACGCCAGATGCCAGGCCAGGCCAGGGAAAATCAGATGCACGATGTAGAACAGCACAATGCTGGCGGCGGCAAAGGCGAGAATGAACAGATAGCCCTCGCGATGGATCGGGGGAATCTGGCGCTGGATGGAGTTGAAAACTGACACTTTTCTGTCCCTCGATTGAAGTCACCTGATTGCAGTTCGCCTTCCCGGTCCGGATGGCGCCGAAAGGCGTCCCGTGTTTTCCGTTCATCCGCTGCCGCGCCTTTTGGCACCGGCCGCGGCAGCAAGATGCACAATCTCGTCGTGATCGACCATGGCAAGTTTCTCCCGCGCCGCATCGGCTTCGCGCTGGCGGTTCCACATGCTGGCATAGAGCCCGCCGGCGCCGAGCAGTTCGGCGTGGGTGCCACGCTCGACGATCGACCCCTGGTCAAGCACGATGATTTCGTCGGCGCCGACAATGGTCGACAGCCGGTGGGCAATCACCAGCGAGGTGCGATTGCGTGACACGCGATCGAGCGCCTCCTGGATCTCATGTTCGGTATGGCTGTCGAGCGCGCTGGTCGCCTCGTCGAGCACCAGGATCGGCGGGGCCTTGAGCACCGTGCGGGCGATCGCCACCCGCTGCTTTTCGCCCCCGGACAGTTTCAGGCCGCGCTCGCCGACCTGGGTGTCATAGCCGTTCGGCGCCATACGGATGAAATTGTCGATCTGCGCCAGCTGCGCCGCCTCCTCGACCTCGGCGTCGCTGGCATTCCATCGGCCGTAGCGGATATTGTAGCGAATCGAGTCATTGAACAGCACCGTATCCTGCGGCACCATACCGATGGCGGCGCGCAGCGAGGCCTGCGTGACCTCCCGGATATCCTGGCCGTCGATGACGATGCGGCCGTCGGAGACATCGTAAAGGCGGAACAGGAGCCGCGAAATCGTCGACTTGCCGGCCCCCGAGGGGCCGACGATGGCGACGGTGCGCCCGGCCGGGACCTCGAAGCTGATGCCATTGAGGATCTGGCGTTCCGCCTCATAGGCAAAGCGCACCTTCTCAAAGCGCAGCGTGCCGCGTTCCACCACCAGTTCGCGGGCACCCGGCACATCCGCCACCTCGGGCCGGCGCCCCAGCACACTGAACATATTCTCGATATCGATGATCGCCTGCTTGATCTCGCGATAGACCATTCCCATGAAATTCAGGGGCTGGTAGAGCTGGATCATCATCGCGTTGATGAGAACGAAATCACCCACGGTCTGGCGACCGTCGCGGATGCCGTTGACGCACATCAGCATGGTGACGCAGAGGCCGATCGTGAAAATCACCGCCTGACCGGTATTGAGCACCGCCAGCGAGGTGTAGGTCTTGACGCTGGCCTCCTCGTAGCGGGCCACCGAGACGTCGTAGCGTTGCGCCTCGCGGTCCTCGGCACCGAAATATTTCACGGTCTCATAGTTGAGAAGCGAATCGATCGCCTTGGTGTTGGCCTCGGTGTCGGATTCGTTCATCGCCCGGCGGATGCCGATCCGCCACTCCGTGGCGATATAGGTATAATACATATAGACCATGACCGTGATCAGGGTCACGATCACGTAGCGCCAGTCGAACTGCCACAGCAACACCGCCATCAGGAGCGACACTTCGACCAGGGTCGGGATCAGTTGCAGGATCACCATGCGGACGATGATCTCGATGCCGTTGCGGCCGCGTTCCAGCACCCGCGTCAAGCCGCCGGTCTTGCGCTCAAGGTGGAAGCGCAGCGACAATTGATGCATGTGCACGAAGGTCTGGGTGGCGAGCTTGCGCACCGCGTGCATCGAGACCCTGGCGAAGAGGCCGTCGCGCCATTGCGTCAGGACCGCCATCAGGATGCGCATGACGCCATAGCCTGCGGTCAGAAGCAGCGGTGCAGCCAGAACCCAGAGCTGCCAGTCGGCAGCCCTGGCCGGCGCACTGGGCGTCCCGGTCAGCGCGTCGGTTGCCCATTTGAAGGTGAAGGGCACCGCCAGGGTGGCGAGTTTGGCGAGCAGCAGCAGCAGCATCGACCACGCCACGCGCATCTTGAGGTCGGCGCGGTCGCCCGGCCAGATATAGGGCCACAGATGCGACAGGGTCGCGATCAGTGTCGCCCGCTCGGACACGGGCAGGGTCGGTTCGATATCGGAGGAATGACGCATCAAAAGTCCAGGGATCAACCGGCTGGCCGCAAAGCGTGTGCGCCCTGGGCGCGAGAAGGGAGCCGGTTTCATTCAAGAATTGGCTCTCCATATAGGGCTTCCCCCCTTCCGGACACAGCCCCCGAAAGGTGCAATTCTTGCGCTCCCGTTAACCGTTGGTGACAGGGCGGTGGTGCGGCCTGCGGACCTCCATGCCTTCGACCTCTCAGGCTGGCGCAAAGACAGGCCGTTCCGAGCAGATTCCAGGCAGATTCCAGAGAGTTCCAGGGAGGAATGGCCGGTGCCCGCCGGCCTTGAGCGCGACTCATCGAAAATCCCTGCACACCCCCCCTTCTTTTTTTGCGAAAAAAGAGATCCGGCAGATTTTTTTTCCCGCCACACAGGCGCAACGGGGCCTCAGCCACCCTGATTTGCAGGGCCTGACCGCGCCCTGAAAGAACCGAAACCGCAGAAAAGCCGGGTTGCGAAAACCGGCGCTGGCCCGGTGGATCGCGACTTGACTGGCGGCCGCCGAAGCCGTCTCAATCATCGCCATGATGCCTGTCCCTGCAACTGTCTGTGTCTATTGCGGCTCCAGCGCCGGCTCGAGCCCCCGTTTTGTTGAGGCTGCCAGGTCCTTCGGCAGGATCCTGGCCGAGCGCGGCATCCGTCTGGTCTATGGCGGCGGCAATGTCGGCCTGATGGGGGCGCTCGCCACCTCGGCCCTCGATCATGGCGGCCAGGTCACCGGCATCATCCCGCAATTCCTGGTCCAGTCGGAACACGCGTTGATGGAAGTTCAGGATCTGATCGTCACTCCCGACATGCATGAACGCAAGCGGCTGATGTTCGAGCGTTCCGACGCCTTCGTGGCATTGCCCGGCGGCATCGGCACGCTTGAGGAACTGGTCGAGCAGCTGACCTGGAAACAGCTCGGACGTCACGCCAAGCCGGTGCTGCTGGTCAATATCGACGGTTTCTGGGACCCTCTGCTGGCCCTTCTGGCGCATATGCGACAGAGCGCATTCATCCATTCCGCCTACCCGGTCGACATCCTGACCGCCGACCGCATCGAGGACGTGATTGCCCGTCTTGAGGCCGCGCTGGCGGGCTCGAGCGCGCGCGCCAGGGCACTGCCCCCGGACCTCGCCGGAACGCTGTGACGAAAACCGAACAAAGCACCGTCTTCCAGCGTCAGGCCGGCGCTCCCGACTTGACCAGCTTATAGATCAGCGAATCCATCAGTGCCTGGAACGATGCATCGATGATATTCGGCGACACCCCGACCGTGGTCCAGCTGTTGCCCTCCTCATCGGCGCTCTCGATCAGAACCCGCGTCACCGCTTCGGTGCCGCTGTTGAGGATACGCACGCGGTAATCAATCAGGTGCATCGCGTCGATATATTTCTGGTATTTGCCGAGATCCTTGCGCATCGCGACATCCAGCGCATTGACCGGGCCATTGCCTTCCGCCACCGACATCCGCTGTTCCCCGGCGATATTGACCTTGACCACCGCCATCGCCACGGTGACGCGCTGGCCGACGGCATTGTAACGCAGCTCGACATTGACATCGAACTGCTCGACCCGGAAATATTCCGGCACGGTGCCGAGCGTGCGCCGCGCCAGGAGATCGAAGGAGGCATTGGCCGATTCGTAGGCAAAGCCCGCAGCCTCGCGCTCTTTGAGTTCCTCGACCAGCCGCGTCAGCCTCCGATCGTTCCGGTCGAAAGCGATCCCGGCCTGATCGAGTGCGGCGATGACATTGGAGCGCCCCGCCTGGTCGGACACCAGCACGTTGCGGCGGTTACCGACCCGTTCCGGGCTGACATGCTCATAGGTCTGCGGATCCTTCATCACCGCGGAGGCATGAATACCGGTCTTGGTGACAAAGGCGCTCTCGCCGACATAGGCGGCATGGCGGTTCGGCGTCCGGTTGAGCATATCGTCGAGCGTGCGTGACAGCCTGACCATACCGGCGAGCCGCTCGTCGGAGACACCGATCGTAAAGCGGCTGGCAAAAGAGGGTTTGAGCTTCAGGGTCGGGATCAGCGAGCACAGATTGGCATTGCCGCAGCGCTCGCCCAGGCCGTTGAGCGAGCCCTGGATCTGGCGCGCCCCGGCGGTGACCGCAGCAAGCGAATTGGCCACCGCCTGCTCGGTATCGTTATGGGCATGGATGCCGATGTGATCGCCGGGGATGAGCGTGCAGACATCGGCGACGATGCGCGCGACTTCTTCCGGCATGGAGCCGCCATTGGTGTCGCACAGCACCACCCAGCGGGCACCGGCATCATAGGCCGCGTGAGCGCAGGCGCGCGCGAAATCGGCGTCTTCCTTGTAGCCATCAAAGAAATGCTCGCAGTCGAGCATGACCTCGCGCCCCTTCGCGACCGCGGCGCTGACGCTGTCGCGGATCGAAGCCAGGTTCTCCTCCTTCGTGCTCTCCAGCGCCACCCGCACCTGATAGGCCGACGACTTCGCCACCAGACAAAGCGCATCCGCTTTGGCCTCGAGCAGCGCGGCAAAACCGGGATCGTTCGACAGCGAGCGCCCGACCCTCCGTGTCATGCCGAAGGCGGTGAAGCGCGCATGGCTGAGCTGTGGCGGCGTAGCGAAGAATTCGCTGTCGATCGGATTGGCCCCGGGATAGCCGCCCTCGACGTAGTCGATCCCGAGTTCATCGAGTATATGCGCGATCACCCGCTTGTCGCTCAGGGTGAAATCAACGCCGTTGGTCTGCGCACCGTCACGCAGCGTGGTGTCGAAGAGATAGATCCGTTCTTTGCTCATTCTGAAGGGCTCCCGGAGGCGCGCGATCCGCTCCCGAACATCTTGCACATGGTGGTGTTGGCGAGCCATTCGCCGCCCCGCATGACACTGTTACGCTGACTGGCCTGATAGCCCCGACGGGCGAAGAAGCCCACGGCGGTGTCACTGGCATCGACGCTCAGGCTCACGGCACCGCGATGGGCACTGAGTTTTTCCAGCGCGTCCACCAGAGAAGTGGCGACGCCCCGGCCGGCGACCTCAGGGTAGACATAAAGCATGTCGATATGGTCCGTGCCGCGCAAAGAGGCAAACCCGACCGGTGCCTCCGCCAATAGGGCGATCAGGGTCAGCTGCTTGCCAAGTCTCTGACCGAAGGCGGCCTCATCCTCGATGCTGGCGATCCACGCCTCCTGCTGGGCCTCGCTATAGTCGTCCCCCGTCAGCTCTTCGATCGCTGCGGTGAAGATCGCGACCAGAATCGGCACATCGTCGGGCAGGAACGGTCGCAGCAGGGCTGCGTCGGGTCTCGGTGCCATGATCCTCACCAGAAACCGTAGAGTTTGAGGACCAAAGCGACCGCCGCCGCGAGAACCGCGATTTTCAGGGCGATATAATAAATCCAGCGTCTGGGAAACGGCGTCTCGGGCGGGCTCATCGCATAAACTCCCATGTGGTGCCGTCTTTGGAATCCCGGATCGCAACGCCGAGGCTGGCAAGCTGATCGCGCAGAGAATCCGACGCCTTGAAGTCCCTGGCCGCGCGTGCCGCCGTTCGCGCCGCCACCAGGCGCTCAATCTCTTCTGTGTCGACGCCGCTCTGTCGTTTGCGGCTCTCCCATTCCTCAGCGCTGACGCAAAGAAAGCCCAGGAAGCGCAGCGAGGCGGCAAGTACGGGTGGATCATTGCGCAGGCTGTGCAGCGCCGCGATCATCTGCGGGGTGTTGAGGTCATCACACAGAGCCTCGACCACCGGGGGCGAAACCGCAGCAGGCACGACACCGGCAGCGAGCCGGTACCAGTCATCCAGCGTGCGTGCGCTCTCCTCCAGACCCTTTTCGGTCCAGTCGATCGGGGAGCGATAATGGGTGCGCAGCATGTTGAGCCGCAGCACCTCTCCCGGCCAGTCCGCCAGCAGATCATGGATGGTGACGAAATTGTTGAGCGACTTCGACATCTTCTCGCCCTCGAGCTGAAGGAAGCCGTTATGCACCCAGTAATTCGCCATGCGGGGCTGATGGAAGGCGCAGCAGCTCTGCGCCACTTCGTTTTCGTGGTGCGGAAACATGAGATCGATGCCGCCGCCATGGATGTCGAACTGCGTTCCGAGATGTTTCCACGCCATCGCCGAGCATTCCAGGTGCCAGCCCGGCCGCCCCTCCGCGGCGATCCCCGCCGGCGAAGGCCAGGACGGCTCGCCCCGCTTCGACGGCTTCCACAACACAAAGTCGGTGGCGTCACGCTTATAGGGCGCGACTTCGACACGGGCACCTGCGATCATCTCGTCGAGCGAGCGGTTCGACAGCGCCCCGTAGCGCGGCAGCACGTCGCTCGCCGCATTCATCGCCTGCGGCGAGAACAGCACATGGTCTGCGGCGACATAGGCAAAGCCGCCTTCGACCAGGCGATCAATGATCTCGCGCATCTCCCCGATATGCTCGGTGGCCCGTGGCTCGATGCTGGGCCGCAGCGCGCAAAGCGCGTCGACATCGCGGTGGAACTGGGCCGCGGTGTCCCCGGTCAGGCGGCGGATGGCTTCATTGAGCGGCAGGTCCGGGAAGTCCCGTGCCGCGCGGTCATTGATCTTGTCATCGACATCGGTGACGTTGCGGACATATCTGACATGGGACTCCCCATAAAGATGGCGCAGGAGGCGAAACAGGACGTCGAACACGATCACCGGCCGCGCATTGCCGATATGGGCGAAATCATAAACCGTCGGTCCGCACACATACATGCGCACCTGTTGCGGATCGAGCGGCACAAATTCCCGCTTGCTCCGGGTCACGGTATCGTAAAGGCGCAACTCCATCACAGCCCCTTAACCTCGCGCTTTCAGCAGCATTCCCGCCGGAAAAACAGCCTGCCCGACATCCGGGGCAGGAAATGGCATCGGCCCTCTGGCGCGCACGCAGTTTCCGGAACCCGGGCAGGCAGCAAGACACAACACCAGACGCGCTCCACGCGCGAGGGCCGCTAGCGGCACCTCGAGATCGGGCTCAAGGCACGCACTCCCTCTCCACCGACAGTACAGAGCAATCGCCCCCCGACCCCAATCCGACCTGCCGTTGCGAAGACCCGCCGCTGCGAAGACCTGTCGTTGCGAAGAATTATCATGGAAAAACCTGAACGAATGGTCATAACGGCGGCAATCGGTCGCGGGTCCGGGTCTTCGACGGCCTTTCCGGGCTTTCAATACCAACCCCCCGCTTCACTCGCAACATGGGTGCGGCAGCGCGAAGGGCACCATCCGGGAAGTCCCGTGAACCAGCCTCAAGGGTTCGAATCCACTGAAATTCCTGTTGATCGCGCGCCTCCACCAGCGCAACCGTCGCCTGCAGGGGCCATTTCAGCGCTCTGAAAGCCTTTTTTGATAAAGGAGCCCCCCGGATGTCCCGCCTCCACTGGATCGCCGGTCCCGGGCGTCTGGCCATCATGGCCCGGCCGCGCGCCAATGACTGGCTTGAAGCCGATATCGAGGCCTGGAAAGCGGCCGGCGTCGAGGAGGTGGTCAGCCTGCTGGAGCCTGCAGAGGTGGCGGAACTCGACCTCAGCCAGGAGCCGGAATTCTGTCGCCGGAGCGGCATCGCCTTTCTGTCCTTTCCGGTGCCCGATCGCGGTGTTCCAGACCACCCCGAAAAGGCATGGCAACTCGCCTCCCGCCTCGCCGCAGATCTCTCCCGCGGCAGGAATATTGCGATCCATTGCCGGGCCGGGATCGGCCGCTCATCGCTGGTCGCCGCATGCGTCCTGATATGTAGCGGAATCGAGCCGCGGGCGGCGCTGGCCGCGATCGGAGAGGCGCGCGGCCTGCATGTACCCGACACAGAAGAGCAGGCCGACTGGATCCTGGCCTTCGGTTTACGCTGCCGCCAATGACATGACATGGCCCCGGACAGCATGGCATGACACCGGAGTCTGGCCGCGCCCGGCCGGGTGCGGGGGGGCAGCGAATCACCCGTCCTGAAACCGCCACGGGCCGCTGCCTCCCTTCTCAGGCGCCTGTTGTGCCTGCAGCGACTGTCGCCCGCGATTCATTGCCATTAATCATTTTCGTCTATTCACGAGCGCAGTCGTTCCTCCGTTTCGGGTGGACCATGCGATCCTTTCTCGGGCTCCTTCTCGGCCTGGCCTGCCTCACAGCCGTTTCCGGCGCGACGGGCGAAAGCCGCATCTTCATTCTCGCCACCGCGCCCCATGGTCCGGCGCCAGCCTGCATTGCCCGCCCTGGCCCCTGCGGTGTCAAAGCCGCACAATCCTGGTGTCAGTCCCACGATTTCTCTTCCGCCACTGCCTGGCGCCGCGTCGACCGCGACGAGATCACCGGCGAGATCCCGAGATCGCCCCGCGGATGTTCCTCCCCGGCCTGCGCGACAGCGGAATATGTCGCGATCACCTGCCTGCGCTGAGGGGCTGTGCGGATTTCCGCGCCATCCGCCTTTGCCCGCCTTTGCGAAACCGGGTGACGCCGCCGCTTGAAGCGGGTATTGGAGAATCCACATTCAAGGCTCACATGGTTAGAATGGCGGACATGTTCAGTTCTCACGCGCGTTCCATCCTGGTCGGCACCACGCTGTTGATCGCCCTGCCGGCGGTGCTGGCGCCGGCGACCACCGCCTGGGCCCAACAGCCCATGAACCCGTTGTGCCCGCGTCTGGAAGCACAGCTTGCAGCGCTTGACCGCGCCCCCGCCAATGATCCGGCCCGGGACGAACAGGTCCGCCGCATCCAGGACTCTGCCAGCCGCCAGCAGGTCGAACTCGACCGCGTGACGTCGCAGGCCCGGCGGCTGGGCTGCGACAGCGGCGGCCTGTTCTCCATACTGGGCGGCCGGCCGCCCGAATGTGGAGCGATCAACGCCCGCATGTAGCAGCTGCAGGCCGCTGTCGAGCAGGCCATGTCCAGCATTGAGCAGCTGCGCAACGGCGGCATGAGCCCGGAGCGCGAGAATCAGCGCCGTTCGCTGCTGCTTTCGCTGTCGCAGAATAATTGCGGCCCGCAATATTCTTCTGCAGCGCAGCGCACCGGCAATTTCCTCAACAGCCTCTTCGGCGGCGGCGACAACGGCATGCCGACGCCGCTCGACACCCAGTCGGGCACCTATCGCACGGTCTGTGTGCGCAGCTGCGACGGCGCCTATTTCCCGATCTCCTTTGCCACCGTTCCGGCGCGTTTCTCCGATGACGAGCGCACCTGCAAGGCACAGTGCCCGGCGCAGGATGCCACGCTCTACACCTATCGCAATCCCGGCGAGGACATGAACTCGGCGGTGTCGATCAGCGGCCAGCCCTACACCTCGCTTGCCAACGCCTTCAAGTTCCGCACCGAATATAACGCCTCCTGCTCGTGCAAGGCCCCCGGCCAGACCTGGGGCGACGCTCTGAAATCAATCGACGACAGGGCCGCTGCTGCGCAGCAGGGCGACATCATCGTCACCGAAGAGCGCTCCAAACGCATGCAGCAGCGCCAGGCTCCCAAAGCGGCGCCCGCCAGGAAGGGACAGAATGCCCCGGCGGCCACGCCCGATCCGCAGGCCGCCGACACCCCGGCCGGCTCCGACAGCTCGATCCGCACCGTCGGCCCCACCTTCATTGCGCCCAAGCAGTGATCGGCGCAGCAGGAGGGCGCGGGCAGTGCGGCGTGCGGCAACCGCCACCTCCGCAAGGCCTGGAAATCCGCCACCCCGCACTGCGCTGTTCCCAGGTTCATGAAGGAAGATCCTGCAAGGAGGATCCTTGAGAAGGATCCCGGAGGATGGTTTGAGTGCCGCGCGCAAGGCACGCCGCCCATCCGCCAGTAATCCGATCCTGCAATCCGGGGTCAACGCCGACGACATCATCCCTCAGATCGAGGCCCACCGCTGAGGGACCTCTTCAGTGACAACTCCGTCGCGTAAACACGACGGCTTCTCAGACAAGCTATGCGGCAATCCGCTGGCTTGGCGTCTGACAGCCGTGCCCCGGCTGGAATTCTGCTCTGAAGAGGACGTGTGCCGAGC
>WQYW01000125.1 GCA_009781045.1 Alphaproteobacteria bacterium
GATCGGCTTAGCCTCAGTCGCGGCCCCGCGACCTGCATGATCTGTCGAACCGCCGGATACGGACCCGTATGTCCGGTGGTGTGGGAGGGGTGGTCTCGCGAGAGACCCCCCTATCCCGATGTCGGTATTTTCTGTCCCAATTTGATGCGAAAAGCGGCCGGGAAGCCTGTGGAAACCATATTGTTAACTGTGACTGGACTCTTTCGCCCAGCCGCGCAATGATTTGTTCAGCATAACTCGGCAGCGGGGCGACCTCCCGCGAAACTGGGTAAATGGGTCAGGGGTAAGTCTTAAAGGGGCGTTAACCATGTCGGAGCACGTGCAGGCCGAGGGAGGCCTGGTACAACTCAGTGAACGGCTCACCAGTTCGGCCGCCTTCACCAGTCTGTTTCGCGAGGGCATGGATCTGGTGGAGGAGACCGCGGCCTATCTGGATGGGGCCGGTCGCATTGAGGCGCGCGCGCTGGAGCGTTCTGTCAGTCTGACCTATGCCACCGAAAGCATGCGTCTCACCACCCGCCTGATGCAGCTGGCGTCCTGGCTCCTGCTGCACCGGGCGGTCAAGGATGGTGAGATGACGCTGAGCCAGGCCAGTCGCGAGAAGGCCAAGGTCAAACTCTCCGCCGCCGATCCCGGGCCGCTCGACATGATCGGCAGACTGCCGCAGCAGTTGCAGGACCTGATTTCGCGCTCCATGAGTCTGCAGTCCCGGGTGCGGCGCCTCGACCTCAATATCCACGCTCCGCCCCTGGAATGCCGGACCATCGGCAATCCGCTGGTGCCGGCGCTCAATGCGCTCAAGGATGCTTTTGAGCATTAGGGTCTGTCTTTGTCAGGTCCTCTCACCGACCGGACGGCATCGGTGAAGCTGTGCTTCACCTGGAAGAGGAGGGGGCGCATATCCGCGCTTGCCGCGCGGTTCAGCTCCGTTAACGCGCGATCTGCACGCTCACAGTCTGCCATCACCTGTTTTTTCAGAAGTCGGCGTGAGCTGATTGGGGATCGGGCTTCGGCTTCGGGCTTCGGACAGGGAAGATTTGCCGGCGAGTGCCGCGCTGTCGCCTGACCTGTACTGCCGCGCATGCGGCGGTCGTGAAGCGTTGCGGTTGCAACATCGCCCGCCTTCAGGATGGCGCGGAAGGCGGTCGTTCGCTGAAAAGCAGAGCGGGTCCGGGTCTGCCGGCCCGGGCATTTCGCTGCCCGGCGCAGGCTGCAGCGGTGGCCATCAGGAGTGGAAATCGCTTCTGTAACGGGGCACTGCGCTTGCCGGCTGCCTCCCCATCCCGATTGTGGAAAATCCGGAGATCCGGCCAGGGGCGGGATGGGATCGTGGCTGGAGGGTCGATCAGGGGACGCCAGCCTCTGGTTCGGGCACTCCCATCCGGAGATTGAGCGGCCGCCAGGCGGAGCGGCGCTCGCCCCGGCCTGCTGCAGCATGGGTTTCAGGGGTGCGGACAGAAGCGGCCTTCGGCCCCAATCCCTGCGACCCCAATCCTTCGACTTTCAGGCCTTCGACTTCAGGCCTTCGACTTCAGGCCTTGCGGCCCACATCGGGTGGCAGGGGCCGGACTTTGGCGGGCCTGGGATGCGGTGGCGGCCTTCAGTCTGCAGGCCCTTAGCCGTTTCAGTCCTTCTTGAGGAAGGCGGAGAACTTCTTCTGGAAGCGCGAGACCCGGCCGCCGCGGTCAAGAATCTGCTGCGCACCGCCAACCCAGGCGGGGTGCGACTTGGGATCGATATCGAGGTTGAGCCGGTCCCCTTCCTTGCCCCAGGTGGAGCGGGTCTGGTATTCCGTGCCGTCGGTCATGACGACCGTAATGGTATGATAATTCGGGTGAATTTCGGCTTTCATGGCAATTCCTGGAGGCAGCGCAAGAGAACGGCGCCGGTTCGTGGCTCAAGGCCTGTCGGTGACGGATTTTGGCGCTCTATAGCGCAGCTGCGTGGCTAAAACAATCCCGTGGCAGGAAGCCTTTCGGGCGGGAAACTGTTTCCCGGTCAGCGTGTTCCGGTCAAGCCTGGCACCCCCGCATGCCCCCCGTGCCCGGGCGTGAAGCACATTGTACAGGCGGGAATTTTGCATTACCGCTTTGCGGCACCTGGCCAGCGCCGGCGCGGGTCAAGGGATTGCACATCAGGCGAGCCGATCCAATGAATGAAGCGCAACGGCTTGACAGCCACAATCGTGATTTGTCCGACGCCAAAATCGCCACTCCATCCTCATCGGATGCCACGGTGCCGGATCCCGCTTCGGGCAAAGGCGGGGGCAGCCGGCTGCGGCCGCTGCTGTCGCTGCGGCCCTATGTCGGACGCTATATCGGCCGGGCGGCTCTGGCCGGTGTCGCACTGACAGTCGCGGCGCTGACGACGCTCCTGGTTCCGATCGCGGTGCGCTTTCTGATGGATTCGGGCTTCACCCCGGAGGGCGTCAGCCGCATCAACAACTCTTTTCTGGTGATGATCGCCCTGGTCGCGGTGCTGGCGCTTGCCAGCGCGGCCCGCTACTATCTGGTGATGACGCTCGGGGAGCGCATCGTCGCCGATTTTCGCCATGATGTTTTTGCGCATCTGCTGTCGCTGTCCCCGAAATTTTTCGACACCGCGCGCAGTGGTGAGCTGATTTCGCGGCTCACGGCGGACACCACCCAGATCAAGTCGGCGGTGGGTGCCTCGGTGTCGATCGCGCTGCGCAACCTCCTGATGTTTCTCGGCGCGGTGGTGATGATGGTGATCTCCAGCCCGCGCCTTTCGGTTTTCGTGCTGGTGGCGATCTTCCTCATCGTGCTGCCGCTGGTCGCCTTCGGGCGCAGGGTGCGGCGACTGTCGCGCCATGCCCAGGATACGCTGGCGGACGCCAGCGCCTATGCCGGCGAGCTGGTCGGCGCCATCCGTACCGTGCAGGCCTATACCAGCGAGACCATGGCGGCGAAGCGGTTCGGCGGCGAGGTCGAGCAGGCCTATGAGGCGGCGCGGATCTCCACCCGGGCGCGGGCGGCCCTGACCGCCACCATCATCTTCATCGTCTTCGCCAGCGTTGTGGTGATTCTGTGGGTCGGCTCGCATGATGTCCTGAACAAGACCATCACCCCGGGCCAGCTCAGCCAGTTCGTGCTCTATGCGGCCTTCGCCGCTACCGGTCTTGGCCAGCTCAGCGAGGTCTGGGGCGAGATCGCTGCCGCCAGCGGTGCCGCCGAGCGCCTGTTTGAGATCCTCAATGTCAAATCCGACATCACCGCTCCGGTGATGCCATGGGCCTTCCCGCAGCCACCGCGCGGGGAACTGAGTTTTGAAGGCGTGAGCTTCACCTATCCGGCGCGCCCGGACGTCAAGGTTCTCGACGGCGTTTCGCTCAAGGTTCGTCGCGGCGAGAAGGTCGCCATCGTCGGACCTTCGGGAGCCGGCAAGAGCACGCTGTTCCATCTCCTGCTGCGTTTCTATGACCCGGTGGGGGGCATTATCACCTTCGATGATGTCCCGATCCGGTCGGCCGATCCGCGTCAGCTGCGCGAGCGCATCGCGCTGGTGCCGCAGGAATCGGTGGTGTTCGCAGCGACCGCCCGGGAGAATATCCGCTTCGGCAGACCGGACGCCTCGGACGCCGAAGTCGATCGCGCCGCCGAGCTTGCGCATGCCAGCGAGTTCATCGCCCGCCTGCCGGAAGGCATGGAGACCCAGCTTGGCGAGCGCGGTGTGACCCTGTCCGGCGGGCAGCGCCAGCGCATCGCCATTGCCCGCTCGATCCTGCGCGACGCGCCCCTGCTGCTGCTCGACGAGGCGACGTCCTCACTCGATGCCGAAAGCGAGACCCTGGTGCAGACCGCACTTGAGGAGCTGATGCGCCACCGCACCACGCTGGTCATCGCCCACCGGCTGGCCACCGTGCTGTCCTGCGACCGCATTGTGGTCATGGACCATGGCCGGGTGGTGGAGCAGGGTACGCACAGTTCGCTGGTCGCCGCCAACGGGCTCTATGCCCGCCTGGCGCGGTTGCAGTTCGAGGGCGTGTGAGCCGTCCAGCTTTGAGTCTGCCGGCGTGCAGCTTGTGTCATCCGGGGGGCACAAACGGGGTGTTCCCCCGTTGTGGTGCCAGGTCGGGTGAAGCCGCAGAGGGAGCTGTGTTCTCAAACCCTGGGGAGCGGGGTGATCCAATCCTGCCCGGGAATAGAGAATCGGACCACCTCTCACTCGTTGCCGTGCGATGCAGGGCTTTCCCCGGATGCAGTTCAGGCCTTGCTTATGCAGGCGAGGTGTATCGCCTGTCGTGAAGACGGCCGAGATGATCGGCAGGGAGTGCTGCGCGGCGGCCTGCAACTCTCTCGTCGAGGGTGAAAATCGCCGGCGGCCGGGCCTCAACCGGGATGGCGCATGTCGTGACGCCGGCGGCCCGCGATTGTGAGCGGAAGGAGCAGATGCGCGGGGCGCGCACGCGATTGCGGTTTTCCAGGCTTTTGCGGGTCCAGGGGACCCGAGGGGTCCCATGGGGCGGGCAGGTTTTGGGGACGTGATGCGGCCACAGAAGAACACGGCTCGGCAGGCGCTTGAACAGCCGGACGCGCTGGTGCCGGGAACTGCGCGGCAATACAAGGCGGACCTCGGCCAGTTCATGACGCCGCCAAACGTCGCCCGTTTTATGGCGTCTCTGTTTGTGCCCGGCCCCTTCAAAGCCTGTCGTCTGCTGGACGCCGGAGCGGGTGCTGGTGCGCTGTCCTGCGCCTTCCTGGACCGCTGGGCCGGCGCGCTTTCCGGTTTCACCACAGTCGATGTCACGGCCTGTGAAATCGATGATCGTCTTCGTAGTCATCTCAAACGGCATCTTCGCGCATACCCTCATGTCACACATCGGATCGTGGCCGGCGACTATATTGAGGCGACCACGCGGGAGGATGTGGTTGCGCAGACCCAGGGCGGCTTCTACACCCACATCATCCTGAACCCCCCTTACAAGAAAATCCGCAGCAACTCCGCCCATCGGCAGGCTTTACGCCGCGTCGGCATAGAGACCGTCAATCTCTACAGCGCCTTCGTGGCGCTGGCGCTCACCCAGGCGCTGCCGCGCGGGCAGATCGTCGCCATCATCCCGCGCAGCTTCTGCAACGGGCCCTATTACCGCCGCTTCCGCGATTTCATCCTGGAACGCGCGGCGCTGCGCCAGATCCATCTCTTCGGGTCGCGCAAAAATGCCTTCAGGGATGACGGGGTTCTGCAGGAAAACATCATCCTGTGTCTGGAGCGCGGCGGCGAGCAGGGAGCGGTGAGGGTTTCGACATCAACCGATGACAGCTTTGCCGACCTTGCGACGCACGATTATCCCTTCGAGCGCATTGTGTTGCCGGATGACCGGGAACGCTTCATTCATGTCCCCGCGGAGCCGCGAGCGCTGGCGATGGAGCCTTGCCCGGCGGTTTCCTGCACGCTGGCAGATCTGGGGATCCATGTATCGACGGGACCTGTGGTCGATTTCCGGTTGCGGGCGTATCTGCGCGACAATCCGGAGAAGGGGACCGTGCCGCTGCTCTATCCCGCTCATTTCAGTGGCGCTCGGATGACATGGCCGATCCCTGGCATGAAGAAGCCGAACGCGATCCTGCACACCTGCGACACCGGGAAATGGCTGTTCCCGCGTGGCTTCTACTGCGTGGTGCGGCGCTTCTCGTCCAAGGAGGAAAAGCGCCGCATCCATGCCAGCGTAGTGGATCCGGGTGCCTTTGAGGAGGCATCCATGCTGGGCTTTGAAAACCACCTCAACCTCTTTCACGAAAACCGGCGTGGCCTGCCGGAGGCTCTGGCCCATGGACTGGCGGCGTTCCTGAACATGACGGCGGTGGATGCGTATTTCCGCAGCTTCAACGGCCACACCCAGGTCAATGCCACCGACCTCAGGATGCTCCGATACCCCAGCCGGGAGCGGTTGATCCGGCTTGGTGAGTGGGCGATGGAGGTGAAAACCGTCACGCAGGAACAGATTGAGGCCCGGCTTGGCATGCGGAGCGGATGACATGGAGGCGGGGCGGAGATGACGGCCGTCGATGCTCCATGCTCCATCCTCCGCGCTCCAGATGCTGCCGATGGCGCCTGGCTTGCCATGGGGGCGCGTGCTGCGACAACCACGATCACGGCGTCCACGCCAGCCGCAGGACGGGCCGGCCGGAGACCGGATTCACGTCATGGCCTATCGTGACGAAGCCGGCTCGGGTGTAAAAACGGATGGCGCGGGCGTTGTCGCTGTTGACGAGAAGCGTGATGCCGGCAGGCGACAGGCGCCGGGCCTCGTCAACCAGCAGGGTTGCTGCCTGTGAGCCCCAGAATTCGGGAGCCACCACGAGCTGGTCGAGATAGCCGGTTTTATCGATGGTGACGAAACCGATTGCGGGACCGTCCTGTTCGGCGACGACGACGGTGGCCTGGGCTACCAGTTCCTCGCGCCAGCGTGTGGTCCACCACTCAAGGCGAGCGGCGAAGTCGATATGGGGATAGGCGCGGCTCCAGCTGTGTTGCCACAGCGCGATCAGCGCGGCTTCATCGGTGTCGCAATATAGGCGCAAGGTGATCATTTGAAGGGTCCAGACGGTGGCGCCCAGGGCGCGGCAGACAGATGGCGGGACGCAGGAAGATCTGTGTTGCGTGTGGGAGAGGATGTTGGAGAAATCTGCCAGAGCGGCAAGGCGCGCTGATTTCGCGCGGGCGCGCGGCCCCTGTGGTGTTCGGGGCTGCGCCAGGGTTCGATCCCTGCGGCTCTCTGACTAGCGTTCCGTCAGTTTGAGTTCGATGCGGCGGTTGCGCTGATAGGCCTCTTCCGTGGTGGCGCTGTCGAGCGGCTGGAACTCGCCGAAGCCGGCGGCGGCAAGGCGGTCGGCCGGGACGCCGAGAGAAATCAGATATTGCACCACCGAGATGGCGCGTGCGGCGGACAATTCCCAGTTCGATTTGAAGGCGGGAGTGTTGACCGGGCGCGTATCGGTGTGGCCGTCGACCCGCAGCACCCAGGGAATGTCGTCTGGAATCTTCTTGTTGATTTCGATCAGGGCGCTGGCAACCGAGTCGAGTTCCGAGCGTCCCTCCGGCAACAGGGTGGCCTGGCCGGTTTCGAAAAACACCTCGGACTGGAACACGAAGCGGTCGCCGACAACGCGGATGTCGGGGCGGTTGCCGAGAATGCTGCGCAGCCGCCCGAAGAATTCGGAGCGATAGCGCGACAATTCCTGCACCCTCTGGGCCAGCGCGATATTGAGGCGCTGGCCGAGATCGGCAATCCTGGTCTGGGATTCCTTGTCGCGTTTCTCGGAGGCGTCGAGCGCGTCCTCAAGGGCTGCGAGCTGGCGGCGCAGCGCGCTGATCTGCTGGTTGAGAACCTCGATCTGCGACAGGGCGCGGGCGGACACCGCCTTCTCGGAATCGAGGGCCTTGCCGAGTTCAGCCGCCTTGCCCTGGGCGTCGCTGCTGGCGGCAAGACCGCCGGACAGCGCCTTGCGCTCGGATTCGGCGGCGGCCAGCCCGGCCTTGACCTGGGCCAGTTCGGCGTCGAGGCTGGCTTTGCCGAGTTTTTCGAGCGACAGCATTTCGGTCAACTGTGCGATCCTGGCATTGAGTTCATCGAGCGCCTTGTCCTTGCCGGTGACCTCCTGCGACAGGAAGAACTGCACCACCAGGAAGACCGAGAGCAGGAAGACGATCGACAGGACCAGTGTCGACAGGGCGTCGACAAAGCCGGGCCAGTAGTTGAAGGGACCGTCGTTGCGGCGCGCGCGGGCAAGGGCCATGGTCGCCTCTCACAAAAAAATCAGGGCTGCTTCGGTTTGGGCTGGGGCTGCGCCGGCTGCTGGAGCATGCTCGGCTGCTTGGGTTTGGGCTGCGGTTGCGCCAGCCGTTCCAGCAGACGCTTGATTTCGCGGTTCTGCTCGCCCTGGCCGTCGGCCCATTCGCGGATCAGCTGCTGTTCGGAGCGCATATGGGAGACCAGAGCCTGGATTGCTTCGGCAAGGCTGGCCATCGCCGCTGTGGTGGTGCGGTTGGTACCCCCGGAGTCGTCCAGTGCGCTGCGCAGCCGCTCGATCGAAATCTGCAGATCCCCGGTTGAGACCGGAGCGGCGTTTTCGCTGCGGCCATATTCGCGCACGGTGGTGGCGAGCCAGTCTTCGAGATCGGTGTAGAAACGGTTCTGGGCCTGGCTTGCCTGCAGGTCGAGGAAGCCCAGCACCAGCGATCCGGCAAGACCGAACAGAGAACTGGAGAAGGAGATGCCCATGCCGCCGAGCGGCGCGGCCAGCCCGTCTTTCAGGGTGGCGAACAAGGCCGCGGCATCGCCGCCGACCTTGAGCCCGTCGATCACCTTGCCGACCGAGCCCACGGTCTCGATCAGGCCCCAGAAGGTCCCGAGCAGGCCGAGAAACACCAGAAGGCCGGTCATATAGCGCGAAATGTCACGTGCCTCGTCGAGCCTTGTGGCGATCGAGTCGAGCAGATGGCGCATGGTCTGCTGTGTCATCGCCGCTCGCCCGGCGCGCTCGCCGCCGAGAATCGCCGCCATCGGGGCCAGCAGGCGGGGATGGCGCTGCATCATGGAGCCGTCGAAGCGGAAATTATTGACCCAGGAGATCTCAGGGTAGAGACGCAGAACCTGGCGCACGGCCAGGATGATGCCGATCGCCAGCACGGCGATGATCAGGGCGTTGAGGCCGGGATTGGCGAAAAACGCGTCCCGGATCTGCCTGTTGAGCACGACCGCGATCAGGGCGAAAAGCACCAGGAAAACCAGGATGCGGACCATGAAGATGGTGGGCGAAGACAGTTTGGCGCGGCGGACGGGGCGGGCCTGGCCTGATTGGGATTCGGATGTCATCTGTCTTTGAACCTCACATCGGCAGTCAGGCCAGTTGAAAATGGCGAAGGTGGCGATTTGCGGGCAGGCGGAGAGCAGAATCAGTCGGTCGGGTGCGATCGTGCGGCGTGTCTTGTGCCCGCGGCGGCCAGCATCTTCACCAGCGCCTCGTGGACAAATTCATTGCCGCAGACGATGTCGCCGCTGATGAGGGGATCGCCTGAAGGCTCAATGTCGCCGACCACGCCTCCGGCCTCGCGCACCAGGATCTGGCCGGCAGCAATGTCCCAGGGGGACAGACCCCGTTCCCAATAGCCATCCAGGCGTCCGGCGGCGACGAAGGCGAGGTCGAGAGAGGCGGCTCCGAAGCGGCGCAGTCCGGCGACCTGGTTCTGGATCACTTCCATCTCACAGCGAAATAACTCGTGGTCGCCGCGACCGAGATGGGGCAGGCCACAGGCCACCACGCATTCGCCCAGCTTGCGGCGGGCGGCGACGCGCAGCCGCTGGTCGTTGAGATAGGCCCCTTTGCCGCGCTCGGCGATATAGAGTTCGTCATTGGCGGGATTGTAGATCACGCCGGCAATCACCGTGCCCTCGCGCGACAGCGCGATCGAAATCGCGAATTGCGGAATGCCGTGGAGGAAGTTGGTGGTGCCGTCGAGGGGATCGACGATCCAGCTGTGGCTGGTGTCGGCACCCTCGCGGGTGCCGCCTTCCTCGCCGAGGAAACCGTAACCGGGGCGCGCCTTGGAGAGGTCGGTATAGAGCATCTCTTCAGCGCGCTTGTCGGCGAGCGAAACGAAATTCGCCGGGCCTTTCAGCGAGACCTGGAGATGTTCAATCTCCCCGAGATCGCGCTTGAGATTGCGACCCGCGCGGCGTGCGGCCTTGACCATGACGTTGATGGTGGCGGAATAGAGCATGGCGGGCCTTGATCTCTGGGACACAGGACGGGTGGACTTCCGTCACGGTGCGATTGGGGTGCACCGCGCGGGGTGCGACGTCAAGTTATTTGGCGTCAAGCTGCCTTGTGCCGACGGATTTGGCGTCGACCGGCTTGACGTTAACCGTTTTGGCGCCGGGTGGTCTGGCGGCAGGTGTCCTGGATGGTTTGGCGCCGAGCCATTTGAGCGCCGCGTCCCGGGCTTTGGCCTGGTCGGGGGCGCTGAGTTCAGAAAACTTGCGGTCAAGCTCGGGCTCGCCTCTGCCGCCGCTCTGGGCGATCAGATGCCACTTGAAGCCTTCGACCGGATCCTTTGCGGTGCCATCGCCCTCGATCAGGATCCATGCCAGGCGGTTCTGCGCGATGGGACTGTTGTGCAGCGCCGCCATGCGCAACAGACCGACGGCGGCGGTCTTGTCTTTGGCCACATCCTTGCCGTTGAAAAGCGCGATGCCGTATTCGACCTCGGCGTCGACATTGCCGGCCAGCGACGCCGCCCGCAACAGCTCCATCGCCCTGGGAATATTTTTCGGCACCCCGTTGCCCTCGCGATAGAACACCGACAGCGCATATTCGGCGTCGGGCAGGCGCGCCTGGGTTGCGATGGTCAGCAGTTGAGCCGCGCGCGCAACGTCCTGCGGCAGGGTCTCACCGTCGAGATAGAGCAAAGCAAGATTGTAGGCCGCCCTGGCCTCGCCGAGCCTGGCGGCTTCGGCGAGCAGTTTCACGGCTTCTTCCTTGTCGAGCGCACCGCCCCGTCCGGAAAAACGCATCATTCCCAGCGCAAACATCGCCTTGCGGTCGCCGGCCGCTGCGGCGCGCTTATACCACTCGGCGGCCCTGGTCTCATCCTGGTCGGTGCCCAGACCGTTGAACCACAGCTCGCCGAGCATGGTCATGGCGGCCGGGTCGCCGTCCTGAGCCCGCGCAGTGGCGAGTTTGAAGGCGGTCTTGTACATGCCGCGCTGATAGGCACCGTAGACCACGTCGACCTGGCTCGTGGCTGGCGGTGATATCGCGGAAGCCGGTGCGGCCGGTGGGGGATTGGCAACTGCGCGGGCTTCGCTCCCGGGCGCTGCTGCCGGGCGGGCGGGTGCTGCCGGGCGGGCGGGTGCTGCCGGGCGGGCTGGCGCTGCCGGGTGAGCTGGCGCTGCCGCGCGCGACGGCACGGCCCGGCTGGGCGGGGTCGCAGTGCGGGCTGGTGCTGCGGCGGGGCGGGCTTTTGGAGCGGCCTGTGCCGGGACCGGGCGGGCGGGGGCTGCGGCGGGTGGGGTCGGAATTGCGGCGGGCGGGGTCGGAATATCGGCGGGCGGGATGGGTGGTGCGTTCTGGGCCCAGGCAGCCGCGATCGGCAGCGAGACCATGAGCGCCACAGCGATCCTGGAGCAGGGAAGCTTCATCTCAACCCTCGGTGTCAGCAGTTAGGGGAGGAACGCCGGCCTGTGCGGAGGCCATCGCAGCCCTGGCTTCGGCAATGGCGCCGGCCGGCCCGCGCGGGTCGGCCCAGATGAATTCGCCGAGCAGGACGAAGTCGGCCCCGGCGGCGGCGATGGCGCCAGCCTCCTCGGCCGAGCCGGCAAAGCCGACGCAGGGCGGTTCGAAAATTTCCGCCCACCATGTGATCCGCTCGGTGAGGGCGTGGAGCGAAGGACGGCTGCCGTCGCCGCTGGCTTCGCCGAACAGCAGATAATCGGCCCCGATCTCGCCGGCAGTCATGGCATCGTGGCGGCTGGTCAGACCGGCGACACCGCAGATGCGCTCCGGCTTGAGCCTGGTGAGGGCCTCCTGGAGCGCGGCCAGGCTTGCCGCGTGGGCGCCGTCGGCGCCAGCGGCCAGCGCCAGATCGGGAGCACCGTCGATCACGACCGCCACCCCGGCATCCTGCACCCGTTTCACCAGAGCCCGGATCTGCGCCATCCGCTGGTCCTGCGCCGGCTTTGTCAGCCGCAGCAGCACGGCTGCAATCTCGACTCCGGCCAGCAGCTGGCACAGCGACCCTGAGAGTGCTGACGGGTCGTCAATCAGCGGTGTTGCCAGATAGAGCCCAGGCAGGGGACGTCGTGGAGCAGGTGACAATATCGAGGCCGCCTATCTGTTTTCAGCCATCGGCATGACGCCGGATTGATCTCTTCACGCACAAGGTCTGACGGGTGGCAAGGGGGCCCGACCGCTTCGGGTTGTCCACGCCGGGAAAACAATCTGGGCAAAGGCGGTCTGTCCGTGTTCGCGGGTGCCGCGCAAGGCCCTGTCTTTTCAGGTGACGCGGCTGCCAACCCGGGAGCGCGGATCAGAGCTGAGGGCACCCTCACGTTAGGTGCCCTGCTTCTCCCTCCCGATCAAGGCTTCTGTCGCGCAAATGCCGTAAACCACAGGATCCGGGCCCGACAGTCCCTCCCGGCACTCCGCCGTGCTGTGGGGCGCTTGGCCAAGGGTTTGATCAGGGGTGCCCCTCAGTGTCTGTTTTGAAATATTATTTCGTCACTCGTTGTTTGACCCGGAACAAAACGGAATCGGGGGGCGAACAAGTCAGCATCGCTCGGCTGGCATCCGTAACGGCGTGACAAAGATTTGTCCGTCGTCCCACATTTTCTGCTGCCAGCGGTTCTGCCTGTGATTCATGGGAGGTGACCTGATTCGGGAGGTGCCGCCATGTGGACGAAGGCAAACCGTCCTCTCTACAACAGAGACCATTTGCACTATTCCAGCGACCTGACGGACGAGGAGTGGGAGTTGGTGGAACCGCTGCTCCCGCCGCGGAAAAAGAGTGCAGGGAAACGCAGCGTCGACATCCGGAGCGTCTTTCAAGGGATAGGATATGTTCTGTCGACTGGCTGTCAGTGGCGTGCGCTGCCAGAGGATTTTCCGTCATGGCAAACGGTCTGCGGCTATTTCAGATGGAGCGTTGGCGGCGTGTGGGAACGTATCCATGACATCCTCCGCGAAATGTGCCGAGCCCGGGCAAACCGGGGAGCGACGCCAACCGCGGCCATCATCGACAGCCAGAGCGTGAAGAGCGCAGAGAAGGGAGGGTCCAGGATTGATCCCCGCCGGCTACGATGCCGGACCCGAAAATCATGGGAAAGAAACGCCATATTCTCGTCGACACGTTGGGGCACGTGATCTGCGCCATCGTCCATCCTGCCGATATCCAGGATCGTGATGGAGGCATCATGCTCTTCGAGACATTGAGTGACCAACTGCCTTCTCTCGAGAAGGTCTACGCCGACGGTGCCTGCCGCGGGCCCATATTTGCCAATGGTGTGGCGGAACTCCGCTCCATCGACATCGATATCGTCAAGCGGTCCGAGGCGAGCACCTTTGTGGTTCTGCCAAAGTGCTGGATCGTCGAACGTGCCATTGGCTGGCTCAATCGGTGCAGGCGGCTCGCCAAAGACACAGGAGTGCCTGAATGACAAAGCCCTTGCATTTGTGCATGCCTCCTCGATTCGTTTTATGGTCCGGAAGCTCTGCATCGCGAAATAATATTTCAAAACAGACTCTCAGGCTCTCCCCCTGACATCACAGGACGTGTGGCGGAGAACGTCAGAGGTGCCGACCACGACGGTTTCCGCTTGGCGGAAGGGGCCGTGGCCGTAAGATCCGCCCGACATGAAACGGCACCAGCTGCGAGACACGCGACCGGTTTCCAATTTCGTTCTGTGCCCCTCTTTTGACGTTGTCGAGGCCCAGCCATCTTCGGATGAGGCGATTCGTGGCAAATGGATGACCATCCCGGTTGGATGAAGGCGATTTTTACCGGATTTCGAGCTGCCTGGCCCTCGCCTGACCTGGGCAGTTACGAATCCCTGAACCTGAAAAAGGGCAGTTGGACGCAAGATTTCGTCGTGAGCCGTGGTCAGGATGCGTTTGATCTTCGAGGCTGGCCTGCGGTGACAGAGCGCGCCAGACGAGATGAAAACGCGTCCCGGCACACCGACTTCCTTCAACCTGTCCTTGTCGGTCTCCACAGGATGCCATTCGCGGATCTGCAAACTGCGCCTGAAGGAATTCAATACCACACCCGGCAACACCCGGCAAAAGATTGACGAAAGTTCCTTCATTTCGCGGCGTGGCGCGTCCCAGCGCTCCGATCAATGTGGCACGCGCGAAGCGTCAGGGGAGAGCGTTCGCGCAACCCGCAACCCTTATCCGCGCGAAAGCGATGTGTCCTCACGGCGCGCTGCAGCACGAAGTGCTCTCGGTTCGCTCCAATAGTCACCGCCGCGAAGCACCCGGCGGTGACATTCGCCGGTTGTCCAGGCCGAACCATCCCTCGGCCTGCCGCTACAGCAATAGGTTTCGTGCCAGCAATCCTCGACCCACTCAAAGACATCGCCGTGAACCTGGTAAAGCCCGAACGGGTTGGCATCGAACGAATCGACCGGCAATGTCCCCCCTCCATTGGAACTCCTGTTTCGATCTGTCCTGGTCGCAGTTCCCCTGTAATTCGCCTTCCTGTGCGAAATGCCCGTCCCCCACCAGAACGGCGTCGTGGTTCCCGCGCGCGCAACATATTCCCATTCCGCCTCGCTCAGCAGACGATATTCTTTCCCGGTTTTCTTCGATAGCCACGTCAGATAGCGCTTTGCATCCTCCCACGACACATCGTTCACAGGGCGCCGCCCACGGCCCCAGCCCGCATCGGGCGGTCTGTAGCCAGCGCAACCGCCTTCCGAAACACAGGCATCCCACTCGTCAAGAGTGACTGCAAACCGACCGACCGCGAACGCTCGCCCGATCGTTATCCGATGCTGCGGCCCCTCCCCATCCGATCTTCCCTTTTCGTCTTCGGGCGAACCCATCACGAAGGAACCCGGTGGCACCACCACCATCTCAGGACAGACCCTGTCGCATTCCCTGAACACGTCCCTCGGCTTCAGGGATGCCTCTTGCGCCTCCGACAGCGGGCAGTCCACACGCGATGAAGCCGACGCCGCCATCACTCCGGCCGCACAGCGCGAAGCCGAACTGGCAGATGGCGGCGGCGCAATCGACGGTATCGACCTTGCGATCCGGCGCCGCGCGGGCTCGGCCGCGTCGGCCGATTGATCCGGCACCACCGCCCGCCTTGTGTAGGGATCGGTGACGTAGAGCATCTCGAAGGCAGGGCCAAGCCAGATATCGATGCCATGACAGGACCGCACCGCGAAGCGGAATGTCCCTGGCGGTAGTGACCACGTGGCGCGGCAACCCCGGGGGCACTGAGACATGCATGTCTGACCGGTCCATGGTGGCGGTACCAGAACTTCATTTGCCTGAAGCGTGATGCATCTGTCATCCTCTCGCTGCGCAACCCCGCAGGGCAGAAGCTTCACGTCGTCCGCATGCCGCCAGCGCCCATCAACCAGTTCCCCATCCCGCCAGCGGCCGTCGACCAGCTGCTGGACTTCTACAGTGTTTGACAGTGAGACCTCGCCTCCGTGGGCTTTGACAGCGAAGAAGCCGGGTTCCGAAACGCCGATGGAAATTGTCTGCGCAAAACAGATTCTTGCGGCCACGCTGAAAAACAGCGCCGCGATTGCAAACCGTTTCATCACCGCCCCACATCGAAAGTAGCCCGGACCGCTCTCTCTCGGCGATTCTGCGGATTTTCCGTAGCCTCTTCCGCTACTGTGTTGCAGCTTTTTGATGATTGGCTTCTCTGCGCCAGTTCGGTGAGCCGCGTGACACGCGGGTCGCTCGGGCTGCCCATGATAACCGGGCCACAACCGGCACGGGTCCCCTGTCTAATGACCAAAACCTGGAAAGCGGGTAAGGTTTGATCCGAAGCCTGGGATGCGTCGGGCCACTGCGGCTGGAACGTCGCTTCCCACCGCACATCCCAATAGATGGCGGCAAGATGATGAAATTTCCTGAACGGGTCTCGGATGCTGAGGATAGTGCAGAACGACATCTCCAGATGAGCTGCAGCCAGATAATTAGGTCTGCCTGTTTTGCTGTTTCTTTCGATAAGTTGACATGCGTCATGGGGAAGGTCGCGATGGTTGACTTCAAAACTGTTGGGAAATTCACTACCAAAACCGCTCTTGACTGCTTCGGGATCGATGCCTGTTACAAAGAGGTCACCAGGCGCTGGTGTGTGCACACGATCGACGCAGACTTGCGCCGGGCGGGCGGGAGGGCGACCGCGCTGAATCAGCAGACTGCCGTCTGAGTTCTGGCGACCTCGGTAGATACACCAATTTGTCTCCGTCAACTTAACCTGGATGAATCCGACCGTCCAACCGGCCGCGCTGTCACGGCGATTTTCCCCAGTGAGCGTCACACCACCGCGGACCCATATCTCCCTGCTCTCAAGGGACATTTTGTCCGTCGCCACGAGTTGCGATGGCGGAGGCGGGGGGGAGGCAATTTGCCATTCATCTTCGAGCGTAAGACTTCGTCCCTGTACCGATCTTCTTCCGGATCAATCATCCGGACATAGGGATCTCTTGCAATGGGGACCTGTCTCACTTCCAGCTTTACGGAACCTCGGTCAATTTTTACAGTCATGTCGGTTCATGCCCTGATAATACAGGAGAGGTTACTAATCCGTGCATAATATTGATGACCTTAAGCTGCGGCGTACTTACAATCCTTATGCCTGAAAAATGCGCGGACGGAATCTGGCCTCATTTGTAGCTTACGCAATCCACGCCTAACCGC
>WQYW01000126.1 GCA_009781045.1 Alphaproteobacteria bacterium
CATTCCTGAGTAACGATGGAGAAGCCTCAGCATGACTAAGATGTTGTCCAGCAATGATAATTAGTTGAAAAAGAAAGTGTAGTAGTATCAACGTAATGAGCCCGCCTTTCGCGAAAACTTGAGCTTAAAGCCACTCGCCTCCACTCGCCCCCCTTCCAGCTCGACCTTTTCAGCACAGCCGGCGGATGTTCGCAAAAAGGCGACGCGCGAATCGGCGTCCGGGAGGAGCACCAAATGGTTCCGTCAACGATCTTCCCGGCGCATACCGACACCACCTCACACACCAACGGCACGTGCGGTCAACCCGAGCTCCTGCCCGTCAACTGTCGCGACAGAAGTGCCATGTTACCGGTCATCGCGTGATCGAATCCGGTCACGATCCGAAAACGTTGCGCCTGGCAATCCCTCTCTGGCGCCGAAACCCCGATGGCACGGATCGTGCCGGCAGTTGGAACGCAGCACGTCAAAGAACCCGGCATTCAAAACAATCTGCTCAAATTTCCCAGCACACAACTGCAGGATGAACAAACAACGTTTCCTTTCTACTTCTACGCGAATGCTGCCCTCCCCTGGTTGGTACTGTCAAACCGGAAATTTCTTTCCGCCCAGTTCTGGACAGTTCAACGGCTCCGGGTTAGTCCTTGGTTGAGCAGGATAATGCCGGCCGGCGTCTCTCGCAAAGTACTGCCTGGTGGCCCGTTTTCACGCGGACACCAGCAGGCGATTTGGTGGAACACTTCGAGTAGCTATGACAACCTGGTATTATCAAGCCGCTGGACAGTCGCAGGGACCGATCACGGAACACAAATTGCGTGAGCTGTTGGAAAGCGGCGAGCTGAATGCCCGTACATTGCTCTGGGCCGAGGGCATGACGGAATGGCAGACGGCAGCACAGACCGGGCAGTTCCCGCCACGGCCGGCACCTCCGCGCTTGAAACCTGTGGATCCTGCTGAGAGAACCGCCACCAATACCCGAAGAGACCGCAACCCGCCGCCGCTTGACAACGACACCCAGGCTTTCCGCGTTGGCCCGGTTTTCAGCCAGTCCTGGACCCTGTTCCGGACCCGGCTCGGCATCTGGTCGCTGATCGGCCTGATTGAAGTCCTGGCGACCCTTCTGCTGCTTCCGGGCACGGACCCCACCGCAATGACGGTGAAACTTCTGATCGGCGCGCAGGTCCAGGCGATGATCGCCTATGCCGCTTACCAGGCCTGGCGCGGTCGGGATTTGAACTCCGCCGCTCCCCTCAGCGAGGGCTGGAAACGTTTCCTGTCCGTCCTCGGCATTGTCGCGCTGATGGTTCTGGTACCCGCTTTCGGAGTTTGTGTGCTGGCCCTGCTTGGTCTCCTGCTGCGCGCCACCGGCCTCAATTCGGCGATCACCCTTGGTGTTGCGGCTGCGATTTTTCTGCCCGCTGCAGCCATCTTCGCCGTCCGGATGTTCGTCAGCATCCCCGTCAGCGTCGTCGAAAAGGCGCCCCCCCTCGTTAACCTGAAACGGGGACTTCATCTGACCAGCGGCTCCTTCTGGAGGATCTTTGTCCTGGTTCTGATCCTTCTCCTGCCCTTTGTGATTTTCGCGGCCATCGCCGGCGCCGCCGTGCTCCTGGCATTCATGTCCGGCGCTCACTCCATGACGACCCTGATGAACTGGGCCACGGCCTTCCTGACCACGAGCCCCGTCATGCTGATCTATCTCCCGTTTCAGTGGCTGGCGACCGCGTTTGCCGGCATTCTCGGGATCACCACCTATTTCGAGCTGCGACGGGAAGGCCAGGGTCTGCGGTTTCAGCCCGACCGCGACAAGTCCGGTCTTTGATCTGAATCGACAGCCCTTCCCTATGCCGGGCAAGCCTGGATTTTCGTACGCGCCCGCTTACTGGGCCGCTCGCGATGCCGCGAGAATGAGACGGTCGGGCGGCGGCAGGTTGAAGCGCGGCTCAATGCCGAGCAGGGGCGCGATCCGGGCAATGACCAGACCTGCGGTTGGAACCGCATTCCAGCCTGCGGTGATGAAACCATAGGTTTCCTTGAGCGGCTGCGGCTCGTCGAGCATGATCAGGAGCTGGTAGCGCGGCTTGTCGGCAGGAATCACTGCGGTGAAGGCGGTCAGCACCTTCTTCTTGGCATAACGGCGCCGAAACACCTTCTCGGCGGTGCCGGTCTTGCCGCCGATATAGTAACCGTTGACATCCGCCTTGCGCGCGGTGCCGACCTCGGCGTTGAGCCGCATCAGATAGCGCATCCGGGCCGAGGTCTCCGGTTTGATCACCCGTCGTGCCACTGCGCGGGCCTCTTCCTCGGAGCGTTTCAGGAAGGTCGGCGGAATCAGCAGGCCGCCATTGACCAGCGCGCTGACCCCCATCACCGCCTGCAAGGGGGCGACCGCCATGCCGTGACCAAAGGCGATGGTGATGGTATTGAGTTCCCCCCAGCGCCGCGGCACCAGAGGAGAGGCGCTTTCCGGCAGTTCGGTGCGCAGGCGGTCGAGCTGGCCCATCTTGCGCAGGAAGGCCTTGTGGGCATCGACCCCCTGTGCCAGCGCGATGCGGGCGGCCCCGACATTGGAGGAGAAGGTGAACACCTCCTTCATGCTGAGATAGCGCCCCTTGGGTTCATCGTCGTGGATGGTGAACCGGCCATGATGCAGCGGTCCGCGGGCATCCCACATCGAATTGAGATCGTAACGGCCGCTGTCCAGCGCCATCGCCAGCGTGAAAGCCTTGAAGGTCGAGCCCATCTCATAAACCCCGGTGGTGAGCCGGTTGATACGGTCGGGATCGTGGGCCTCTTTGGGATTGTTGGGGTCGAAATCCGGCAGCGACACCATCGCCACGATTTCTCCGGTATTGACATTGGTGACCAGGCCGGACGCCGCCTGGGCATGGAACTTCTCCTTGGCCTTGAGGAGTTCGTCGCGCAGAGCATGTTCGACGCGCAGATCCACCGACAGCTCGATCGGCTCCTGGACATGGTCGGAGGCAAAGCCGGCGCGGTGAAGGTCGGCGAGCCCCTTGTTGTCGAGCCATTTCTCAATGCCGGCAATGCCCTGATTGTCGATATTGACGAGGCCGATGAGATGCGCCACCTCATTGCCGGTCGGATAGACCCGCTTGTTCTCACGCAGGAAACCGATGCCGGGGAGACCGAGCTTGTGGATGTCCTGCTGCTGGCGTGCGGTGATCTCGCGCTTGAGCCAGACGAAGCCCTTCTTCGACGACAGCCGTTCCCGCACCTCGGGCGTGTCAAGATCAGGCACCGTCGCGGTGAGGAGTTCAGTCGCCTCATCCTTGTCGATAATGCGGCGCGGTTCACCGAACAGGCTGGCGGCCTTGACATCAATTGCCAGCACGGCGCCGTTGCGGTCGAGGATCTCGGGCCGCGCCGTGGCCAGATCCTGGGCCGGGTTGCGGCGAGCGCCATGGGGGTCCGCAGTGACGGCAACGACGACCAGGCGGCCGCCGATGACGGCAAAGAGGACGGCGAAAAACGCGATAATGAAGCCCAGCCGCGCCCGCGCCTTGGCGGCGCGATCGACGTTGACGCCATAGAGCAGGCGATGGGCGAGGCGCTGCCACCAGCGTTGCGTCGGCGCAGCCATGGAATTGCTCATCACGGGTTCTCCGGTGCCGACAGCGATCCGGTCACGCCATCCGGATTGCCGTCTTTCTCGATCACGCCGATTATTGAACCGATCGGATCGGGATCATCGGGCGCGACCAGACGCGGCGGACGCATGGGCAGACTGGAGATCGAATCATACTGGGTGACGTTGACCGGTTTGAGCGTGAGGTGGCGCTCGGTGAGCCGCTGCAGGCGCGCCGGGGCATCCAGCCTGGCCCATTCCGCACGCAGGGCGGCAATGGCATCGCGCTCGGCACGGATCTCGGCGTGGAGCTGCACCACCGACTCGGTGCGCGTGGTCGATGCCATCTTGATGCGATAGACGAAGGCGGCGGCGAAGATCAGAATGACGATCACGAGGAGATGGATGACGCGCATGCTCAACCCCTCCGGATGAGGTCGAAAAGACGCGGCCAGGGGGCGTGCGCGATGTCAGGACGAGCCTCTGCGCCACTGCGCTGCGCCGCCCGCAGCTTGGCCGAACGGGCGCGCGGATTATGTGCCACCTCCTCTTCCCCGGCCACCACCGGGCGCCGTGTCAGCACCTCGAAACAGGGCTCGGCCACCACACGCTCAGGCAGATGGCGCGAGGTGCCCCCCCCCCGGCTGAGGAAATTCTTGACGATGCGGTCCTCCAGCGAGTGGAAGCTCACCACCACCAGCCGGCCACCGCTTTTGAGGATCTGCTCGGCCCCGCACAGACCCTGTGCCAGCTCCTCGAGTTCCTCGTTGACCAGAATGCGCAAGGCCTGGAAGGCGCGCGTCGCCGGATGAAGTTCGCCGGGCCGGCCATGGATGACGCGGGCGACGATGTCGGCCAGCGCCCGCGTGGTGACGATCGGGGCCTGTTCTCGCGCTGTGACGATGGCCCGGGCGAGTTTGCGCGAATGGCGCTCCTCACCGAACAGATACAGCACGGTCGCCAGATCCTCGGCCGTGATGGCTTTGATGACATCGGCGGCGCTGGGCCCGCTCGTCCCCATCCGCATGTCGAGCGGTCCGTCGAAACGAAAAGAAAAACCCCGTTCCGCCTGGTCGATCTGCATTGAGGACAGGCCGATATCCATGACCACGCCATCGACGCCTGTCACACCCACGCTCTCGCAGATCTGTTTCAGATCGGAGAAACGGCCCTCGACCAGCGTCAGGCGCTCCGGCAGGCGCGCCATCAGCTCAGCCCCGCCGGTGATGGCGCTCGGATCACGATCAATCCCGATCACCCGGGTTCCAGGCACCTCAAGGATGGCACGGCTATAGCCGCCGCCGCCGAAAGTGGCATCGACATAGATCCCGCCCGGCCTGGGGCCAAGATAGTGCACGGCCTCGCGGCCAAGCACGGGGATATGGGCCAGCGCACGCATCAGCGGGCTCGGGTCTGGTCGGCAGGAAAATCGATGGCGAAGAACCCCATAACGCCGCGCCCCACATCCGTTCCGCCTGAACCACCGCCCCCACACCGGCCGTAACTGCCGCCACGAAACCCGGCCCCCGCGCCCCCGCATAAATCAGGGTAAAACCCTGGAAAACCGTCAGGATTTGGACCTGAGCCGCTTCGATCACGCTCCCACCTGACGAAGACAGGACGAATTCCCAGTAACGACACCTAAAGTTAAGAAAGCGTTGCCAGGGGCCGCCCACGTCGCGGAAAGCCAAAGCTTCGCCCCGCTCTGGCGCCCTCTCCCACCCCTTGCGCTGCGTCCCTCTTTCTGGTGACAAACGCTTGGAGCCGTCGCATTTTTTTTAAAAGATTGCGGCACCTTGGCAAAGGGAACACGATCCTTGGATCCAGCCGATGAAGCCTTCCGCCGCCCTTGCTTGCGCAATCCTCCGCCAGCCTTGATATCGTCCAATTTATTGCCGCCATTGCCATCCCTTCCCGAATCGCGATGGTCTTCATGAACCCGTTCACTTCCGATTCCTCGATCGTCTCAAATGTCGTCCCGTCACCGAATTTCGGCGAACGCCGGGGTGGCCGGGCGCCGGACATGATCCTGCTGCATTACACCGGCATGGAGAATGCCGAGGTTGCACTGGCGAGGCTCTGTGATGCCGACAGCGAAGTGTCGGCACATTATGTCGTGCTTGAGGACGGCGACGTTATTCAGTGCGTCCGCGAGTCCATGCGCGCCTGGCACGCCGGCATGTCGTACTGGGCCGGCGAGGAAGACATCAATTCCTGCTCGATCGGGATCGAGATCGTCAATCGCGGCCATGACTGGGGCTGCCCGGACTACCCCCAGCGCCAGATCGCCGCCCTGATCACGCTGTGCCGCGGCATCATGCTGCGCCTCAACGTGCTGCCACAGCGCGTCCTCGGTCATTCCGATGTCTCGCCGGGGCGCAAACGCGATCCTGGCGAAAAATTCCCCTGGCATCTCCTCGCAAATTCCGGGGTTGGCCACTGGATCACGCCGGTCCCGATCAACCAGCCCGGTCAAAGCCTGGTCCTCGGTGCCGCCAGTGACGACGTCCTTGCCCTCCAGCAGGCCCTCGCCACCTATGGCTACAGGATCGACCTCACCGGCCGCTACGACGCCCAGACCCTGCAGGTGGTGACCGCCTTCCAGCGCCACTTCCGCCCCGTCCGGGTCGACGGCATCGCCGATTTCTCCACGCTTGCGACCCTGCGCCTGCTCCAGGCCAGCCTGCCTCTCTCACCCGCCACCGGCGTATAGCGCCCTGATCCGTGATCGCACGTTGTACCCGCGGGGTTTTGGAATCGTTTTTATGAGTGATCAACCAGATACCGAACAGACTGAAGTAACGTGCCACCATCATGGACGCTCGCGGATTGCATCTCTTTGCGGCCACCTCGTCAAAAACCGTGGCGCTGCCCTGGGTTTTGTCGAGAACAGCAACGATCCCGAAAACAGGCAAGGCTGGTGCTACGCCTGCGAACTGGTGTATTTGCGCAGAAGGAGACAAAACAGCGCGATTCCGCGCCTTCACGCAGCACACAGTGGTCTGTTCTGACTGTTATGAAGACGTCAAGAAGCACCATGACTTTGATGCTTCGGAAACCGGATACCCAGTCAGATCCCTGCCTTGAAATCGGCACACCGCTGCACAGGCCGAAAGATGCACGAAAATCCGCTCCATCACTCTGCGCATCGGCCTCCCCGCCCTCCTGCTCTACGCTCTACACACCGCCCGCCGCCACCTGGCCTCTGCAATTTCGCAGGAATCGGCATGGCGCAATGGATCAACAGCGCACGACGTGCCGGCGCTGACGCAGCTTTGCCAACCAGGAACACATTGAAATCCCGCAACCGATGGCGCGACTTGGCGATTTTGCCGTCACCCTCGCGGCAATGAACTACCGGAATCGTTCCCACGAGGCCGCAGGCGTCCGACGTCGGGATGTCTGAAAAACCTCACGATTGTCATTCGCGAATGCACTGACGATTATCTCGAAGGTGAAGTGAACTGCAAAACCACCTTCTACGCGAAAAAGCGTCCTTGGCAGCATCTTTTTCCCGATCTTTCCGAACTGAAAGCACGCAAGGATTCACGGCGCATATGTCGGCCTACAGCCTGAAGGCGCATCGTCTCGGAAGGTTTGTTGTCGGACGCCGGAATTCCATTACTGCCAATTGAAGACATCATCACAATCCAGCAACATATTGCCTTTCGCCTTTCGTTCAGCCCGTTTCGTTTAGTTCAGTTCAGCCCTCCTTTTCGACCGCCGGGGGTTTCGCCCCCATACTCAAAAGAGTAAGGAGGCAAAGATTCCGCAGACTAATCCAGCGTCCTCGCGACCCGGAAACCTATGTAGTTGAACCGGAAGATGCCGGAGTATCTGTAGCGGTAGGCGGCGCGGAGGTTCCTCGGACGAAGGTACCAGGAACCACCGCGAAGCACACGTCTGCTGCAATCCCTTGACGTCCAGGCCGAGTCGTCCGCAGGCGCTCGATCATATCTGTCATGGTAACAATCCTCCACCCACGACCAGGCATTTCCGTGCATGTCGTAGAGCCCGAAACCATTTGCCGCAAAGCTCCCGGAAGGCGAAGTATAGGCATAGCCGTCCGAACACGGAAAAACCGCCCAACCCGATGCGCCCGGTATTGTTGCCTGCGCGGTTTTATCCGGCCCATTGCCGTAGCGGCACATCTGCGCTTCATCGTCCCCAAAAGGATACCTGCTGCTGCTGCCCCCGCGCGCCGCATATTCAAATTCAGATTCGGTCAAAAGACGATAAGTCTTCCCCGTATTCCGCGAGAGCCACGCCACATAGGCCTTCGCATCTTTCCAGCTCACACACACCACCGGATGGCTCCTCTCCTGTGCAAATCCAGGGTGTAGCCGAGTGGCCGCCGCATGTTCCATCTGGGGCTCGGGCCGCTGACCCTGTCCTTCGCTGGTGCTGGTGCCACCAGCGGTGACGATATTGAGCGAGGCCTTCGACGACCATCTCTCCCGAATTTCTGGCCTCCGTCCATTCCACCCCCAGCACAACGAACCGGCGTCATAACCCGTTGCCTCGACAAAGGCCGCAAACTGATCAACCGTTACATGAAATTTTCCCACCGCAAAGGGATGCGCAATCTTCACCTCATGTTGCGGGCCTTCGTCATAGTCCCGCCCTTTCTCACTCGCAGGCGAACCCATCATGAAGGAGCCCGCAGGTACGACCACCAGTTCCGGGCACTTGTCGCACTCCTTAAATACGTCTCCGGGCTTGAGTGCGCGTTCCTGCCTCGCCGATAACGGGCCCGACCCACCCCCAACTCGTTCCTGCCCGCCATCGACAGCATGGGCCGACCGCAAACCGCCAGACAGCACCAGGGTCATCAATGTCATTGCAACAACAAAACGCATCCTCCTCCCTCCTGTGGAGCCTGCCAACCGGGAGCACTTCGTGATTCGCGGATCTGTCCCCGCCCTCGAACCAACACACGGAAATCCCGCTTTGTGCTCCGATTTCGGTTTTCCTGACTGGACGGAAAATTATCAAGCACGAAAGGCCACAATTTCCTCCACAAAATCGCGATCGCCTGTTGAAAAAACGACCCTCGTGTCATCCCCACCCCTCCCAGTGCCCGACCTCAGGACTAACGTTAGGGCTCAGCGCGCAATTCTGACCCGCTGGCATTGTTTGACTTCGGGATCAAGCGAACCCGCTGACGGAACCGCAGGGGAACAGCCGTTATCACACGTGTTCGCCTTGGGTCCAGAGCCACAGGAGGCAATTTCCTGATCCGTACCGGATCGTAGTACGCCCGTAACGTGTTCGGAGTCAAGTTTCCAGTTCCACCGCAAGCGCAAGACCCACAATTCACTCAAACGCGCCCGATCGAAGCCGCTTCCCCTTATTTCCGCCCCAGGGGTCGTATTTCAGATAGCGCGCCCCCACAACTTCTGCCGAAGGAACAAATGTGAGCTTATAAAAGACCTCATCTCCCTCACAGATCTAAAATATGCCGCGTATAGATCCTCCTTGAAATCAAGCAAAACCGCAACTTCCGACGGCACAGATCCGATTCTGAGTTTCTCTCTGTTCGAAATCCGAAATGGCGCAACGATGCATCGTCTGCATGTGCCGTCGATCGAAAATGCATCCGAAATCCGCAGGTAAACAACCGCACCAAAGCAACCTTCAAGCAGAGGATCAAACGTAACGTAGTCGCTGTGTAGAACAGCCCCCTGCGCCACATTCCCGTGTCCCCAGCGAGCAAGCTCGTCATCGAACTCCCTTGACCGCATTACAATCTGATGATGCGAAATTCCCAAGACTATGGTCTGCTCGATTCGCTCCCTGCCCGACGACGCCCGCGGGACGGGCCGGGGCCGCAGTCCTCCTCCCTTTGGCAACCGACCTGCCGGTGCCCGCCCTGGTCGCTTTCTTATGCGCAGTCGCCGCTGTTCTGCCAGCGGAACCCTTCTTGCCTGTCGCGCCCTTCTCTTCGGTTTTCGATTTTGAAAGCGGAGGCAGTGACCTGCCGGAGCCCTTCTTTGCCCCGATCCCTTTTGTCGCAGCCTTCTTTGCGGCCGCCTTTTTGCCAGCCGCGCTAATGGCCGTTTTCCGCGAGCTGGATCCGGATCCGGTGCCGGTCGCCGCAGCTTTCCTGCGTTTTCCTGCGTTCCTGGCCCGCGTTGCCATCGCCCACTCCCACTTCCCTTACAGAACCAATAACCACCATAAGCTTGTCAATCCCGGCGATCAATACCGCCTCCCGCCGTAGAGCCCGCAGTGTTTGTGACTTCACAGAAGCGCCGGGTCCCGGCCGCTTCCATACCCCCACGGCTTGAGACCCGCAATCAGCCCCTCCACGGGTCACAGAACTGTGTTCTCCGCCGCTCCCGCCCAGTTGCGGCAATCGGCAATCTGCGACTGAGAATTGAATTCCCTCGCTGTTCCATGTTCCATGGCGCCTCAGCCCTTGTGCTTCAGCAACGCAGTACCTCGCCCGTGAAATTGACGCAGCCTCCAGCCGAGAGAGCGCGAGAGAGCGCATCTCGCGGCCGGGGAACTTCCTGCCTGCATCGCTGAGCCGCAGCGTCCATCCAGCCGGCACCAATCCTCGCTCCACGTCGCCTGCATTCGCAGCCGACGGACGACTGCAATGTGGGCTGCGCTGCGTTTCAGTCGACGCGAATCATGCCCTTGATGCGCACCAAAGGCACCTTACCTGCTCTGCGACGCTGAGGTTCCGGTCGAACACAAGACCTATCGGCGCGCACGCGCCACAGTTCACTCAAAGGAGCCAGACAGAAGTGGCTTCCCCTTCTCGCCGCCCCAGGGGTCGTCCTTCAGATAGGCCGCCCCCACAACTTCTGCTGAAGGAACAAATGTGAGTTTATAAAAGACCTCATCTCCCTCACAGGCTTCAAAATATACCGCGTAGGAGTCCTGTTTGAAATCAAGCTCAACCGCAAATTTCTCTGCTATGGACCAGATTACGACTTTCTCTCTGCCGGAAATCCGAAATGGCACAACGATGCCTCGCATGCATGCACTGTCCATCGAAAAAACGTCCGAAATCCGCAAATAAACATTCGCGCCGAATGTTCCCTCCGCGAGGGGATCAAACGTGACGTAGTCGCTGTGCAGCACCACGCCCTGCACCACGTTCCCGTGTTTCCAGCGCGAGAGTTCGTCATCAAACTCCCTTGAGCGGATTCCGATTTGCTGATGCGAAATCAGCAGGTCCACGGTCTGCTCGATTTGTTCCATGCCCGACGACGCCTCTGCACTCACCTGGTCGGCAGCCTTGCTCCCCTTCGCGTCAACCGCCTCCTCACTGGCTGTGGCGGCGGGCATGGCGCCACTTCCTTCGCTCGGAGGCGCTTCGCGCGCTGGCAAGCCCACAACCGATTTGGCAACAACCGACTTGGCAACAACCGGCTTGACAATACCCGGCTTGGCAACCGACTTGGCAACAACCGGCTTGGCACCAGACTTCGCAGAACTCGACCCGGCGGAACCGGCCTTGGTCGCGTTCTTATGTGCCGTCGTCGCGGTCTTGCCGGCAGTTCCCTTGCGGCCCGTCACGCCCTTCCCTTCGATCGCCGTCTTCGATTTCTTGGGGCGCGGCGGCAGTGACGCGGCGGATGCCTTCTCCACCGTGACCTTCTTTGTCACGGCTTTCCCAGAGGCCTGTTTGCGCACTGCACCAGCGGAGGTCCTGCGCGAACCCGGCTGGCTGTCAGCCACCGCTGCTTTCCTGCGTTCGACCGTCTTCCTGGTCTGCGTTTCCACCACCACCCCCCCGAAAATACCCTCGACCAGCGCGCCCCTTGTCCGAAAAAGGATCAAAGTGCCTGGATGACCCTCCGCGGAATGGTAGCGGGCCTCTTCGCTTCCCACCCCGCTCTCTTTTTGAGTTTGGTGTGGCGTGCAAAGTCGACGAAGGATAACAGGTACAACATCTGCCACCGAAAAGCTTTTCCGGCCAAAGGAACTTTTCCCGTCTCTCGCCGTGAGGCAATCATGAACCGTTGTTCAGCTTCGATAAGCGGGCGGCTCCATGCTCATTCATACGCCCATGGCACCAGACGCGCAACAAAACGCAACCTGCGGTCGCCAATGTCTTCCGCTCCGTGGCAAGGTTGCGACAGCCGAGACGATGATTCCGCACTGATTTTCATGGCACCGCATCACGGTACCGCTTGCCACCTGAGGCATCGGGCTGTTGCGATCGAGGCGCCGTGGTGATAGAGGTCACAGGACACCCGATAGGGATTCCTGCCTGCCGCAGGCGCAGCTGCGGCGCCAATCACCCCCCATCGCTGAGCAACAGAGGCGATTGGAATCCGGATGACCATCGTCGCAAACCGCCTGACTCCGGACCGGTCTGAATGCGTCTACATGATTGATAGGCTGGAGTTTGCCTTCGGGATCGAATTTCAGCAAAAGAGGCCTCACTCTATTGCCACACGGACAGCGCAGCTCTTCAACGTGGCGCGCGGCACGGTATGGGCGCGAACACAGACACCGACGACAGACACCGACAAAGGGGTTGCCGATTCCGTGTTTTTTCTGCCGACGCTGCCGAAGCCGAAGAAGTCCACCCATTCCTTTCCCTGCTGAGACGGCTGCGACCCTGGTCTCTCCCCTGGCGGTTTGGATTGCGACTTTCGGTGAGGATGAAATTGAGCCGGGAGTTCTGATCATTGATCTGCTTCCCTGCGCAGTGCTCGAGCTCTGAGGCCAGATCGCGATCACACGCGGGGTTTGCAGTTTTCTTCGGGGCCTCCACCCGGTTGCCTCTCCTTCGTTGTGCAACGGCACCGGCCCTCTTTCTGTTTACGCACCTCGCTCGCGCCGCCTTTGGATATACGGCGCACCTCCCAACGAAAGACATCGACCTTCGAATCATCTTCCGCAGACGCGCCTTGAGCAGAGCTGCGTGCGCGCCTTTGCCCCAGGGCGAGACCTCGCCGATCCCAGCCTGCGAATTTGTCGCCGGATGCGTTTCGGGAGATTTCCTGGCGCCATGAACCTGAAAACGGCAGGTGACAGGCCGGCATGATGAAGAAAGTCGCTGATTTTCAATGTGTTGCGATTGCCTGTTCCAATTGCGGAAGCAATGCCCACCAGGTGAGCGCCGCAGGTGGCGAGGGCGAAATCCGAAATCCGACGGTCGAAACAGCAGACTGTGGCGAAGTTCCGTCTCCAACTGCCGTTCTCACAGATGAACTTCCGCAAATGGTTGCCTGTGCGCCCCCGACCGCCGTTCACCTCCTGTCTCCTGTCAAACCCCGATATCGGAAATTTCAAGCCAAAAAAACAGATTATGACATTGATACAATTTATGTTTTTCGGTTAGACACCAACTTTTCAGCGCTAAAATCAAAACACGATCAAGAAGACGTAGTTCAAGCGACCATTTCCGAACACAGCCGCCAGAACTGCCATCAATCCGCCGACGATTCTCAAAGCCCACCTCCACGAGACACGATCCCATTGGCGAGGTTGGACGCTCGGCGCCATCACATCTTTCTCAAATAGATTCAGGATGTTAGAACCAGACGCCCAGCACCTGCCGGGCGCCTGGAACTTCCGCAGATGGTTTGCCTTCCCCCGCCCGACTGCCGCCGGCCGGCTCCTGTCACCCCCCGATGTCACAAATTCTCCGCCACAAGCAAGTCAACACATTGATATATTTGATGTTTCATGGCACGCGCGCCCCACTTTTCAGCGCTAAAATCAAAACACGATCAAGAAGAAGTAGTTCAAAATTCAAACGGCAATTTCCCACCATCGACACGCCGACACCCACCACCACCTTCCCCGGCAAACACACCATCCGGCAACTCCTGTGGGATCTCAGGCCCAGAACGGCACATACCCGGCACGAGGCAGCCCAGGATCCGCCACCCGCACCAGGTCGGCATCCACGGCCAGGCGAATGACTCGGGAGGCCTGCGCTGAATTTTGCGGCAGGATGCCAAATCTCTCGCAAAGTGTCGCATTCGTCATTCGCTGACCGCTGACATATTTCAGTGACGCATGCTGGTAACACGCGCGAATCCTTTCCTCACTTGTCATCTCGGAGAACCGCCGCGCCGCAAACAGCACCGCCTGCACAGCATTGCTTTCCGCTCGAAAATCAGGAGGCGGCAGCTGATGCAACTCTACAGCAACAATTACCTTGTCGATTCCTGTACCCTGTTTTTCGCACATCCCCATACGCCGCATCAGAGCCGCGAGGGCTTCATTGCGGGACCGCGGTGGTGAATCAAGGAAGCGGTCAGGATTAACCAGCGGCTGCCCGGGATTCGTGATCTCGAGACGATCCTGAAACAATTCAATCGTCGGACCCGCCCCCGTGATCGTCATGTCCTGATGGATCAAAGCATTGGCAACCAGTTCGCGTATCGCAAGTGCCGGATAAACGGGATGCTCCTCGCGAAGGGCTTCCCCGATCGATTCTCGATGTTGCAGCACCCCACCAACATAAGCCAGCAGGCTTTCAAAGCCGGTGCCATATCCCTTATTGCTATCTTTCCGATGCGTTACTCTTTCGGCGCGGTTTCGGCCTCCATAAGCGACGAAACGAACCGCCTTTCGCGCAATCGGAGAGGGGAAATCAGTCAATTCTTTAGCGAACAAAATTGCAGCAAGGTTGGTGATATTCCAGCGCCCTCCGGCATCCGCACTGATGAGCCTGTCGGAACTCAAGCGATCAAGAATTCCCGCCCGGTTATCCGGAAGCGGCTTCCTGGTAAGGTCGAAATAGCTCGTGTAATCCAACCGAGCCAGAACCTCGTCGCTTGTGACGAACTGCAGCGCAATTTCACTCTCCCACGCATAAGGTTGCAGCTTTGCCCAAAGCGTGCGAAGACGTTCAGGATAATCGGAAAGACGAGGCGTTGCGCTCCCGATTCGAATATAGGCAAATCGTTCAAATTCGACCGGGCTCGGTGCAGCGGCAGGAATTTCCAGCAAGACCAGCTTTTGTCACGATACTCGACCGCCCTGAAACGGAAAGCGATAGCGGGTTGCAGACGCTGCGAGAGCCAGAATTCCAAAGTTTGACTCTGCTCGATCTCGGCGCTCGGTTCGAATGTGGTTCCTGTAACAGCATGGTTTCCATCGCGGATCCCCCATAGCAAATAGGCGAAATGCTGATCCGCCAATCGGGCGGCATTCGACAAAGCCGAAATCAGACGCCCGATCATCTTTGGATCGCGATTGTCCTGTTTGAATTCCACCCATGGCATTTCAGCTGGGAGCGCCCTCAGATCATCGATAAGGGCGGTTACCCGGCTGTTCGCTGTGGAGCCACCAGACTCGTTCATTGGTGCCCTGTCCCTGGGTTCCCCTCTTCGCTGTGGGCCTCCCGTGTCATTCGTCGTTCTCTGCATTGATCTCCAGTCGTCCGAGTCATTGAAATTGTCGGCATTCAACCACGCCTCTCTTCCCCATTGCGGCAGCGCGAAGCCGTCCAGCAAGCCCACACAAATCAAAGACACGGCCGACCAGGAGTCTGTAGCAGGACGAAACTGAAACGGAAACGTCAACGCCTGGGCATTTTGTTCTCCTTGTGTCGAGAATTCGCCAAATCCGACAAGCTCCTGGCAACTTTCTGAAACCGACACAGTCGTTATCAGGATTCATACCACACCTGGAACATTTCAGGAACTGTCCCTGCAATTGCGCAATTGCAGGCGTCCGACTCGATTGAGCGCCTTTCCCGGTCAAAGGCGTGTGTCGTTGCGTCGTTGCACCAGGCATGGGCGGCCCGTTTTTCTCCGCGCCCTTCACCACCTTCGCCCGCCTGGCCAAGGTTCGGTCCGCGACGCACCTGTCTCTTCCGACTCCTTTAAGCCCGTCTGTACCGCGACGCATCTGTCTCGAACTCACGAGCCCCTCAGCCTCCGCGGTTTCCGATTCCGCCCGCAATTGGGTTTCCGCAACCCTTGACAGTGCCCGCACAATTGCCCAAAGCCTCTTCTCATCAGTCGGCCGGACGGCCGCCCCTGCTACGACCGAAAGGTTGCCGGGGAGGAAAGTCCGGGCTCCCTTGACATGCGGTGCCGGATAACGTCCGGCGGGGGCGACCCCAGGGAAAGTGCCACAGAGACAGAACCGCCCGGCTCTTCGAGCCGGGTAAGGGTGAAAAGGTGCGGTAAGAGCGCACCGCGGCTCCGGCAACGGAACCGGCATGGTAAACCCCACCGGGAGCAAGACCGAATAGGGACGCGGGTCAGTGCGGTTCGCCGAAGGCGAAAGCCTTGAAGGTCCGCGCTGCAGGGCAGTTGTCAAGCCTCGCGTCCGGGTAGGTTGCTTGAGGCAATGCGCAAGCATTGTCCCAGAGGAATGGCCGTCACGCCCGCGCTGGCGATGAGCCGTCGCGGACCCTACAGAACCCGGCTTACAGGCCGACTGATATTCTTTTTGAAGCGACGGGGCGGACGGCGGCGGATATCGCCGCCACGTCCGCCCCTGTCGCGCGCGCTCAATTCACGTTCTCCGGAAGGAGGACAGGCAAGCGCCCTTCACAAGCCATCACAAGCCCTTCGCGGTTGTCGCGGCGAAAGAACTGCGGTAACGGAGCCAAAAATGAAAAATGGGAACCGTCAAACCCGTGACGCGGGATGCGGCTGTCGCAGCTTAACGCAGAACCGATCGCAGCGCTGGGCCTGCTCCACGCTCGGCGTTTGCAAGCGCGGGGTCGCAAGAGAGAAACCATGAACGACAATGAGCAATACGCCATCGACACCGTCCGGCAATGGGTGTGGTCCGGGTTCTATTCACAGGACGATGTCCATGACATGATCGAGGACATTCTTGAGGACGATGTCGACGACGACAAGGTCCGC